>JBLIND010000401.1:0-5753 GCA_047639095.1 Candidatus Omnitrophota bacterium | reverse complement strand
AAAACCGCAAGCTGGGTGATCAAGCCCGGGACCAGCAAGGGACATAAAACCGCGGTCACCAGGAGACAGATAAATCCGGTGAAACGTTCGAGGAATACGGACACGGCGGCATGCGACTGGCTGTTGATGCGCCGCCCCACGCTCCAGGAACGCACGACGTCGCCCCCGACATTGGACGGCAGGAGATTGGAAAAGTAATATCCGATCAAATATTGCTTGAGCAGGAATCCGAAAGGCACTGGCGTCCCCTGCGCCTTGAGCAGGAGCGACCACTTACCGCAACTCACGAGCACCATGACCATGGAGACGCCAAGGGAGACGGCGACCCACGGTGCCTGGATGCCCGCAAGCGCATCCGAGAGGTCCAACCAGGGCACCTTCCAGATAATCAGACCGACAAAGATCAGGCTGATCATCCATTTTAACCAGGTGCCGCGCTTCATGCCGAGGACCCAAGGCGAAATGGGGCTAAAAGGCAACGCCACAACGCCAATTTGCTCACAATTTAGATTGTACTCCCGGGAATGCTGACATTCGATAGCCGCCATGAGAAACCAGTTCCTTCGTTTGCTAATCGCCACCCTCTGTGAGGTTGGATTCCTCTGCGGCTGCGATAGCGGAAGTAGCATGGATGAAAACACCCCCACGGTTGCCGCGACCCAACCCGATGGAACCGTTTCTGCCGTCCCACGCATCAACGGAAAGTGGAAGGGCTCCTTTTTCCGAACCGACGAACTCGGGTCCACTCCAGTCACCGCGACGATTCGCCAGGATCGTGATGCGATAACCATCTCCACAGATCTGCCTGCGGACATCGGCGCCAACTTCACGGGCTCGATTAACAGCAAGGGCAAGTTGACCCTGACCGACGGGTTCGACGGCGAGGTCTGGACCACCTTCTTTGGCCCGGCCACCACCAACTTCGTCAAGATCGCCGATTTCATCGTCGGACCCACCGCGGCAGACCCCGAGCAACCGCTCAAGGTCATCGAGCTGCGTCGCTAAGCGATTAACGAATCAACTCGAAACCCCACGCGACTGACCTCAGGTCGTTATCGGGTTCGCACAATTCTACACGTATGCTGAGGCACTCGCCTCCACACCTGGTTTGACGCACCTAATGGATGCGCCCCTTCGATCCGAATTTCACACAACCAGGTCCCGCAGGATAATCAGAATAACGCGAATGTTTAAATACTGGATCATGTAAGAGGGGAATATCGGCGCTCATGAAATCTCTAAACAATTTGCAGGAATAAACCATCTATCCCAACGATTTGTGGATTACTCATGTTCCAGAACCCATTCCACACCAGGAGAGACTCCTGTTTAAAGAATGCATTCGACCAAAGCAAATCCCTTCCCACCGCCACCGCAGTCTGGCTGAGTGCTGGCTTATTCGCCTGCCTCTCGCCTCACCTCCCCTCGGCACAGCAACCGGCTGATACCCAGCTGTTTCTGAAATAATTTATCCAATTATAGCCTGCCCATTTTTTCCGAGTGCAGGCCTGTTTACATGCCTGTCGCAACGTAGGGATGCTACACCCGGCCGGGCTTTACTCAATAAAAAGGGCGTTTGATTTTAGCCACAGCCTCACTGCTCGTTATTCCGGCAGCTGTTCAAGCGGCAGGATCTCCAACGCATCGAAGGCTGAAAAGAGCATTTCCATCTCGGCCGGATTCTGCCCGGCAAGGACGATGTAGGCCGGTGGCCCGTTGTCCGCCTGAATCTCCGCCCGCATGTACGGAAGATTATGATGCGTATATGCACGCCAGCTTAACCGACCTTCACGTTCCGTTGACTCATCCGGGAGTCGCGTGAAGGGTAACCGGGGCTGAGCCCCCACATACAGAACAGCATCCCATCCTGGGGATGTGGTTTTCCGCACAAGTGAAACGACCTGAAACGTGCCCGCCCCGGATCGATGCGATGGCGTGACGACGCGATAGTTAAGCGGGAGCTCGATGCGCAGCGAATACGGCACGTCCTCCCGAGAGAGCACATGCGACCGGCTCTCCGGGGAAATCACCGGGGCGTCATAGCCCGCACGCTTCAGAAAAATCAAGACGTTCACGTAGTCACGAAGTGGATCCGGAGCATCGGGTGAGGAGAATGCCATCTGCTCAAACGAGCTATGTCGCCCACCGAAGAGTTCCTCCAGCTTGAACATCGCGCGGAAGCAGGTCCCCTCCGGAACACCTGTTCGATGCGACAAGGCCGCTCCAAACGTGAAGTGCAGCTGTACCTGCTCCTGCTGCAGCGCCACCTCGCGCAAGGTCAGTCCCGGTGGCAGATGGATAGTGCGGAGCGCCTGAACTTCTCGATGGGCCAGACTCACATAACCCATCCGGGTCGCGGTGCAGGAAAGAATTTGACGCTTCACTTCCATGGGATGACTCCCATTCTCCAGGAGACAAACCCTCAGGGGTGATTCCTCAGTCCAGGCCGTGAGCTTTGCAAGCGTCGCTGCATCATTCATCCCGATGATTTTCTCCAGGACGGGACCATCCAGGAAATCGTCGCTCACCTCGAGTGTCAACCCGGTCAGCACCTCCGGCCGATCGAGGACCGCTGCTGCGAGAACCGGATCCGTATCAACCATGGAATGAAACAAGGCCAGCAGGCGTTTGCTGGTCGGGGCAAGATAGAAAAACGTACGCCCCGCCAGTTGGCCAGCCGTCATGCGGACCGCACGTGAGAGCGAGGGATCCTCTACCCGCTGAAGGGATAGCGGGTGCGCTGCTGATCAATGATTCCCAGGTATAAAATAAGGCCGATGGACATGCCTGCGAGCGCGACCAGATCACCCCGACGAACCCGAGCAGAAACAGCCATTTAAAATGAGCGAGCATGGCGTAACCGAGCGGTTGCGCAGGTTGATCTTGCCGCAAACTTCGGGAGCGGCTCTGCAACACATTCGGATCCCGGGTGAGGGCCGATACGATATCATCCGCGCAGCTGGCAATCAGCACCGGCTCCACCTCGGCATCCGGCGCGAGAGGAATGAGCGGCAACAGGGCGATCAATATCGCGACCCCGGACCATCCAACCACGCGTTGAACGGGTTTGAGTGTTCGTTTTTCCATGATGATCTCCAGCTAGCGGACAAAGGTTATGACAAGTAAGAGAAACAGCACCAGACCGACGGCCACCGCAAGGATGGGCACCGTACCCTTGGGGGTGACCCTGTCGCCCGCAGCCGCTTCCTTCTGCGCGTAGGCCCAATCACCGACCAGCGTGACGGTGATAAACAACAGGCCCGTCAAAACCAGGGTTACGACTCCCTGAGCAGCAGGATCACGGGCGAATTGATCGAGGTACACCCCCAGACCGACCACCCCTCCGGTCAGCAGGCACCCACCCAGAATCGCCACGCCGACGGCCGCGCCGCGGTGACGCAGACTCGAGAATACGCAAGGCAACTGTAGAGACACAGTGGAATGGTCAGGCACAAGGGCGCGAAAGGCGTCAGGCGCGACGAGGGATAGAACTCCGTATAACTCGAGGTGAAAAAGAGTCTCCAGAATCGCTGAGGCAGGTTCCCGTGCAGCAGTGCCAGGCTCAGGACAACGCCCAGCACAATCGGCAAGAGGCCCATGCCGAAGCGCACCCGCACTTGTTGGGTTCGCGTTGGCGGCAAGCCGAGCAAGAACTCTTCGGTACCCGTGGAAACCGGATAACCGCCGAAAAGGCCGCCCCCGACCACGGCTGCAAAACCAAAGACCAACCCGATGGTCGGATACCCGATGAAAAGGACCAGACCCCAGCCCAGTGCGAGCCCGGCAGCCGGTTCATCCATCAACTACACAGGTGGACGGGCCGCAGCGGATCGATCGAAAAGTGGGTGCACAACGTTTTCAGACAGGCCTCATCCCAATTGGGGTAAAAAGAGGAAAGCATACTCCCCAGCCGGGCGACACTGCTCCAGCGCGGGAGCTGCTGGGCCGGGGAAACGTAGGCGTAATTGGCGTGCTCAGCCGGACCGGCCTTCCGCATGTTCACCCCCAGGATATGGTAATGCCCCTGGCTGGGATTCAGAATGCCCGCCAGAAGCCGCATGGCCGTTGCCTTGCCTGCACCGTTGCGGCCGATCAATCCGTAGACCGAACCGGCGGCGACGGACATATCCAGACCGTTCAATGCATTCACGCCGCCAGAGAACTGTTTATGGAGTTGGTGCGTTTCAATTGCGTAGCTCATGCGTTTCCTTCTTCGTTGAGTTGGGCCTGCTTCAATTCTTCTTCCAGAATTTCCCGAACCAGGTGGGCATCACAGCCAATCTGCCGGGCTTCGACGGCCAGCTGTCGGGCGAGCCGGGTGATAATTTTCTTCTGCTCCGTCCGGGTGACCTTCGGAGTGCGCTCCGCGATGAAAGCGCCCTTCCCCTGCCGCATCTCGATCACGCCTTCGTGCTGGAGTTCCGAGTACGCCTTCACGATCGTCGTGGGATTGACCGAGAGATACTGACTCAGCGCCCGAATCGAAGGCAGCTTGTCACCCGTCTGCAGACTGCCGGAGGAGATGTAATACTTGAGCTGATCTATCACCTGCCGGTAAATCGGGATGCCCGATTGGAGATCGAGTTGAATATGGAGCAATTTTTCCACGTCTTGGTGTATGGCAACACCCATACAGTTAATCGACGAACACTTTTAGGCATTTTTCTTTCCGCCCTCCCCCAACAAGTAATCCACCCAAACCCCCTTGACCTACTAAGCATTAGACAGTACCTTGCATAACATAGTAGCTAAGCATGACTGAAAAAACAAACGACCCGATAGACAACTGGATGGTCCAAGTCCGCAAAGGACTGGTGGAACTATTCATCCTCAACGACCTCGCCAAGGGCGAGCGCTACGGGTACGAACTGGTGAAATCCCTGGTCGAAAGCCCCGCGCTCTGCGTCTCGGAAGGCACCATCTACCCCCTGCTCTCCCGCCTGCGCGTTCAGGGTCTCGTCGATACCCGCCTCGAAGAATCCTCCGATGGCCCGGCGCGCAAATACTACCGACTGACCCCGGCGGGCCGTAAAGCCGCCAAGGCCATGAACGGCTATTTTGAAACGCTCTGTACAGAATTTGAAGACCTGCAACCTGAAGGAAACCCATCATGAAATGGACGGATGACGCACGCGCAAAACTGGAAGCCTACCTGCAGGAGGTACGCGGTACCCTGAACGAACAGGAAGTCGATGTCGCCGAAGTGATCGACGATCTCCGACGCGACATGGAGGCCGAGCTCCATGCCACGGGTATCACCTACGCCTCGGAACAGGATATCGACAAATTGATCCGGCGATACGGTAAGATCGAAATCGAACCCGAGCCCTTGAAACGTGCCCCCCCGGATGCGGAGCCCACTCGACCCAGCAACCTCCCCAAATATACCACGTGGCAGAGCCGGGTGAACACAATCCTGCTCGGCATCTTCGGCTTCTTCCTCCCTATCTTCACCGTAGGCTTCGAGTATGTCACCCGCTTCAGCGCGGAAACCCTCTTCGACCCAATCCCCACCATCTGGCACACCCTGCTCATCCTCACCGTCCCCCTTGCGCACCTGCTGATGCTCTATCGCCTCCGCAATCGCGTGAAGGCATGGCACCCGGCGTACGCCTTCCTCAGCGGTATGTCCTTTATGGTCAGCGGCGTCTTTGCCCTGCTCTATCTCCCCTTCACCCCGATCGCCGCTCTCGGCCTCATGTACTTCGGCGCCGGCCTGATCCCGCTCACACCGTTGATCAGCGTGTTCACCG
>JBLIND010000400.1:0-5765 GCA_047639095.1 Candidatus Omnitrophota bacterium | reverse complement strand
TGGCAGCAAAAGGATCTCTTCGGTATCTGGTGCACGGGTGCGGGTGACCGATTCTTCAGCAAAGACGGCAAGGTCGACCTTCAAGGCGAACGCGCCGCACTCCTCCGGTATGCCGAGGCCCACGCGATTCAACTCGAACCCGAGGAGCCGATCCCCCACGATCTGGATCAAGTGGCCGCGTGGCTCAAACAACCATCAGCTCCAGATGCGAAAGCGGAAGCGTTGGAGGCCCTGCTGAATGCATGGAACATGCTCAACGACCTGAATGTCGCCATCGGCACACCCAATTCATTTGCGGCACTCGAACCCACCACGCAGGACCTGTACGACAAACTCTTCAGCGCCCATATGACCGCCCAGCCGGACGACTGGCTGACCCAGCGACTGGGACTGGACGAGCCGGAATGGTCGCCAGACGAAATCCAGTCCCTGGTCGAAGTGATGACCGAAGGTCTGCGTTTTTTCCGCGATGTGATCGGGGCCTGACGAGCTCAGCCCGCTGCGTTCCTGTGATAGGAAACCCGCTTTCCATGCGTTAAACGCGCTGCCGCCGGGCCCACCAGTGCAGGAGCCAATGCCCCAGGTAAAACAAGATCCACAGCAGACTCACGCCAATGTGCACCCACATCCAGATCGAACGCCAGGCGCCGGACTCGGCCACCTGCAGGAGATAACCCGATGCAATCATCGGAACCGCCAGCGCAACCATGCCCAGACCGGTTCGACGCCCTTCCTTCAGGCCTCGTTGCCAATAGGGCTGAATGTGACTCTTCCAAAACATACCGAGCAGGATCACCAGTAGAGGGGCCGCGAGCACGTGGGCGTGCTGCCACGCAGGCTGGGCTACATGCATTTCGGGACCGTACTCCCCTTCCCGCATGAAAAAGAATTTCAGCACGCCATACACCAGACCGGTTCCGCCGACCAGGAGATTGGCCAGATGCATCAACCGGTTTTCGAGCGGCGTCATTTCGGCGCACTCAGCACTTGGCGAATGGCCAGTACACGTCGCACGCTCTGCGTGGTCGCCCGCGCGGTCAAGGTCGCCCCGGTCATGCCATCGATGCCCTTTTTCAGGGCGAGATCATCGTTGAGCTTGCGCCCGACGAACTGCTGGTACCATTTAGGCGGACAGAGGTATTCCTGCGGCTCATTGAAGACCATGACCTTCACGTCTTTCACCGAACCATCCGGCAGGAGCGCAACGATCAGGGTCTCGGGAAGCGTCCGCACCCGATGCGCATCCATGTAGGCCTCGCCCTGCAGGACACTATCGATTTCCGCCCTATACCGATACAGAATGTCGCCGGACAACGCGGTCCCGGCCAAGGCCTCCATCTGCTTGCGCTGCGCGGGCTCGAGATACACGGTCTCGCGCGTGATCTCCGCGTCAGGGAAGAGCTCCGCCAATGCGGCATCCCGGATCAGAAACACTTTGGCCGAAGCCGTCAGCACGAGGCTGAAGGCGATCGCGGCTAGAAGATGGCTCCGCTTAAAAGACATAACCCAGGGCCACATTCAACTGATCCTCACCGGTACCCGCAGCGTTATCGATCATCTGATAGTCCACCTTGAACACCACTTCGTCGATCGGTTTAAAATTCACCCCGATGGTGGTCACCTCAACATCCGAACGGCCACTGCGCTTAAAGCCATCGGGAATAGAATCCTGCGTGTTGTAGGCAGAATAGCGTACGAACGGAGTAAGCGCCATCTCGGCCTCGCCGCTACGCATGGTCATGAGATCATAGCCCAGTTGGACGTACCAACCACTCAGGGTCTCTCCGACGGCATTGATCTCCGCATCCGCTTTTGCGGAGCCGTCATCATTCTTTCCACCGGCGATGCGACTCAACGCGGCTGCATCATCGACTTCCGCCTGCGTGTAGAGCGCCTGCACCTCAAGTCCCTTACTGCGATAGTCCATGTGCGCTTCGACGATGGACGTATTTGCAGAGACCTCGAGGTCCTGACCGGAGTCGCCCTGGTAGAAGGAAGCACCCGTGGTCAGTGCGGTCATCGGTTGATAATCCAATCGGATTACACCGGCAAAATCTTCCGCTTTCGCCTTGGATCCTTTTTGCCGCCCCCCGCGCAAACCGCCGCTGGAGAAGCCATCCGCCCGCAGGCCGTTTACGACATACGCCTTGTAGGAAAACCCGCCCGCAAGCTCCCCGAACAGGCCGATGCCATTCTCACGCCAGGTGGTTGGGATGATACTGTTCTCGATCAAGGGACGACGTGCAGAGAGAAAGGCCGTGGGCTCATGCAATTCGTTTGCGATACCAACGGGCATCAACAGAAGACCGGCACGAAAATTCAAGGCCGAGCTTGCGAGATAATCCAGGTATGCAAATTCGACCGAAGCCTCGCCCTCTTTTCCGGTGGATGCGTGCTCGAATTCAATTTCAGAGTTGAACACCCACTGGTCCGTGTACTTGTAGCCGAAATACAACACGGCCCGGAGAAAATCGAATTCATCCGACTTGTCGCCATCGAAGCGTTGATACAGCGCCTCGCCATATCCCCCGATTGAAACCCCTTGTTTCACCCCGTAAACCTTGGAGGCAGCGGCAGCCATCCCATGTACGGGGGCGCCCAACGCGGGAATTACATCGCCAAACTGGCGACGTTCGGCGGCTTCTTCCAACATAGCGACCTTACGCTCCAGCGCTTCAACCCGAGAATCATCTTGGGCGAACACGCCGGGGCCAGCCACGAAACCGGTTAAAACAGCAACAAAAAGACACTTTTTCATTAATACTTCCTGTTTGGTTAACGATTTGATATTTTGTTTGGCATATAAACCAAATGATGTATGGTATAGTCAACGGGCAATTAAGTAAATTTTTTGACAAGAACTTATGCATATGTTCCGTAGTATTACTATCGGGCAAACCTTTATGAAGCATACATGCTGACCAACCCAGACGCGGCATATGCAAAACAGGCACCCCGGTTTAAACTCAGGACCACGTGAGAAAACAGACATGAAATTGACTGAACTACATATTGGTGATTGTGCGATCATTCGCGGCGTTTCCGAAGCGGAGGAATTGAATCGCCTGAAAGCGATGGGTGTCTGCATAGACCGGCGCATTGAGTTGGTCCAAAAAGGTGACCCCCTGATCTTCAAGGTCTTCGGCTCCCGCATTGGCCTGTCTGCACGCCTTGCAGAACATGTGGAGGTGGAATCCTGCGCATCCGCCAGTCGTTGCTGGAATCGCAAAGACGAAGTACAGGTCACCATCCTTTCCGCCTGACCCGCCCGAGGCATCACCATTTCGTGAAGCGTCGGACACAACGAGTTACCCATCATGGTCCACCCCATTCCGCTTGAACCTCCGGTACGTCGAAAAAGCATCGCCCTGATTGGCAACCCCAACAGCGGCAAGTCCACCCTCTTTAACGCGCTAACCGGCCTGAATGCACAGACGGGTAACTTCCCCGGCACGACGGTAGAAGGAAAGCATGCCCGCATCCGCGTGAGTGGCGTATCGATCGAACTCATCGATCTTCCGGGCGCCTACAGCCTCCAGGCCGCAACCCCCGACGAACAAGTTGCGAGTGACTACCTGCTCGGCTGTATCGAAGGTCGCGAGCCACCCGATGCCCTCGTGGTGACCGTCGATGCATCGAACATGGAGCGCAATCTTTTTCTGGCCAGCCAGGTGTTGGAGCTCGGCATGCCAACGGTGATCGCCTTGACCATGGGCGACATTGCCGAACGTCACGGCATGCATGTGGATCCCGCCAAGCTCGCAACGGAACTGGGCTGCCCGGTCGTTGCGGTGAATGCAAAGAACAACGTGGGGATCAGCGAAATCAAGGAGGCGATGGCCGGCCTGATCCGCGATCCGGAGCCACCACCACGGAAGGACTGCGTGGGACCGCAGGCCTGTGACTCCTGCACCTCCTGCGCGTTTAACAGCCGCTTCAACTGGACCGAAGATGTCACCTCGCGTGTCATTACCGGCGAAAGCCGGACCACGCGTGAACGCACGGATCGCCTGGACGCCATCCTCACCCATCCGAAACTCGGGCTACTGGTTTTCATGACGGTGATGTTGACCATTTTTTACCTCATCTTCCGGGTCGCACAGATCCCGATGGAGTTAATCGACGGGTTGTTTGGATCCGTCGGCGGATGGATTGAAGGCCTGCTTCCCGCGGGCGATTTCCGCAATCTGTTGGTGCAGGGTGTCATTGGTGGCGTAGGCGGCATGCTCGTTTTCCTTCCCCAGATTTGCATCCTCTTCTTCTTCCTCGCCCTGCTGGAGGACACCGGATACATGGCCCGCGCGGCCTTTGTGATGGATCGTCTCATGCGCCGGGTGGGCCTGCCAGGTACGGCTTTTGTGCCCATGGTTTCGGCGCATGCCTGCGCGATTCCCGCGATCATGGCGACCCGCATTATCGGCGACCCGCGGGATCGACTGCTGACCATCCTGGTCCTTCCGCTGATGACCTGCTCTGCGCGCATACCGGTCTACGCCATGGTTACGGCACTCCTCTTTCCCAACGACCACCTCAAAGCGGCATTCGTCTTTTGCGGAGCCATCTCGCTGGGCGTTATCGCGGCCCTGGTCATGGCCGCGATCTTTCGCCGCACGATTCTGCCGGGTGAAAGCAAACCCCTGATTCTTGAACTGCCGGGCTATAAACTTCCCAGCTTCCGAAATGCCCTGTTGTACACGGCTGACCGCTCCTGGGTCTTCATCAGGCAGGCGGGCACCATCATCTTATTCATCTCCATCGTCCTCTGGGTACTGGCCACCTACCCGAAGTCCGGAGAAGCTCCGGGAGCCGTAGTTCTGATGGAACAGGCGGAAGCCATAAAAGCTGCTGACGCTGCAGAAGCCGCACGCCTGGAACTCGAGGCCGCACGCGAAAGTCACCGCTACGCGCTCGAACAATCCATGGCGGGCCAGCTGGGCAAACTGATCGAACCCATCGTGCGCCCGCTCGGTTTTGACTGGCAGATCGGCATTGGCATCATCAGCTCCTTTGCCGCACGCGAGGTAATAGTCTCCACCCTGTCGGTCGTCTACGGCATGGGCGATGAAGGGGCCGAGGAGCCTGAGGGCCTCTACGCCAATCTACGCAAAGCCAAAGGACCGGATGGCCAGTTGAAGTTTAACACCGCCACCTGTCTCAGCCTCCTCGTCTTCTATGTGCTCGCCATGCAGTGCCTGCCCACACAGGCGGTGACCAAACGCGAAACCAAGAGCTGGAAATGGGCGGCCTTTCAGCTCGGCTACATGTCGGTGCTCGCCTATACCGCCGCGCTGGTCACCTACCAGGTCGTCAGCCGGCTGACCTGAACCGCGCATCGACTCCCCTTCCCTCCCCTCCTCCAACCCGCAGGCTATTCCACCGGATAACGTCTTCGTCACGACCACGTCTTCCTTACAAGGTGGAAAGTTAACTGAGCAAAGTTACAACTTTGACGACTCTCTATCAGCCCCTGCTGCTCCTACCATGAAAGCAGAAAGAGAACACCTGATCCGACAACAAACGGATACGGGGCCATGTTTTTAAAGGCCGGGGGTGAAGTCGAACTCTATTACGGTCTCGATGGACAGTGGAGCCGGACCATCACCGACATGAACATGGCGGAGCTTCCCGATAGCGCACGGCAACTCATTTTAAAAGAGGCGGGAAACGAATTCCGGGTGGAGGATGTGGAACGGGTGTCGGAAGACCGCCCCGAGAAGTATCTCGTGACCCTCGAAAACGTACTTTATGAGTGGCTGTACACCTTT
>JBLIND010000399.1:0-5787 GCA_047639095.1 Candidatus Omnitrophota bacterium | reverse complement strand
GGCCGACCCACGACCGCCACTTTAAGTGGGTGTACGATGCTGGGCTCCTCCCCTTCCGGTAACAGGCCGATCACGGCAGAGAACAGCTCATCCAGCCCGCGCTTATGCAACGCGGAGATGGCGAAGGAGGGAAAACCGAAGGATTCAAACTCGGAAGTCTGGTGATCCAGCTCAGGGTTGTCACACTTGTTTGCAGCCAGCAGAACCGTCCGACCGCAGGCATGTAATAGGCGTGCAACCTCCACATCCAGAGGGAGCTGCCCACATGTAACATCCACCAGAAAAATGATTACGGCGGCGTCCTCAATGGCGGCCTCGACCTGGTTCCGGATCCCTTCAGAAATCGTATCCTTCTGCTCGGCTTTATCGATGTAGCCGATGCCTCCGGTATCGATCAGCTTGAATCGGTCGTTATCCACATGGGCTTCGATGATCAAGCGATCACGGGTCACCCCGGACTCTTCATGCACAATGGCCAGGCGCCGGCGCGCAAGACGATTGAACAAGGCGGATTTCCCCACATTGGGGCGACCAACAATGGCTACAACGCGTTGGGGTTCTTTTATTGCTACTTCTGTTACTTCTTTGGGTTTCATGGGTTTTCCATTCGGATGCTGCGCCTCGTAGCCTAATTTCAGGTCATGGGAAACCTTTTAGACCTGTTTCGTGGCCCTGGGTTCAAATCAAGCGTGTGGGCGTGCTGAATGTGCAATTGTGACGAAACTTCAAACTCTCCCGCATTGTTGAATGCGTGGCATATGAAATGCTTAACAATTCACACACGGGAATGCAGAGAAAACCACAGCCCACGCGGGTTTTCCAGTGGTAAACTTCTTAAACATGCGGAAACCTGTATCAAACGTATGAGTAGTCGCAGAACATTTCGATTGAGCTATCACGGAAAAGTGATGCTCCCGGTTATGGTGATTTTGATGCTTTTCGTCGGCGCTACCATCTATCTCGTCAACCAGAACATTACCAGCCAGTATAAGGGCGACGGAGCGGAAGCCCTCCTGACCTCGCAGCGCGTGTTCGAGAAATTCATGGGCATCCGTAAGGAGCAGCTCGCCCTACGCGGCAGGAGCATCCCGAACGACCATCGGATCAGCGACCTCCTCACCAGCGATTATGTCGATCTCGCCCCACTCAGACTGAGCTTGAACCAACTGGTTCTCGAACTGAATCTCAGCTTCATCAGCTTCACCGATGCCAGACAGCGCATGATGGCCTCCGCCACACAGATCAGTAACCTCGACGCGGAGGAGTACAACCGAAAACATACCCGCCACATAGAGCGAGCGCTCGAAGGCGAAACCGTAACAACTCTCGCGGATATGGGAGGCATGATCGTGGAGATCGCCACCACCCCGATCATTAAGGATGGCCAGGTCGTAGGCGCACTCACCATCGGCAACCATCTGGATGAAGCGGTGATTTCGGAATTCAAACGGCTGACCAGTTGCGAAATTGTCTTCTACTCCGGCAAACGGGCCAGCGTGACCAGTTGGCAGGATGCCGCTAAGCGCTTGAGTTTTTATGGAGCGGTAAACAGTCCGGCGTTTCCCTTCGACCTGGGCGAGCAACCGCTGGTTCAGCCTATGCAGGAACTACGGGTTAACGGGGAACACTATTACGGCATGGTCAGTACGTGCGCGATTCCCAACGAAAGCGATCCGGTTCGTTACAGCTTGCTCTCCAGCTACGAGAACCGGTACCAGGAACTCGTCAAGACACAGCAATACCTTTTACGACTGGGCGTGCTCGGCGTCTGGCTGGGGGGATGGATTGCTTACATCATGGTCGGCCGCGTCGTGCGCCCCCTTAAGGAATTAAAACGCTCGGCGGAACAAATTGGTGATGGAGACCTCACCCACCGGGTGAAGGTGCGCTCGAAAGATGAAATCGGGGACCTGGCCAACACCTTCAACCAGATGTGTGGTAAGATTCAACACTCGCGAGACGAGCTGCAACACACCGTGGCAAAACTCAAGGACACGAAGATTCGACTCGTACAGTCTGAAAAACTGAGCGCACTCGGCGCGTTCATTGCGGGGATCACCCATGAGCTGAACAACCCCCTGACAGTGATGATCGGGTATGCCCAACTCCTCAAAGAGTCGGATCTCTCCCCTGAACACCTGGATGATGTCGACCAAATCATCAGCTCAGCAGATCGCTGTCACGCCATCATTCAGAACCTCCTGAGTTTTGCACGCGAGCGGCCAGCGGAGCGGGTACTGGTAAGCTTGAATGATATCGTCAACAACACGTTGAAATTTGTGTTCTACGAATTGCGTACCGCGAATGTCACGATCAACAAGGAGCTGGGCGACGAGCTCCAGCCCATCCTTGGAGACCCCTACCAGCTGCAACAGGTGTTGTTGAATATCATTAAAAATGCGGAACACGCCATGGACGGCCAGAGCCACCCAGCCATATTGACCATCCGCACCTCGCGCGAAGCCGGCGGGATCAATCGCCTGACAGTTCAGGATAGCGGACCCGGCATCCCTCCCGGGCTGATGCATAAAATCTTTGATCCTTTCTTCACAACCAAACCTCCGGGGAAAGGCACCGGTCTGGGTCTGAGCATGTCGTACGGGATCATTCGAGAACACGGGGGTGAAATTACCGCCGAATCGCCGCCGGATCAGGGAACTCGTTTTGTGATAGATTTGCCCGAAACACCCATCAATGCCGCCATGCTGGCCGATCTGGGAAATCGCCCTAAACTGGAGCAGGCAAACTACCAGGGGGCCGGTCAGAAGATCCTGGTAGTGGATGATGAGGAACTCATTCTAAACCTGACGCGGAAGATCCTCGGACGCTGCGGATACGAAGTCCACACGACCGGAAATGGTCTGGAAGCCCTGCATCGACTTGAGCGGGAACACTTCGACCTGGTTCTTTCAGACTGGCGCATGCCCGGCATGAGTGGTCAGGAATTCTTTGAACAGTGGCTTGAAAAGCACCCATCTTCCCGCACGCGCTTCATTTTCATGAGTGGTGATGTACTGAACGAAGATATGCAACGCTATATCGAACGCAATGGTTCGGCATGCCTGCTCAAGCCCTTCTCGCTGGATGACTTCCGGGCCGTCATGCAGACGATCACGCTACAGCATCCAAGTTGACGGACCCGCATTACCGCCCGCCCGGCATACGCAGCTGTACGACCGTGAAATCATCATCCATCTGACGCGTGCCGCAAGATGCCTGGATGAACTGAAGCAGGTCTTCCGGGGTTCCCGTTAACACAGACGGATGAGCAACCAGGGCATCTGCCAGCGACTCCCAGCTCCACTCCCCTTCTTCATCATGAACGCACTCAAAGACCCCATCACTGTAAAGTATCAGCCGTGCATCGGGCGGAAGGATCGTCGTCTGAGCCGTAAAGGATGCATGGGGGACAACGCCAACTCCCGGATTGTCTGACGGAAGCGGGCGGATGGTCCCCTGCTCGTCATCCACCAGAAACGCAGCGGGATGCCCGCCCCCCGCGTAAGCCAATTGCCGATTCGTCGTCGAATATACCCCATACCAGATGGTGAAATATTTCCCTGCGTGATCGACCATTCGAAAAACCCGATTCAACCCTTCCAACACCTGGTCCGGACAGGAGAAATCGACCTGCGGCAGACTCTGCCCATTTAAGATATTCATCACGGCGGATGCATGCAAGGCGGCCTCTACCCCATGACCACTCACGTCCAGCAGATAGAACGCAAGCAGGTCTTCTTTCAACCACCAATAACCATACGCGTCTCCACCCAACACGGCACATGGATGATACAGCGACGCTACGACGAGCGCCTCCTGCATCAAGGCGGGAGGCAGCAGCTCGGAAATGTAGCCAACCGCACGCGCCAGATCGTCCTGTAAATCGTTTTCGGATTCAGCTTCACGCGCGGACCGAACTTGATACATGAGTTGAACATTTCCAACCTGGAGTATGGATCCAACGGGCAGCTCCGTTTCCACGCCCGGCTTAAGACGAACGCCATTTAAGAAGGTGCCATTCGTACTGTTCAAATCTACCACGTGCCACTGTGCTTGGTTGAACACCAATCGACCGTGCTCAGACGAAACCTTGCTGTGGAGTAGGCGAATCGCACAGGTGGACCGACGGCCAATCAGCATCGTCGGAGGTGAAAGCGCGTGACGGGCGGCATGCGAGCTGCCCGTTTCAACAAGAACGTGAGCGAGGTCAGGCGCCACAGTTCCTGAAGGAAAATGACGCATGGCAACCGTCTCCATCGTCGTAGGCTCTTCTTCAGGATTCTCCATGTGAAGTACCTTGCATTCTAACAGGGGCTGTATGTGAAAGCAAGCTTTGGGCCGGCACCCCCCTGGAGCCCGCCTACAGTCGTTGCAGACGACCGGTATCATCGACCTGAAGGGTATGGGGACCCACCCTCCCCGAGGCACGCCATTGCTCCCCGATGCCCCGTTCAATACGTAGATACTCGAGCAGCTCGGGGTCTCGAACACCCCTGAACGTGAAGTCTTCGATATCGACAGACGGCTCATCCCGCTCGCGCTGCTGATCGTAAAGTTCCATCAACAACTCCCTTAACGGCCAGCATTCATCCAGCATAAAGGGAGCGTCACAGTTTGCGTCAAACTGAACCAGCCCCCAGCGCTCCGGCCGATGCATATCAATGGCCTCTTGGGGCGACCAGACCCAATTATCCTCGGGGTGCGCTTCGCGCGGCACCTTCACATATCGCCCATCAATGATTTCGTGCAACCAGTGCACCCGAGAAAAATTCATCCGCCATTGATCGCCGCTTTCGGGCGGACAGGACATCGTACCCGCATACCGCTGCAACCCGCTCCAGGGAATGGCCAACTCGACCGACCAACCCAGGTCTGTGTCGGACGGATCGTTCAACGAACCATACAACTTAACCGCATGGCAGATGCCCGGCATGTTATCCCCGCGGTGTACAGGACCTCCATCCCGATACGGACGGTCGAGGCTGAGCTCCCAGATCGTACCCAGCGCATTGATCTCAAATTCATAGTAGTTATGACGATCGCCATCCGGATCGATAAATACCTCGAAGTCATTATCGTTGAAGATGATCGCATTCTTTTCCGTGAGCGTTCCCCAGAGGTGAGGATCTTCCAGCATCGCACCGATGTACAAATACCGATCGTCCCACATCATCTTGGCCCGGGTATGGTGGCGGGGCGGCAACTTGCGGGCACCCTCGATATCGACAAAGTAATCCGTCCAGGGCACATCGCGCCAGACCGGCTTCTCGAGGTCGCCATCGATGGTTACCGGCCCGGTGACGCGAGGGCAGACGTATCCCTTGGGTTCGATCGTGATCCGGGTTGGATGCTCGGGCGTAGGCGCCGAGGCGTGATACGACGCGGTCAGGTCGATTCCGTTGACGGATGTATTCTCGGAATCCCATTCCATATGAAAATAGTCATCCGACGGTCCGAAGCAGGCGGCATAGATCCCCGTGGTTTCCCGGGCGATATCATTGAACCAGCAGCGATCGTAGGGCCCGGGTTCTGCGGCACCCAGAAAATGCCAGGCACCATGGTCCCAGACCTCGAACCAGGTATGATTCCCACTCCGGTCGGCCCACAGGGGCGTACCCACGATGCGCGCGGGAATCCCGACCGCGCGCAGGGCACTGACAATCATGATGGAGAGTCCCGTGCAGGAGGCGAAGCCGCATTCGATCGACTCCAGCGCACTCATATTATTGTGGGGCCGCTTGGTCGGGTGATATTGAACATCGTAGGTGTCAAACACGAGCCGATTCA
>JBLIND010000398.1:0-5792 GCA_047639095.1 Candidatus Omnitrophota bacterium | reverse complement strand
GCGATCCAGTTTTCCCGGATGAAGAAGCAGAGGATCAAAACGCCGAGCCCGCTGCCGACGCCGTGAATGCCGAAGCAGTCGAGGCTGTCGTCGTAGCCGAATTTGGATTTCGCTCCTAAAGCCAGGTAACAGGCAATGGCGGAAAGCGTGCCCAGAATCATGGCTCCTACGGGATGTACCACGGCCGCCGCGGGCGTGATCACGACCAGGCCGGCGAGGATGCCGGAAACAAAACCGAGCGAGCTCACCTTCTTGAACTTGATCGCTTCGATCAGGGTCCAGGTCATCGCACCTGCAGCGGCGGAGATCTGGGTCATGGTCAGCGCACGTGCGGTGTCCATGCCACTGGCGACCGTCGATCCGGCGTTAAAGCCGAACCAGCCGGTCCACAGGAGGCCGGCACCCATCATGGTCATCACCAGGTTGTTGGGATGCATGGCGGTCTTGGGATACCCGCGACGGGCTCCGATAAACAGGGCCGCGACCAGCGCGCTGACGCCCGCCGATACGTGAATCACGAGGCCGCCCGCGAGGTCGATGACCCCGGCTTCGAGCAACCAGCCGCCCGGTCCCCAGACCCAGTGGCAGAGGGGGCAGTAAATCAGGAGGAACCACAACGCGATGAACACGCAGTAGCCACGGAAGGTGACCCGCTCCGCGAGCGCGCCGCTGATCAGCGCCGGGGTGATGATGGCAAACTTGCCCTGGAACATGGCGAGCACGTATTCGGGGACGCCTTGTTCGCTGATCGAATTGTCGATGCCCATGAGGCAGAAGTAGTCCTTGTTCCATCCCACGAAGCCACCGAGGATGGGTTCAGCTCCAAAGGTGAGCGCGTAGCCACAGATGGGCCAGAGCACGCCGATGATGGCGAGGGCCACGAAGGTGTGCATCATGGTGCTGATCACATTTTTGGTCCGGACCAGGCCGCCATAGAACATGGCGAGTCCGGGAATCATGAGCAGGACCATGCCGGTGGAGATCAACATCCAGGCGGTGGTTCCGGTATCAATTTCGTTCGTTTCCTGGGCGAACAGCAGGTTTGGGAAGAGTGCAGCAAGCACCAGCATCCAAACCCAGCGCTTCTTACACGTGGGCATAAACATTCCTCTTTGACGGGTTTAGGGTGTCCGGCCTGAGCCGGGGTCGTTTCTCGGGGGTGTCTATCGTGTTTCCGCTGGACCGGAAAGGGATTTCTTATCCGGGTGGCCTTTTTCCTTTTGGAGTGCGGGAACAAGTTCCCGCACTCCAAAATTACTTCTCCGGCCGACCGTCCTTCAGTAGACGCGGACCCGGCTTCGCCTTCACCGGCCCTGCCTGCCTCCCTTTCAACCGATCCCGTTTCGCGCCCGCTTCCCAGCGGGCCGCCAACGTTTGAACCAACTCCGGCTTCTGATCCGCCAGGTCGTGCATCTCGGTGCCGTCCTGATCAATATCATACAGCTCCCACGCGCCGAGTTGATGACTCACAAGCTTCCACGGGCCTTTCCGAAGTGCGCGATTGTTACTGAACTGAAAATATAATTCCTCATGCGGTTCACGCTGCTCGCCTCTGAAAATAGGAAGCATCGATAAACCCTGCAGCGGCTCCAGTTCGATGCCCGGCCAGGCTTTGGGGTACGCGGCACCCGCCACGTCAATCGCGGTCGCCATGAAGTCGATCAGGTGAGCGGGCTGGCGGGTGATCGACCCCTTTTCGGCGGTCAACCCGGCGGGCCACTGAACGATCATCGGGCTGGATATCCCGCCCTCGTGCTGATTCTGCTTATGCAGGCGAAAGGGCGTATTCCCCACATGCGACCAGCCGGTGTCGTAACACCAATAGGACTTTGGATCCCAGGGTTCGAGCTCCTTGCCCCGGGTGCGATCAAAGGGGCAGGCCCCGTTGTCCGAACAGAGCATGATCAGCGTATTTTCGTAGATGCCTTTATCTTTCAGATACGCCACGAGCTCGCCGGTCACCTGATCCACCCGATCGACCATGCCCGCAAAGGCGGTCATGCGGCGTGACTCCCATGCGCGTTGCTCGTCCGTGAGATCCTTCCAGGCCGGCACCAGCTCCGGACGCGGGGCTGGCTGCCAGTCCTTCGGAACGAGGCCCATTTCCAGCTGGCGTTTCTGACGACGTTCGCGAATCACATCCCAACCGACATCATATCGCCCTTCGTACTTCCGGTAATCCTCTTCAAGCACCTGCAGCGGGTAGTGCGGCGCATTGTGCGCGACATACAGAAAGAACGGTTGATCCGGTTTCTCCTCCAGCATCTCGCCGATGAATTGCTTCGCGTAGTTGATGTTCGCCTTCGTGGTATAAAAGTTCTTGCCGAAATCGTTCCACGGTTTGCCGTTCAAACGAAAGGTACTATCGCCGGTGAAAAAATTGGTCGCCCCGGAAAGGTGACCAAAATATTTTCCAAATCCCCGCTCCGTCGGCTCTTTTTGCAGATGCCACTTGCCCACCATCGCCGTCGAATAGTTCGCCTTGTCCAACACCTCCGCAATCGTCACCCCGCGACTCAGGCTCTCGCTACCGGCTTGATTGCAGTACAGCCCCGTCAGCAGCGACACCCGCGACGAGTGACATTTCGCGGTGTTGTAAAAGCGGGCAAAGCGCAAACCGTTTGCCGCGAGTCGGTCGATGTTCGGTGTTTCGATTTCGCTGCCGTAGCAGCCGAAGTCCGCGTATCCAAGGTCGTCGACCATCATCAATACGATATTCGGACGAGCGGCAAAGGCCGGGCCGCAGGCGAGGATAAGGAGGGCGATAGCACGGCGTATGTTCATGAGATGTTCCTGAAGCGGGCGAAGGGGTTCACATTACGAAGGTTCATAGACTTTAATTAATACGCAAATATTGTAAGCAAAATGACGCTAACGACATATATAGGCACGTCACAACTGAAAGGAAATATCTATGGCATACCCCAATTTTAATTTAGCCCGATTGCTCACTACGGTATTTGAACCGGTCCAAGGCAGCCGGGTCTGTATTCTCATCGATCTCGATGATCCCCAACTGATAAAGGATTTCGCCTTCCTCGACCGGGACGGGTACAGCGTGCAGAAAAAAGCACACGAAGTCTTTTACAACGGCCTTCAAAAGGGCGTGGCGGAAGAATTGAACCTCAGTGGCGGCGACATTTTTGCATTTCAGACCACGGGCGGAAGCAATCTCGACCTGCCCGACACCTGTGTCTCGCCCGACGGTGAAACGCATCAGTTGGAAGAAGCGGTGTATCCCAAGTACGATCTCATCCTCTGCATCTCCGATTACTCGGCCACCGCACCGCTCACCGCCTTCGCAAAAAAATATGGTTTCCGCGGATCGACCATGCACGGTTTGAACGACATCATTCTCGCCAGCGGCTTGAGCGTGAACTACGAGGAGGTCAGTGCCGAAGCTGAGAAACTTCGCCTGGGGATGACCCATGCCGATGCCGTTGAAATCGACACCGAGATCGATGGTCGCAAAGAGACCTTGCGCATCGAGCTGGGTAAACAGGACGCCCAGAAAAGCCACGGGCTCTGCAAAGGCACTGCGCCCGACATCGCCAACTTGCCGGCGGGTGAAGTGTACTACGTGCCGAAGTCCGCCGAAGGTTGTTTTCCGATCAAGCACGAAGACGGAACCATCACCTTTAACCACGTAAAAGACGGCAGCATTGTCGACATTGAGCTGGTCAGCGGCGATCCAGCCATCGTCGCCGCCCACAAGGCCAAGATTACTTCCGACCCGGTAACCGGTCGCCTCGGTGAGCTCGGTTTCGGCACTCAGGTGCTGCCCTTCGCCGAAGCCGACATCCAGGACGAAAAAGTGTTGGGTACGGTTCACGTCGCCACCGGTCGCAGCGACCATCTCGGCGGCGATTTGTTGCCCAGCATGTTTGCCGAAGCCAGCAACGCCACCCACGACGACTTGCTACTGCACCCCTTGAAGACTCCGGAGATCAATCTCACCCAGGTTCGCCTCTACCGCAACGGACGCGAGGAAGTGCTTATCGAAAATTACAAGCCGGCTGCGTACATGATGGCGTTGCTCGCCTGAGTCGGTACGCGTGCACGTTCCGATGATCGGAACGGATGTTACGATTTCGTTCCTAGGATGGGAACGCCTCCCAAAAATTGTTCCTATGATCGGAACCTCGCGCAGCAAAACTCTACTCCACGAGTCGAGTATGAGATGCGCGTATGACCCGCTTTTCCCCGTGTTTTAGTTTACTTTGCCCACTTTGGGCGTATTGAATAGCCCGCATTCCCCCGTGCAGTGCTGGGGATTTAGCTCATTTTGAGAGGCAATAGCTGTGGTAACACGATTTGTAGACAACGTAACGGAATTGATCAAGGGCACGCCCCTTATGCGTTTGGGCCGTTTTGGCGCGGGTTTACCGGTGAATCTCATCGGTAAAATCGAGGCTTTTAATCCCGGTTGGTCGGTAAAAGACCGGATCGGGCTGAAAATGATCGAGGACGCGGAAGCGAGCGGTGCGCTCAAGCCGGGCGGCATCATCGTCGAGCCGACCTCCGGCAATACCGGCATTGGTCTGGCCACGGTGGCCGCGGTTAAGGGGTATCGCTGCCTGCTCACCATGCCTTCTTCCATGAGTGTTGAACGGCGCAAGGTAATGCTGGCCCTCGGGGTTGAGCTGATCTTGACCGACGGTTTTGAAGGCATGCCGGGGGCGATTCGCGAGGCCTACGAGCTCGCGGCCGAGTTGAAAGATTCCTACATGCCGGAACAGTTTAAGAATCCCTCGAACCCGGCGGCGCATTACACCGCGACCGGCCCGGAAATATGGGAAACCACCGAAGGCAAAGTAGACGTCCTCGTTTCGGGCGTGGGCACGGGTGGAACGATCACCGGCACGGGCAGGTATTTGAAGGAACAGAATCCGAAGATCCAAATCGTCGCGGTTGAGCCGGAGGAATCCCCGGTGTTGAGCGGCGGGGTGATGGGGCCCCACATGATTCAGGGCATCGGTGCCGGGTTCATTCCCGACACCTGCGACACGAGCCTCATCGACGAGATCGTTCAGGTAAACAGTTTTGAAGCGATCGAAACGGCTCAGGAATTTGCCTTGAAGGAAGGCTTCATCGCCGGGATTTCTTCCGGCGCTGCGCTGGCGGCCGCACGCAAGCTCGCGGCGAACGATGCTTATGCGGGCAAGAACATTGTCGTGATCATGCCGGACATCGGCGAGCGCTACGTATCGACGCTATTATTTTACCATGATTAATCCATCGCCCGGCGGCCCGTTTGGGCGTTCAGGACCGGGGCGATAAGCAGGAATAAAGACTCATGCAACGGAAATTAACATTCGAACATCGCAGCGAAGACGAATACATCAAGGACGGCGGCCTCTCGCTCGACTTTGATGAGATCGCGCGACGCGGGGCGATGTCCAAGGAAGAAAAAAGCATTGCCAAGTGGTTCGGCATTTACGCCTCCCGCCATCCCGGCAATCACATGGCGCGCATTGTTTTGCCGGCGGGTACGATTACCTCCGCCCAGGCGCGCATTGTCTCCAAGGTGTCTGAATTGTATGCGCAGGGTCGCCTGTCGGTGACCACGCGTCAGGCCCTCCAGTTGCACTGGTTGAAAACGCCGAGCCTGCCCGACATGATGCGGGACCTGGCCACGGAGAGCATGAGCTGTTTCCACGGCTGTGGCGACGTGACCCGGAATGTGGTCTGCTGCCCCTGGGCCGAGACCTGCGAGTTCCGCCGCTTCAACGTGCGGCCAGCCGCGAAAGAAACCGCCGATTTCCTGACCAATGCACGCGATCTCGACAACC
>JBLIND010000397.1:0-5793 GCA_047639095.1 Candidatus Omnitrophota bacterium | reverse complement strand
ACGCCTATCCCGTCCAGGCCGATCTCCAGTTCAGGCAACTCAAACAGGAAGAAGCCCTGCTGGCGCTAGGCAACGCCGAGCGGGCAGGTTTGAGCGGACCGATCATGGACCTCCTGCGGGCAAAGAAGCAGGCCCTGGAAGGTCAGCCAGAACAGGCGGTACAGACGCTCGACACCACCTGGCCCGCAGTCCAACCGAATCCCACGATCCTGCTGGATCGCGCCGCCCTGTACCAACACCTGAACGCCCTTCCTTCCGCACGCAGCAATCTGGTCCAACTCCTCGAACTCGACCCCAACCATCTTAAAGGCCGGGCCAAGCTGAGTGCAGTGCTGTTCAAACTCGGCGAAACCGAAGCGGCGCGCGCCCAATTCGAACAGGTCCAGGCACTCGACCCTGCGGATCCGGACGTGCGCGTGCTCGACCTGGAAATCAGCCTCCTGGATGGTGACCTCAGCACCTTCAAGAAGAAGCTCAAGGCGCTGTCGGCGGACTTTCCAGATCTCGCGTCCGTTCAGTTACGCATCGCCCGGCTTGAACAGCAGATGCGGCAGATGGGTACGGCTCTTGAACGCATCGAACCCTTCACGCGCAGCCCGCAGCGGAACGAACGCTTTACCGCGCACATGTTACGCGCACAGATCATGCTTGAACGCGACTTGCCGACCGATGCCGAGCGCGAGCTCGCCCAGGCCCTGGAGATCGTACCCAGCCACATTCCTGCGCTCCTGATGAAAGCGCAGATCCTGATCGCACGCCAACAATGGCAGGCGGCCAACAAGCTCCTGCAGCCGCTCGCGAACACGTATACCCAACACGTCGAGATCGCGATCATGCAAGCCGCCTGCGAGGAGCACCTGGGCGAGCTCAACCGCGCAGAGGCCATCCTGCTCGAAAAAAAGGAAGCCTTCCCGGACAACAACCGTCTCATCGTCAACTTGGGCAATTTCTATCAAAGCCATGGCGCTCCCGAAAAAGCCATGGCCGTCATGGAAGCGTTCCTTACCCGGCACCCCGACGACACGGTGGTCATCAACAACCTCATCTACGTCATGGCAGATCAGGAACAACAGCTCGATCGCGCGCACACGCTGGCCCGCCAGCTCATGGAATCGCACCCGAACGATCCGGTCTTCGCCGATACCATCGGCTGGCTGTTCGTGAAACGAAAGGCCTTCACCGAGGCCATCCCCCATCTCGAAATGGCCCTGCGCGGCGTGCCGAACCACCCCGTGGTCCTCTACCACCTCGCCCTGGCCTATCATGGTGCAGGCAACGTCGAGCAGGCCCGGACCTGCCTCGAGCGCTCACTCGCGCGCGGCATACGGTATGACGGCATCACAACCGCCGAACAGCTGCTGAAAAGTCTGCAGCCCTGAGCAAACGTCGTTCAAATCATAGGAAGCCCGGATTTATCCCGTTCCGATCATAGGAAAACGTCCGCGCCGCGGATTTCGGCTTTCACATGGCTCGCCGGATGGGTATCTTCTTTGGATGAAGAATACACTGCGACTCCTTACCTTTACCCTTTCGTTTATCGGGCTGCTCACCGGTGCTGTTCACGCCGAGCTGGTGGACGATTTTGAAACCCCGGGCCCCCTGGTGACCTCCACCCAAATCGGATCCTTTCCCGGACCAACGATTACCACCAACAGCCCCTCCATGACCAACAGCTTCCTGCGTCTGATCCATGACGGCGTCGGGAATAACAGTAACCACTATACGTACGACCTCACGGATACGGGGGCCTTTGCGAACGTCGAAGCGTGGTGGGATTTCCGCGGGAACAGCGTGGGCAATGCGGGCGCCGATGGGTATCACTTCATGCTGATTCCCACTTCTGACTACGGCATCAGCGGCGACGGGCCGCGACCTACCGCGGAAGAACCGAATACGGTGAACGCCTTCGGCGTGGGCGTGGACTATCACCCCGCCACGGCGGTGAATGATCTCTCCATGCATTGGAATGGCGTCGAGCACATGAACAGCCGCCCTCCGACGACCGACCTCGATATCGACAAGCCCGAATTTCATCGAGCGCACCTCACGATTGAAAGCATGGGGAACAGCTCCATCGCCAAATTAGAGGTTACGCCAGAAGTGCTCACCACGAATGCCGGTGCGACCTTTGTGGTCTGGGAGTCCATTGTTCCGATGATGTTGCCCTTCGAGAGCCGGGTGCAGTTCGGCGCACGTTCGGGTGGAGCGGATATGGATGTGGACATCGACAATATCCGTGTGACCTGGACCAACGAATACCTGACGCCGCCGATGGCCATCGTGACCAATCGCCTCTACCAGGATTTCGATTTGTCCGGGGCAACTTTTTTCTCGGTCGGTCAGTTTGTCAGCCCCACGGCCGCGGTGCCGCGGCCGGGCCCCCTGCCCCGCGATGATGAACCGGGGCGCGGCGTCTATCTGCGCCTGCTGCATGACAACGTAAACAGCGGACGGAATGCCATCACCTTCGATCACGCCGGGCCGATGCTCGAACCCGCGCATCGTTACGGCTTTGATTTCCGCATGACCTCCCAGGTCTTTGCGGCAGACGGCCTGGGCATTTCCTTCCTCCCCCTGGCCACCTATGGCACGCGCGGCGGCGGACCGATCAACGCCTCCAACGAAGAACCCAACACCGCGGGCACCCTCGCGATCGGCATCGATCTGCACGACGAGGCTACGGGTACGAATGACATTTCCGTCCATTTCGATGGATTGGAAAAACTGAACCTGACCCTGGATCCCGCCACGATTTTCGACTGGAACACGGGGGTGTGGAGTCGCCTGGAAATCCAGGTGGACACCGTCAGCAACGGCACGGAAGTCAGTGTGTTTATTCTCCCGGACATTGAAGGCACCAACGACCTGGTCGCCATCACGGCCATCGATCGCTTTGTGGTCACGAACCTGCCGAGCCTGTACGCGCATCGCTTGATGATCGGGTCCCGATCGGGCGGCCGATTTATGGATGTCGACATCGACAACATCACCGGTACCAATGCCGATCCCGACCTGCTGGCCCTGTCCACCGCCCAGGATTTTGATACCGCAGAGGAGAACTGGCACGCGGTCTGGGCCAAAAATGGTGGGGTAAAGGTTCCGCCACCGGTCATCCAGGATGACAGCCAGCCGAACGGTCGTTACCTGCGCCTTGTACATGACGTAGGCAACCAGCAAAACAGCCTCGTATTTAATCAGAGCACCGACGGCCAAAACGTTGCCACCAATGCCATCACGACCGCGGAATTCGACTTCCGCGTTTCGAGTGCGGCCACCAACAATCCAGCCGACGGCTTCGCCTTCTTGCTGATTCCGACGGACACCTATGGGACGACGGGACCCGGCGCGTATCAATCCTTCCCAGGCACCGAAATCGAAGCGCCCTTTATTGCCGATGTGCTCGCGATCGGGGTGGACGTCCACGACGAAAACCTTGGGGTGAACGACATCGGCCTCTACTGGGACAACGCCTTGATTGAAAAGATCACCTTACCCAACAGCACGGTCGACCTCGACGACGGGTTCTTTCATCACCTGACCTGCACCGTCGCCTGGTCGAGCACGGGTTCACTGGTCACCGTCAGCATGAGCACGAATACCTTCGGCACGGCGGGCGTCACCACGAACATGTTTACCCAATTCATTCCCACGCTCACGCCTTATGATTACCGGGTGGAGTTCGCCGGTCGCACCGCAGGTGCCTTCATCAACCTCGACCTCGACAACATCGCCGTTTCGACAACGGGTGGGACCAACCCCGACAGCGATATGGATGATCTCCTGGACGCCTGGGAAGTGATGTTCTTCACCAACATCACCTGGACGGCCGGCAGCCCCGGCGAGGATTTTGATCAGGATGGCTTCGATGATCGTTCCGAATTTCTGGCCGGAACCGACCCGACAGACCCCGCATCCCTGCTCGCGATTCGCGCGGAACGCGTGCCCGGCGGCCAGCAGCTAGGCTGGGATTCGGTGGATGGGATCACGTATCGTTTGTGGCGCGCGCCGAATACTTTCACCCCATGGTCGGTGCTGCAAAGTGGGATTCAGGCGACCGCACCGCTGAACACGTACTTCGACGCCTCGAACCTGCAGACGCAACTGCTGTATCGTGTCGAAGTCGAAGTCGTCCCATGATCAGGGGGTAACGACCGAAGCGCTGATCAGCATCAGCAGCATTCGATGCTGGACCTGAGTTTTGCGAGAGGTGAACAAGCGCCCGAGCAGGGGAATGTCGCCCAGGACCGCCACCTTGCTGGCGACTTCCACCGAGGTCGTGCGTCGTCCCGCATAACAGAGCATCGCTTCGTCGGTCGGCTTGAGGTGAAAACGCCCGTCGACCCCCAACACATCAAAGCTTGGCTGCAGCACCGCCAGATGATGTGATGTTCCCTTCGCGCCCGCAAACGGGAGTTTGACTTTGATCCAGCTCGGCTCCTCAACCACCCGGGCGGACACAGCCAAGCCCAGTGTATCCTTTTCGAACATCACCATGGGTGTAACCGTGCAGTGTACGCCGGCCATGCGATTGGTATAATCCGTGGGCCGGACGGCCATGCCGCCGATGATGGTCCAGTCATTCGTGCCGGAGGAATCCTTGCGCTCAGGCCTGGCCGCTTGAACCTCCAGGGCGGTTGCCCAAATGATCTCTCTTCCAATCTCGATCGTTGCCTCCTGTTGATGGAGGGTAAGTATCTTCGGGGCGGAAATCAGATCGGCACCGGGCTGCTGCATGAGCGTTTTGAGCACCGCCTCTTTCTCCGTCTCGGCCAGTATTTTCATATACCGCGTATCGAGGCCTTCCGGGTTGAGCTGGATAATCCCGGCAGGCGGCTCCGTTTTCAAGCCGGTGGAATCGGCCAACAGCTCGATGAGGACGTCGGGCAGCGGATCGACCACGGTGATTTCAATCAACTGGAACTCCACCGTGACCTGAGGAACGGCTTCAACGGGCTTCGGGTCATTGGCCGGCTCGGCGGCGGCCAGCCAAGCGGCAAACGTACTACATAAAAGGAGGAGAATTCTCATTCCGTCAGCATGCCGCACATTCGAGGCTATATCAAGGATGCGCCCTGCTCCATTTTGAGGCGGCCCTTTAGCGTCTACCAGAGCAGATCCGCATGCGCATTCAGACAGGCACTCAGCGCGTTGAGCCCCTTCTTCTTATCGGTAATGATCGGATCCAGGGCGACCACCTTTTCGAGCTGAAACATTTTCCGACCCCGGGCAGCCACCGCGATCGCATCCGTCACGCTGGCGGTGCGCGCGGTGAGCTCTACGAGCGCCTTGGGCAAGACAAGCGGATCCGCGTGCACCCCTTCGGCATCAATGCGTGCAGGGGTTTCGATAAAAACGCCTTCGGGCAGGATTGGACAGCGCTTGCCGTTCACCAGGTTGATACTCGACAGCTCCTGGGCTTGGCCGAAGGATCGTCCGGCAATGAAGGCGACCGGGCGCTCGGGCGGCAAGCGTTCGCCGAGCAGCTCCCAGCCCAGACTGCCATCGGCAATCGAGCGCAGGACGTGCCGTTGCTTATCCCGTTCGTTCGCGGCCCCGTGACCGACGTCGAACACCTGGGCGGTATCGGAATCGGGATCGAGAAAATCCTGAATGCGAAGATCATCGGGCAAGGGCATGTAGCCCATGCCCCGGAAGAGGCCTTCGCTTCGCGGATTCTGAAAGCCCTTTCGCCCCTTCAAAGCCTGGCGCATGCGCGGCAGCAAGTCTTCACCCGTTTCGCGATCCTTGGCTTCCAGAAGCCAGCCAAAATGATTCAGCCCGGCGATCGTCAAT
>JBLIND010000396.1:0-5795 GCA_047639095.1 Candidatus Omnitrophota bacterium | reverse complement strand
ACCTTGCTGGGGGCGCTGAACGTAAAATTTCCAGGAAAGGTTCGGGTGATGCCCACGTCGGAGGCGATGGTGCGCGCGACCCAGCGGTATTACCGGGGCGAGCTGCCGGGGGTGGAGGGAATCAACCAATCCCTGGGCGGGGAGACCTATTCGTTGTGGCGCGATCAGCTGGGGCATCTCGGCCCGTGGTTTGATCGACTGGAAGGGTATGTCTTCTACGCCACCGTCTATCGGCGATCGCCGACCTTGATCGATTCGCCTATCGCCTTTGTTCCGGACGGTCGCGAGAGAAAATTAAAGGCACCTTCCGCCGAGCTGGATCGCATCTTCAGGGAAATCGCGTGGGAGGCGGTGCTCAGCAACTCGCTTTCGGGCGTGGTTGACGCCGATGGCGATGGCGTCGGGGATTAGATCCTGTGACTTAAGGCGTTAAGGCGCCGGGATAGTTTTCGTTCAGATAGGCTTCGAGGTAGGCGTAGAACGAAATGAGTTTAAAGCGTTCGTCGACCCGACGGGCGGTTTGCTGGCCGGGTTCGCGAATCACGAGGGGGACGTGTTTAAAGAGGCTGTCGGGCTTGGCGTCTTCAATGTGATCAGCGAAGTACCCTTTGTCTTCATTCAGGCGCCAGGCGTGATCCGACATGATGACGAACATGGTTTTGTCGTAGCGCCCCTGGTCCTTGAGCGCCTGGATGAGTTGGCCGAGGATGGTGTCGAGATAGTCCAGGTTGTCGAGGTAGCCATCGCGATCGCGCAGGGATTCGGCGAGATTCATGGTGGTGTCGATGGTTTCTTTTTTCCCGTTGCGATCGTAGATGAAGGGATCATGCGGGATGGGGTAGTGGAAAACCCCCACGACGGGTTTGGGTGTGCGCTCGAGGAGTTCCATGGTCAGGTTGTGGACGGGTTCGACAATGTTCCAGAACAGGGTTTCTTCGCCGCGGAGCTTTTTGGATTCGAGGTGGATGCCGACGAAGCGCAGGCAGGCTCCCTGGGTCTTGAGAAGCTCCAGCGTATTGTCCCAGAAGGGGAGTTTGCCTCCGATGGGCATGGTGAGACAGACGTCCAGATCCTTGCCAATCATGTGGGGGTAATTGAGGAAGTATCCGATCAGGGCCTTGGTGTATCGGTCGTCGAAGTTGCTGTAAATACTGGGCCCCACGAAGGGCACGTTCTTGTAAATATTTTCGTAGATTTCCGCGTGCGTTTTTTTGAGGTACTCCGGGTTGCGCTGGAAGAGGAATTTCGTCACCGAGGTGGCGGTCATCGCGCCTTCTGCCTGGGCATCGGTATAGAGTGTCGCCTCATTCAGCAGCGACTGGAGGTGGGGTAGACCCTCCCGCAGGGTGCCGTCTGGAAAGGTCATTTCGTAATCCCACTCGTCGAAGATGATGACGATCAAGCCCGGAACTTCGTTGGTGGATACGATGGGCGTTGGGCCGATTTCTGCAGGGGCCTCGAAGCTCGGCACCTGGCTTCGCCAGACGAGGGGGGCGGTGAGAAACAGGAGCAGGATCGGCGACGTCACCAGGTAAAGCTTGCACAGCGCGGTATTAGAGACTTGGCGTGCGAAGAGGAGAAGCGGGGCAGGCAGGGCGAAGTAGTAGAGGAGCTTGATCGGCGTTTTGTCGAGGATGGCCAGGGTGTGGTCGGATACGGAGTGGGTGGAGTTCAGAATGTTGATGAGGCTGCGGAGGAGGATGAAATAGAGCAGCCAGGTCGCCCCCATCACCGCGAGGGGTTTCAGTTTTTTGTTATGCTGTACGATGGCATGGCCGACCCGGTAAACGGCAAAGCAGGCCGCCCCCATGAGGAGAATGGCCATGAGGATCGATGCATGCGTGGCCGGGGACCACTGCAGGACGAAACGATTTACCTCGTTGTAGATGAGATAAAAGTTCGGCAGCAAGGCGGCATAGGCGATCATCAGGCAGATGATGCCATGGACGGCATGGTTTTTTGTGGCAGCGGTCATGGGTAGGTCGCAGGCAAATCATCATAGTTTGATTCGGCTTGCAAGGCAGGAAGTTATGCCCGCTCGAGCTTGATCGGATAGGCCCCTTTGGCATTCCACTGCAGGGCGTAGATCGAACCCTCGTCATCGATGCAGACATCGTGCACATGCATGAAGGTGTTGCCGACCTGATGCATGCCCTGGAGTTTGCCGTTCGTGTAGACGGGTTCGCATCCGCCGGGGTTGGAAATCACCCGGTTGTCCTTGTCGAAAATGCAGATGAATCCCGAGTTGGGCAATTTTTTCCCTTTGCCGTTTTCCTTGGACCAGCAGACGCCGGTATATCCGTATTCGCCCTGGAAGACCACTTGTCCGGCATAGGCGCCGGGGAGATCGAGGGTGGACAGATATTCGCCATCGAGGCTGAACCACTTGATTTGATTCGCACTGCGCGAGGCGATGACGAGCGTTGGTTTTTTGGGGTCACGGGCATCGATGGAGATGCCGTGACAACTGTTGAGCAGGGAGGGGCCGCCGAACTTGCGAATGAATTTCCCGTTGTGATCGTACTGCAACACCCATTGTGAACCATAGCCGTCGGCGACGTAGATGTCTCCGTTCGGTCCGATGGCGCAATCGCAGGGTTGGAAACGATCACCGGGTTCGTAGGCCCCGATGGTTGCCGGGGAGCCGAGGGTGAAGACATGCTTGCCATCTGATGTAATCTTGGTCACGCGGCCCACTTCACGACTGGCGCGGCCGTCGTCGCCCCGCACCATCCAGCCGCCGTCGACGACAAAGAAAAACTCCTGGCCGTTTTCATCCGAAATTTCGAGGCCGTGTGCACCGGGGTATTCCGTGCCCCAGGCTTTCTGCAGCGCACCCGCCTGATTGTAGACGAGGAAATTGTTGCGCACCCCATCACAGAGGGTGTGGAGGAGACCGTCGCGGGTCTGGACCATGGCGTGGCAGTTGACGATGGGGTACTTGGCCGGATCAAGCGTGCCCCAGTCGGGAACGACGCGATAGGTATGGCTGCCGTGTCCGAGCACCGGGGCGGCTTCTGCGCCGAGGAAAGGGGTGGTCAAGGCGGTGGCACCCAGGGTGGTGATGAAGTGGCGACGGGGGATGTGTGCGTGCATAAGGGCTCCTTTGATCGTGTGGTAGATCATAAATATTTCGCGTACGATTGCCAGTGCGAATACCGCTTCATCATTCCATTGGGTTGAGTTTCAGCGAGGCCGGTCCCAAGCGTTATTCCGAATTTATTTCGTTCCCGTGTAGGGCCGCCATGAAGGCCTCGTATACATGCATGGGGGCAGGGGGACTGCGTACTGGGGCTTGGCGATGTCGGTCTCTGTTGGCTGTGGACAGGTAAGGGCCCTGCCATGGTCGCTCAGGCTCCCGCTGCTGGGCCTTTTACCTATCCTACGTTGAGCGCATTCTGAGTTGGAAAGCTCGCGCGAAGCCCTATACTGGATGGATGAAATATTTACCCAGCCTCTTTTTTGCCGTGCTCGCCTGTGTTTTTGCCGGCTTGTATTTTCAGAAAGACAATCGCGACCTGGGTGGCGAAGTTGCGCTTCAGCCTGCTGAAGCGCCCGCGACTCCGGTGCCTGATCGCGCGTTAGCGATCAAGCTCAGCAAGCTCGAAACGCAGTTGGATGCCCGTGAGCGGGAAGTTGTACGGCTCAAAGCGCAGCTTGCGGCCAGCGCGTCAGGAAGCGATTACGACGATGTGTTGGGTTCGTTCGCTGGAGCAGAAGATGCGAGCGCGCCGGATGTACAGGTGGATGCGCGGTCCAAGACGCTGGGGGATCAGGTTGCGAAGGTGGTCAAGCAGTCGATCGGGTTTGGTGGGGAGGAGGCACAGGCCCTGATGCGCGAGCAAATGGTTGCTCAGTCGATTGATAAAGTAGAGCGGACGTATCGCGATTTATTCCGCGAGTTTGGACTCGCGCCAGGTGATGAACGGAGGCTCAAAGAGTTGCTGATCGAAAAGGGGCAGGCGGGAATCCATTTTCCTGGTAACGAGTCGCTGCGAAGCAAGGAAGACGTTGAGGCCGACATCCAATCTTACCTGAGTGACGAAGGGTATGCGCGTTATCAGCAATATGAAAAAACGACGAAAGCCCGGGGCTCCGTGAGTAAGGTGCAGCGGGAGTTGGCGGACTTGGATGTACCTATGACCCGCGAACAGCGGGAGGCTCTGGTAGAGGTTTTTCATGCGACGCGGGGCGAGAGTAAGGAGGTTTCACCGATCACGTTTATCGGTGGGGAAGAGGTCGAAGGTGCCATCTCCTATTCGATCAGCCTCGACGGATCCGCCACGAGCCTGGACGCGCAGTTGGAGCAAAAGCTTGAAGCACGTGCGGGGGAGTATGATCGTATTCTGGAAGGCGCTACGTCCGTCCTGGATCAGGAGCAGTTGAATGCGCTTGCGAGTCACCTCGATCAGGAGATGCAGCAGAAGGCGCGTCAAAGTAAGATGACACGCGCCATGGTTCCCAATATCACGGTCGAAGGCTTGGGTGGGGATGGAACGATCATCAGCAGTTCCATGCAGGTGATCATTGGTGGGTCATCGACCATTCAGGTGGACGGCGATAAGTAAGTAGGGCGCGGTTGCTACGGCTTCCCTGCTGAACCTGCTTCATTTGTTTTCGGGTGGGATAGGGCGGACGCCTACCATTGCAGCGAAATGCCCGCGAAGGGTCCGCTCAGCTCAATGTCTCCGGCCTCCAGCCATCGATAGCCTCCGCGCAGACTGGCATACTTGACGTTCAGCATGGCCGCCAGTTCGATATCCACCACATCGTCTTCCTCAAAATCGGCCCATGCGGGTCGCAGTTCGATGGAAACATATTTTGGAGCGTGATAGGCGATCGGCAGGGTGATGGAGGCGCCTGAGGTCTCGAAGCCTCCGTCGAGTTCCATGGACCCCAGGCCGATGTCCCATTCCAGTCGGGGGGAAAGCGACATGCGATAGAGCACGTGCCACTGGGTAATGTCCAGGCGGGAGGGGTCCGGGCCCTTGTCCTCGAATTCGCTGCGCTTCACCTGGAGGGCGATCGGCCCGAGTCCTCCTTCCAGTCGGTAGTTCATGGCCTCGAGATTGGAATCGACCTCCTGGAGGCTGAGGTCCAGACGAGCAAACGGAATACGGGGCGAGCCTGCCTCTCGTGCATATTCATTCGGGGCTACATAGGAAACGTCCTCCGGGGAGACATCCGAATAACGCTCGTAGCCTCCCCAGGCAAAGCCGCGAAAGACCGACCTTCCCAAGTAGTGGAAAAACCCAGCTTCATCCCGGTCATAGCGAATATTCGGGTCAGCGTGCGTCGTATTTCCGCCAGATTGAGGTTCCGGCGATGGCGCTCGGGCAGCTTTGGGTTGAGATCGGCTTTTTCCGGTGGCCGACCGTTCAAAGGATTTTAATTTTGACTCTCCGCTTACTGCGGCGATCAATATTGCGTAAATCGTTGCAGATAAGCAGGTTGAGTATTTTAGATGGTTTGGCATTCCCTTTATTATAGAGCACGTGGGGCCGTCTGTCTAATGGCCTCACCTTATAGGGTGAATAGCTGTATAAAAACAGGCATGAATATGGCTGTAGCGGCTTTACACTGCGTATCGAAAACGACTACTTTAGAGGGTGATCTGGTGCCTTTCTACGTCAATCACAGCTGGTTTAGCTGGAGAATTAAAATGAAGAAAACAAAGCGTATTGTTGTATTTCTTGGAGCGGCCTTGACGGTCCTGCCCTTGTCATCCACTGCGACCACGACCTGGAATGGTGCGGTAGACAGCGATTGGAATACAGCCGGAAATTGGTCGGATC
>JBLIND010000395.1:0-5796 GCA_047639095.1 Candidatus Omnitrophota bacterium | reverse complement strand
TCTGAACATCGAAGATGTGCGCTGGGCAGGAATACGGACCTTCAGCATGAAGGGTGCAAAGATCCACGATTGCAGCTTCGTCGACGCCGGCGGTCGCTGGGAGCGGGGGAAGCCCGGCGTGAAAGGAGGCATTACCGGCGGGGCCATCTTTGCCATCTGGATGGCGGACAGCGAGATATCACACAACCGTTTCACCCGCACCCAGATGGACAAGGCCGATGAGTTTTACGGAATAAAGGTCCGCCAGGGGAAGCGCTGCCGCGTCCATCACAACACCATCGAAGTGAATTTCTCCATGGAGTTCCCCTTCGAGAACGACGAAGACGTCGAGATCGATCACAACATCTGCCACGGCACCCTTTCGATTCCGAAACACGCGGGCGGTCCGGTGCCGGCGAGCGGGAAGACCTTTCACATTCACCACAACTGGATGCGGGACAGCTACGCCATTGAGTTCGTGCGGAACGGGGTGGAGATTGACCACAATCTCTTCGATTTTGATCCGAAAAAGGATCACGGAAACCTGATCTCCGGTTTCGGTAAAGCACCGGCCGGGGGACCGGCCTCGTTTCATAACAACCTGGTCAGCAATCCCGGTCGCGGGGTCATCTGGATCAATGAACCGTACAATAATTTGGAGATTCGGAATAATCACATCGTTACCCGGACCACCGTCACGCCGCGCGCCGAAGGGTTGTTTGGTTTTAATCAACAAAGCGATTTCTCCACTATCCGGGTGTGCAACAATCGCATCGAATGCATCGGTCAGGCTCGCCCTCTGTTTCGGCATGAGCCGAGTTATGGGGCGACGGTGGAGAACAACGCCTTGACGAATGTGAGCGACGCGGAGAAAGCCCAGAAAGCTCCGTCCACCGGACAGCAAGGCCTGGAAGCGCCGCTTGCCTTCAGCTGTGGGGTCCACGGGGAATGGTCCATCGAGGGTTGGGCAAGTAAACCGACACCCGCGCCCTGAGGCTGCGGTCGCATCGAGCGATCAAGGCCTCATACAAATTTGATTGGCCGATGAAATATATCTTGTGCTGGTTACGTATTTGGATAGTTACGCGTTTGGTTTCGGACGAGATGATTCTTCTCCGGTGATGGTAATAACGTCCATAAATATACTCATACGATGCAGGCGAACAGAATTTCGATATTCAGTGTCCACCCGACCTTGGACCTCGATTTGGTCGATTGGCTGGACACGCAGTGCTTTAAAGGGGAAGTTCGCTATCTTGCCCCGAAAGCACAGTGGTGGGTGATCCGCGACGGGAAGGGTCGCCCCGCCGGGTACGCTGGCTTGCTGCATTACGAGCGCCGAACCGTATTCCTTTGTCGCTCGGGCATTCTCCCGCAATACCGGGGCCGGGACTTGCAGCAGCGCCTGATCCGCGTCCGCCTGCGGTATGGCCGGAAGCACGGAGCACGGCTGGCGATTACCTACACGGCGCCGCACAACATCGCGAGCAACAACAACCTGATCGCCAGCGGCTTTCAAATGTATGACCCGGAGCGGGCCTGGGCCGGGCGCGACGGCGTGATCTACTGGCAGCGCAAACTGGCTTAGACGCCGCGGACGTGTATCCCTAGCTTTTCGAGGAAGGTGCGAACTTCGGGAACCTTCTCGCCCTGGATGATGATTTCGCGGTTCTTTGTCGTTCCGCCACATCCACAGTGCTGTTTGAGTTTGCTGGCCAAGTGCTCGATGTCTTTGACCGGGTAGTCTTTCGGGAAGTCATACACCACCACGACCGCTTTGCCGCCGCGATGGGCGGTTTCCCTGCGGAGGCACAGGCGGGCGGGCACCCGATCCTTCGGTTCGGCGGATTTCGGCGTTTCCGTTACCGGTACATCGTTCAGGTCCAGCCGGTCCAGGGGCAGGCTGCCAAAGGCATTGTTCAGCGCGGCGGGAGGCGCGTCAAAGGAGAGACGTTTTTTCTTTTTGGACATGAGGCACCTTACAGGGTTTTGAGGTAGGCGGCAAGGTCCCCCGCCGTCTGTGAGCCCGGGTCATCCTGCCGCCTTTCCGCGGATGCCATGGTCTGGCCCGGACGCGTGTCCTGATTCCAGTAGCGTTTGCCGTCGCGGGAGAAGAAGCCGAGGTATCCGCCTTCCATCAGCCAGGTGTTGCGGCAGACGGCCCTGGCAGTGAGGCCCATGAGGGGGGTACGTGCGATCAAGGTCAGCAGGTGGTTTTTCAAAGGCGTCTCCGGTTCGGTCTGTTGGCCAGGCCGGCGGTGCTTAACAAGTGGTGGGGTGTATGGGCCGTAAAAGACTTCCGGATGTCTGCCGAGGCCTCCGCCTTTCGTCCAGTGTGCGCTTTTGGCCGGGAAGGATTTCTAAAAGATCGGCTGGAGGCACGGTCCTTTACCCGGTAGGTTTCGCCTCAACTATGTTGTTACATCCCGAACAGACCCGGCGCCTGATCGCCCACGCGGTGGAAAACCACTACGCCGTCCTGGCGGTCCAGGCAGACAGCCCGGCCGCGATAAGTGATGTCCTGCTTGCGGCCGAAGCCGGTGATGCTCCGGTGATCCTCGAAGTCACGACCTCCACCTTGAGTGGGCACGGTTGCGGCATGGGTAATCCGCTGCTGGGGGTGAACCGTTACCTCGCCGAGGTCGAAGTGCTGGCCAATTCGGATCGCTTTCGCAATGTGCCGGTCGCATGCCAGGTGAACGGGAGCGATGGGGCACTCCTGCTCAAACATGCAATGCAGATGGGCGCTTCAAGCCTTCGCCTGGATGGGTCGGATCTGGATGCCGAATCACACATGGACCGGGTGTGCGATCTATGTGCCATCGCCATTGAATACGAACTGTCGGCCTGCCTGGAGATAGGGGTTGGCCGCGATGAAGGTCTCAACGCCATCGAAGAAGCCCGGTCGGTGTTCGGTGAGCTTGAGACCCGCTTTCCGGATTACCTGGCCTTGTGGGCCCCCCGATGCGGAGCGGGCATCACTCCGGACGCGCTCGGCATACTTCACGAGATGGCCTGTGAGTTCGCCGGTCGTTCCATTGGCCTCGTGCTGCCCGATGCCTCCGGCTTACCGGAAGAAGCCTGGACGGACGCGATCGAGGCCGGCGTGGCGAAGGTCAACTGGGGCGTGGAACTACAGCGCATCCGTGTGCATGCTGCGCGCGCCTTTTTTCTCGAACAGACGCTGCCGGACCTTGCCGTCGCTGCAAGGGATCACGGCTGGCACGCGCAGGTGTCCAGGCAGGTCCAGCCGGTTTTACGCGATCACCTGAATCGAATAGGAGCCGCGGGGCAGGGGCAGGCATTCATTCAATCCTTGTACGTCTGACACCGGGCAGAAAGCGCAAAATAATGATCGATCCGCGCGTATGTAGGATTAGTCTGCTCGCACGCCACAAGAACCCAACCCGATATGCTGGAGCCCTTATGAAACTCTTTATTCAATCATTCCTGATGACCGCGATTTGCAGCAGCCTGTTGTTCGCGCTCGAGCCTGAGCTGAAACCCTTGTTCGACGGAACGAATCTGGACGCCTGGGAGACCTCGAAGGTGCCCGAGTCCTGGATCGTCGCGGACGGCGTGCTTACGGTGAAAAACAATGCCAAGCAAAAGGGCGACATCCTGCATACGAAAAAACATTTTCGCAATTTCGTCTGTGAGCTGGAGTTTAAATTTGTTTCCGGACGCATCGATTCCGGGGTCCATGTGCGCAACGACAAAGACCAGATTCAAATTGGCGAGTCGGGCAGCCTCAAGCGCGACATGACCGCGTCGCCTTACATCCCCGGAAAGGGCTATCCGGTGGAGGCCGCCGGCGTAAAAGAACTGTTGAAGATGACCGACTGGAACACCTTGAAAATTCGCGCCATCGGCCCGGCGTATACGACCTGGCTCAATGGCAAAGAAGTGATGAATTACACCTCCGGTTCCGCTTCGGAAGAAGGGCCGCTGGGGATTCAGTTGCACGGTGGTCGGGAGATGGAGATGCAGTACCGCAATATCCGTGTGGCCGACCTCAGCGATGCGAAGTAGGCTTCGGCCGTCGTATACTGTATGGCATCGATAGCCCGGGTGCACTTTTGGTTTGTGGGAACCTGTGTTGTCCGACTAAAAGGCGGTATGAAACGATCCTTCAGGTCTCTGCTTATCCTTCATCTTTTCTTCCTTGTCGGAATGGTGTCCGGCGCCGATCCGCTGGTCATGCCCATATGGACAGGCGCCATGCCCGGCCCGGCGCCGATGGTTGATGGCGCCGAACGCGATTTGACCAAACCGGATGAACGCTTGATCGCGGGACGCCGCCTGATTCGCCTGGGACATGTGGCCAAGCCCGAGATCCATGTTTTTCTGCCCCCGGCCGACCAGGCCAATGGGCAGGCGGTGGTGATCTGTCCCGGTGGCGGTTTTCATATCCTCGCCTGGGATCTCGAAGGGACGGAGGTGGCCGAGTGGCTGAATGGCCTCGGTATCGCGGCCGTGGTCTTGAAATATCGGGTGCCTACGGGCGGGCACGGGGGGGAGGGCGTCCCCGCGCCGGGAGACGATAGCCTCACCGTCCCTAAAAAATCACTGGGTCCCATGATGGACGCGCAGCGGGCGCTGTCCATCACGCGTGCGCATGCCAAGGCCTGGCGACTGAACCCCGAGCAAATCGGGTTGCTGGGATTTTCTGCGGGTGGTGAAGCGGCCGCCCTCGCCGCCGTGGCGGTTGGAATGCGTGCGTATGCTGCGATTGACGAAACCGATGACGTCTCCTGTGCCGCCGATTTTGCCCTCCTCATCTATCCGGGTGGCCTGGCGGAGGCCGATGGACGGCTGCGCCCGTTCTATCCGGTTTCGAAAGAAACGCCGCCCATGTTCTTTGCGCACGCATCGGATGATCGGGTGACTTGTCTCAGTAGCACGGCCCTGTTTACCGCTTTGAAGCTGGCAGAGGTTCCGGCCGACCTGCATATTTTCGCAACGGGTGGGCATGGATACGGGCTGCGCCCGACCGAAGAGGCGATTACCCATTGGCCCGCGCTGGCCGAGAAGTGGCTGAAGACCTTGAAGTAGGTCGGCGTACGCTTGCCTGCTGGAGGAGGTGCCACGCGGAAGATCGACGGGCTTCCCAAACACCGCAGGGGATTCGGGCCGGTGCATTATCCGACCCTTTCTTTATTTGCACTAATGAATCGAACGTCCTATGCAGGGACGGTCTCTTTTCAAACCCCGAGGTACACTCATGCGCATGAAATTCATTACCATCTTGTCGTTGCTCACTCCGCTCCTGCTTTCTGCTGATACGGGGCAGTTCGTCCGCATTGAGCTGCAGGGTGGCAAGCGCATCCTGACCCTGGCCGAGGTGAAGGTGATCGCTGGCGGAAAGAACGTCGCGCCCGCTGGAAAGGCCAGCCAGTCGAGTGTCGCCAGTGGCGGGGTCCCCGCGCGTGCCATTGACGGTAAAACCGACGCCTCCTACGAGAGTAACGGATTAACCCACACCAACGAGCAAAAAGATCCCTGGTGGGAATTGGATCTCGGCAAGCCGGTCGCCATCGATCAGATCGAAATCTATAATCGGGGCGACGGGCTGGAAGATCGCCTGGAGGCGTTTACGCTTAGCGTCCTGGATGCCCAGCGCAAGGAGGTCTTCAAACGCGAGGACGTGGGAACGCCACGGGAAGTGGTTCGTTTTGAAATCAAGGAGAAGGGCAAGGCGGTGTATCTTGATCGTAAAGGCAAGGTGCAGGCTGCCGTTCCGCCGCCTGTGACCATCCCGGCCGGCTACAAAGATCCTGCTCCATTCGCCTTCATGGAAAATGATGTCGTGGCGGT
>JBLIND010000394.1:0-5812 GCA_047639095.1 Candidatus Omnitrophota bacterium | reverse complement strand
ATTTTACAACCCCCATGATGTGACCCGCGGCCTTGCCCGCCAATACAGCTTGAGCACGGGTGCGCCCGAGCGCGCGTGGACGATCGAGCAATCGCCGCGCGTGACCTGCCCGGCCTTTGTCGAAATCGATGGGACGGTTCAGTTGGTACTGACCACGGCGATGGAAGGCATGCCGGAAGACCTGTTCGCAAAGAACCCGGCGGCGGGCGCGTTGTTTGTGGCGGAAACGGACTACGCCTCACTGACGGTTCGACCGCCGCTGGTGCGCGTTACGACGCCGACCTGATCAGCCTTGCAACGAGCGGTCAGGTAAATCCAGGGGGAGCACACGGGAATCCAGGAAGGCAGGAATTTCGCGCACTGCGAGGTGGACGCGCTTCCAGGTGTTGTGGTCCGACTGAGCGGCGGTGATTTCCACGCGGATCTCTCGACCGGTCAAGGTATGATGACGACTCAGGGTTGGACGGTTGTCGTGGTTCAGCATGTTGATGAGAAAGTTCGCAAACGCTGCGTAGGAGTCATGGATCAACACCGCTTCGATATTGTTGATTAAATCTTCCCGAGATTTGGCCTGGTATAATTCAACCGCCTGATGATTCACATCGACCACTCGAATCAGGAGCATGCAGGCATGGATGGCTGCGGGGTTTTCACGCAGAAACGATTCGGGTTCCAAGCCCTTGCGCAACACCCGAATATTCAACCAGCGTTTAACCACGGACAAGTCGGCCTCCACGAGGGCGATAGGTGCGTCGGTAAACAGGGAGCGAAAACGCGCCGCATTTTCACGCGATTCCTGCTCGGCACGCATCCGGTCAGCGCGCTGAAGGCTGACATCTTCGATGACGAGCATCTGTTTAAGAAAGACTTCGGCCGTGGTCAGACGATCATCCGATAAGGCGGGAAAGAACGGAGCTTTATCGCACGAGACCCCGGTCGCGATAAATCCTCGGAGGGAAGCATCCCGATTAGCCATGGGCATGATAATCATGCGATCGGTGGACGGGTTCAACACGGCCTGAAAGGCCGGTGGAAGGTTTGCGAAGAAGGGCTTCTGCTCGGCGATCTGCTCGGCGTACATATCCTCCCAGGCTTGATTGGAAGGAATAGGAACGGTGCGGGTTTCCAGGCAGCAGGTTGCCGCCACATCAAAGGTCTGCGATGTCGGATTTTGAATAAACAATACGGCGCATTCCGTATCCATTGCCTCGACGGCGGCATCGACACAAAGCGCGTAAACCCACGCGAGATCCTCGTAGCCCAGGGCGGTTTGACTGAAGTTGCAAATAGCCCGCAAGCCCACAAGCTCGCGGTCCAACTGGTCTCGCGCGCGAATGAGATTCTGCTCGACCCGCGAAAACTGGTTCACTCGTTTTTCGAGCGCTCGATTGGTCTCCAGCAACTCCGCCAGCCGGGGATCCATCGGCAATTCGTTGGGAAACGATTCGTCCACGAGCGGTTAGGCTTCCTTTCTCAACACCACGTAGAGAGCGGTGGTATAATTGTGAAATGCATTCTTTCCATTCAACTTAGCGAACTCACCGAGACCGTACATACCCAGCCAGGGAACGGTACCGCCTTGCATCAGCGGAACCTGCATACGACTGACAATCTCATCTTTCAGCACCCGGTTGAACAGATGTTTGCCGCGCGCGCCGCAGTCAGCATGGAACACCGCAACCGGCCGTCGGCCGCAGGCTTCCACCAGGCCATCCACCATCCGGTCCAGCCCGGCAAAAATCCGGGCTTCATCCCGTTTCGTGAGCCAGAGGCGTGTACCTTCCGGACAATCAACCGGCATGTAGATGCTGCCATCGTCGTCCTTTTTAGCGATCACGCGCAAGACATGTGAGCTCCCGTAGATGGCGGCATCTTCGGGTGAGAGCTCCTCGGCGATGGCACCGATGGGGATGGTATCAAAAAATTCGGCATCGGCATCCAGCCCGATATTCTCGGTAAACCAATGCCAGGCGGGTTGTCCTTCGATCTCATAGACGCGATTGTTTTCGGATCGCGTGACCTCAGCCCCGCACCCCACGATGGCGAAACCGTGGTCGGCCTGGGTAATGACTTCGAGGGTGGGGTCGGCAAAGCCGATCGCGATAGCGCCCCGCTCAAAAATAAGATCGTCGGCCATCTGGAACGAAGAGATCGCTCGCATGTTATCGGAAGAGGATGCCCCGAAGACCGGAATGTCCGGACCAAAGACGCTCTCCATCCCGGCGATGGCCTGATCGGCCGCGATGTCGATGCCGGATGCGAGAAAAAGAATCATGTTCACGTTCGGATTCTGGGCCTTCAAGTCTTCCGCCATCTGCTGGGCCACCTCAAAGGAGTTCGACCCCACAATGTTGTCGTGGTAGGCGATCGCGTATTCATCCGATGAGCCGGTAACGGTCATGATGCCCAGCGCCTTGGACGATTCGTTGGGTCCCTCCTGCCCGATGACCCCAGCGCAGGTACAACCCGCAATCCGCACCTCGGGGAGCAGCTTGCGCGCAGTCTTCAACAATTCAGGGAGGTTGTGGCCAATCGCGGCATGAAGAATCAGCAGGTCGCAATGCCCGCCCTTCCCCAAAGCCACTTCAAGGCATTCGAGGATCGCTCGACTGGAATTCACAACGTGGGTTGACCCGGAATGAAACTGCAACATAGTGTCAGATATTTACCATAGATGCGGGGCGGGTGGCAGGATGATTTCAGCCAAAGTAGCGCTTTATTGCACCTAAAACAGGTTGCGAACCAAGGCCTGACACGCCTCGAACAAAAGGCGCACTGCATCCCTGATGCTTGGCCTATTTGACAGGTGGGATGGCATGGACCGGGTTATCTGTGGCCGGAATCGGCTGGCCCGCCGCCCAATGAATGCCATTCATGAAAAGTCGGACGAATTACGGGTTCCTAAAGCTTTCGACATGCCCGATCGAGCTGGAGAAGACGCGCCCGCCCCATTGGTTTTCCCATAGCCAGACCACATCGTCGGTCATGACCGATTTGAGCTGAAACGTGCCAAAACCATTTTTCACTTTGCCAGTTTTTTTGGATTTGCCCATCCCCCGCAGAAGCACCGTCGCGTCCGCGGGTGTGTCAGACAGGTAAAGTGTTCCCCCATCCATCATCGGCGTATTGATCGCATAACCCGTCAGGACCGGATGGTCTTCCGCACCCGGAGCCACCCGCACCTCGGTTTGACCGGCGAGGTGGATGGAATACGCCGTGCCCAGGACAACCCGGCCGAAGTCCCGATTCCATTTTGCGAGGGGGGTGTCCTTTTGGATAGGCGAAGGCATGGGTGGAGGTCCGAAACCCCACCACGGGTTTGCGGGCCTCCACGTAATCGCGAATGTGCTGCAGTTGATCTTCCGGAAGAGTCAGGAAACGCAGGAGAAAAATGGCAACATCCACCTCTTTTAAGATCTCCAGACCCGGATGCCATCGGGATTTTTCTCGGGATTTCCCTTCGACTGAACCAGAGTTGTCCGGAATCCGAACGATTCCAACTGCTTGGCCAAGGGGGGCATGGACGCGGCAGGGTTTTAGTGCGGGGTGCCGATAACAAAAACCGCATGCGGTTGTGCCGCAGACAGTAACAGCGGGAATCCAAGGCAAAGAACGATCCATTTTTTCGTAGGAAAGCCCTAACTCATGACCGGATTTACGACAATAATGATTTGCATGCGGTAACTTTTGGAGTAGCTTGCCGCTCTTCACGTGGCCGCTCCAACCAGCCGGGGCGGCCATTTTTATACCCAACCATAGCTATTTTTATACCCAACCATAGCTATTTTTATACGCAACCATAGCTATTTTTACCCTAAGACAAGTGTGCCATCATGGATTTTGAATCGACCGGACTGAACCCACAACTGCTCAAGGCAGTCAAGAAATTAGGCTTTGAAGCCCCCATGCCGGTCCAGGCCGCTGTTTTGCCCATTCTGCTAACCGAAGCCACCGATATTGTTGGTCTCGCCCAGACCGGCACCGGAAAGACCGGGGCATTCGGCCTGCCCCTGCTTCAGTTGATCGATCCCATGAAACGTCATACCCAAGGCGTGATTCTCTGCCCCACCCGTGAACTCTGTCTCCAGATCACCAACGATCTCAAGGATTTCGGCCAGTACATCGATGGGTTAAATGTGGTCGCCGTCTACGGCGGTGCCGCCATCACCACACAGATCTCGCAGATCAGACGGGGTGCCCAGGTCATCGTCGCTACGCCCGGCCGTCTGCTCGACCTCATGCGGCGCAATGTGGTCAAGCTGCAGCAAGTGTCCTACGCCGTCCTCGACGAGGCGGATGAAATGCTCAACATGGGTTTCCAGGAGGACATCGACTCCATTCTTTCCACCCTGCCGAACGAGCGCAACGTCTGGCTGTTTTCGGCCACCATGCCGCGCGGGGTTGCCCGCATCGCAAAAACCTACTTGAAAGACCCGCGGGAAGTAACGGTCGGCACCGCCAATGAATCCGCGGCAAACATCACGCACAGCTACTACATGGTGCATGAGAAGCACCGTTACCAGGCCTTGAAGCGTATCATGGATTTTCATCCCCGCATGTACGGCTTGATCTTCTGCCGGACGCGCAAGGAAACCCAACAGGTGGCCGAGAACCTTCTGCAGGATGGCTACGTTGCCGAATCCCTGCACGGCGATCTGTCGCAGGGACAACGCGATGCGGTCATGCGTAAGTTCCGCAGCCAGACGGTAAGAATCCTCGTGGCGACCGACGTGGCGGCCCGCGGACTCGACGTGAACGACATCACCCACGTCATCCATTACAAGCTCCCGGATGATGCCGCCATCTACACCCACCGGAGCGGACGTACCGCGCGGGCGGGAAAATCAGGCGCGTCGATCGCCCTCTTGAACATGAATGAAGCCCGCAAGATGCGGGACCTTGAACGCTCGGGCATCTCCTTTGAGGCCAAACAAATTCCAAGTGGCCGGGACATCTGTGAAAAGCAGCTGTTCTTCCTGGTCGAAAAAATTGTCAAAACCGAAATCAACAGCACGGAAATCGAAGGCTACCTGCCCAAGGTCTACGAGTCCCTCGGTGGGTTTGACAAGGATGAGCTCATCCAGCGATTCGTCTCTGCGGAATTCAGCCGTTTCCTCGACTACTACCGCCACTCCGCAGACATCAATGTCACGGCCAAGGGTCGACAGGGATCGGAAAAACGATTTGATCGCGAACGCGGCTCCTCCGACCGCGATCGCCGGGGCCGGGACGGGGACCGAGGCCGGGACCGCGGTGAAAAAGGTGCCGTGCGCAGCGCCGGTGGCAGTCCGCGTCCCCGCATGGATAACGCGCATCGATTTTTCATCAATATGGGTAAGATGGACAACATCGGCGCCGGCGCGATCGTCCGATTGGTCTGCGAAAAGGCGAGCATCTCTTCCGATATGATCGGGGGCATCAAGCTCAACCGTGAATTCTCCTTCTTCGAAGTCGATAAAGACATCGCCGAACACGTGAAGGCTTCGCTGCGCAATGCGAGCCTCGATGGACGACGGGTCGAGGTATCTGATGTACGGCAGAAAAGTTCCCGCGGTGGCGAAGGTGGCGACGACAGCAGCGATACGCCCCGACGCAGTGGAGGTGGCGGTGGCTATGATGCGAAGAAGAAACCGGGCGGCTTCCATCCGCGCAAGAAAACCGGCGGCGCCGCAAGAAAACACGACAAGTACGCGGACAAAGTCGGCAAGCCCAAGACGCACCGCAAAGGCTCCAACGAGCACAAGCCGAAGGACTGATCGGTCCGGCAGCCAGCGCGAAACCCTCTACAGCTGCATACGCATCCATGTGGGTG
>JBLIND010000393.1:0-5827 GCA_047639095.1 Candidatus Omnitrophota bacterium | reverse complement strand
CGGGGAACGTCGGCGCCTGGTCGCAATTTAAATTTCCGTACACGGTAAAACGCGATGGCACGCCCGAAATTACCACCCTGAGCCAACGGCTCTGCTTGACCCCACTGATCGATGCCGTGAATCGCAACGACCGCGACGAGATGAAAAAGGGCATCGCGTTTCTTCGTGCGCATGCGACCGATGAGGCATCCAAGGAGATGGCCACGCGCTTGATGCAAAGCGTCAATCCCTCGTTTAAAGCGGTTCCGCCGGATCAGGTGCCGATGACCACGAAAACCGCGGCCCTGTCCGATCTCGAACCGAGCAGCGAAAAGGTGGGTTGGCTCACGCCCACGCGTGGCCGGGTGCCGGATCCTCAAGCGCTTTTTGAGAGCGCCGGGCGCCTGTATCCGTCGGGGATCTATGCCCATGCACCCGCGCGTCATACGTTCCCGCTGGGCGGAAAATGGAAAACGCTGCGTGGCAAAGCGGGGGTGTACGATTCGCGGAACGGGAGCGTGGTGTTCGTGATCAAAGCAGATGGAAAAGACCTGTATCGATCCGAACTCACCCGCTCGGGGAAGATCTGTGACTATGCCGTGAGCCTCGATGGCGTGAAGGAGTTGGAGCTGCTCGTAGAGGGCGGTGGTGATGGCTTTGGGAGTGACTGGGGGCTCTGGCTGGAGCCTGAACTGTCGCGCTGAGTCTTGCCTCATCTTTCAGAAAAAGGTAAACACACCGCATGAAGATAATTACTCGACTGACCTTTGTTCTCGCGTGCGGAAGCCTGCTGGCCAGCGTTTGCCCGCTTCAGGCTGAAACGCTTCCCAAGTGGAAGGTCTTCATCCTGGCCGGCCAATCCAACATGGAAGGTCATGGTGTAGTCAACGGGAAGCCAGGACAGCTGGGGACACTCGAGACCCTGGCGAAGGATCCCGCCACCGCCGATCGCTATAGTAAGCTGCGCGATGCAGACGGCAACTGGAAGACCCGCGACGATGTTTTCCTTTCCTACTACGACTACAAGGGCAAGCTCGTCTTTGGCAAAACGGCCGCGAAGAATGCCATCGGACCCGAGATGAGTTTTGGTTGGGTGCTCGGCGACTATTTTGATGAGCCAGTCCTGTTGATTAAACGGGCTCCGGGCGGAACCAGCCTGGCTGGACCCTGGCGACCGCCGAGCTCCGGAGATGCTGAGAATAAACCGCGTGGCCCCGGCGTGGGGGATCAGTATGACGGCTTAATCACGGCCGTAAAAGAGCAGCTCGCGAATCTGTCGGCGGACTTCCCCGAGTACAAGGGACAGGGCCATGAGCTGGCCGGTTTCGTCTGGCACCAGGGCTGGAACGATGGGTGCGGTATGAAAGACGCCATGGCCTACGAAGCGAATCTGGCCAATCTGATTCGCGACATCCGCAAGGATTCAGGCGCACCCAACTTGCCCGTGGTCATTGGTGGAAGCGGCTTTGGAGGGTGGGGGCAGAAAATCGATCGACGTTTGATGATCATGGCCGCGCAGGAAGCGGTGACGAAATACGATGCGTTCAAGGACAACACCCAGTACGTCGAAACCCGCAGTTTTTTCCGCGATGGAGATGTGTCGCCACGTCCGATTCGCTACCACTGGTGTTGCAATGCCGAGAGCTATTACCTGGTCGGCGAGGGGATGGGGCTGGCCATGATCGAGCGACTGGGCGGTCCCAAGGCACCGGCCAATCCTGCCGGTCCTGGCCAGTAGGCAGGGTCCGCAGTCGAGCGCTTTGATAAGCGGAAAATGGTTTCCGTTTGCATTGCCTGCAGTAAAACTTTATCCTCCGCTCATGCGAATCCGCAAACAATGGCTGCAGATGGGGCTGACGATGGGGCTGACGATGGGGCTCTTCGTTCCGCGGCTCTATGCTGATTTTATCAATGAGATTTCCGCCGACAATCCTACATCCTGGTGGCGGATGGATGACGCCTCAAGTCCACTGGCTGATGCGGTCGGCGGCGCAAATGCGGTGGTGACCGGCGCGCCCCTGTTCCAGGAACCCGGCGCTGGCCCGGGAACCGGATCGTCGCTACGCTTCGATCCTGCAGATGGCGGGGACTTTGCTCAGGCCGCCAATGTCATCATCACAACCAGTTTTTCGGTTGAGCTCTGGGCTCGCTCGGCCACGTCCGCATGGAACGAGTTTGGTTGGCTGTCCTCCGAACGTGGCGCGAATGGTTTTCTCCTTCATCCGGAAAGCGGCCTCACCAGCTGGCGAGGGTTTGTCGTCAACAACGCCGGCTCTTTCGAACAAATCGGCAGCCACTCGCCCGGTGTGATCGATGATGCCTTTCATCACTATGCGATTACCTTCGATGCACCGAGCACAACCGGAACGATGTATTTTGACGGGGTGCAGGTTGCTCAGAATACCGGCATGACTTCCGTCCGTGATGCCAATGCGAACATCACGATTGAAATGGGGCGCGACGACACCGGCAGCCGTTTCGGAAATGGCTGGCTGGATGAAATCGTGCTGTATGATCACGCGCTTTCGTCCGATCGGGTGTTGACGCATTTCCAATCGGCCGCGATTCCCGAACCCGGCAGCGCCCTGCTCATGATCGCGGGATTAGGTGTGCTCTCGCTTGGTCGTCGCCGATAAAGCTCCCGGCATGAAGCCCCGGACCATACCTGTAACCGCGCATCGCGTGGATACACATGGCGGAGAGAACGTTGAGGAGCGTGTGATCGCCGAATATCCGCTCCAGCTGATGATCAATAACCAGGCCTTTACGGTGACGATGCGCACACCCGGCGACGACGTAGCACTCGCGCGCGGGCTGTTGTATGCGGAAGAGATCATCGGCGAAGAAGGCTTCCGTAGTACATCCACGGATACCTGCAACGGCACCATCATGCGCATCGAGTTGCCCGAACGCACGATAGATCCTGGCAGCCGCACCTTGATGTCCGTTTCGTCCTGTGGTCTGTGCGGGAAACGCGATTTGAGCGATGTCTATAAAAAGTATTCCGTCAAACGAGCGGTCGAGATGGATGTGGAGTTGATCCACGTGCTCTTCCAGCGCATGCAGGCGGAACAGAAAATCTTTCACTTGACCGGTGGCTGTCATGCCGCGGCTGCGGCGACCGTCGATGGTCAGCTTCTGTGCGTATTCGAAGACGTCGGGCGCCATAACGCCGTGGACAAGGTCATCGGCTCCTTGCTGGAATCAAACCAGCTCAACGACGCGGCGATCATGCTGGTCAGTGGCCGGGTCTCTTACGAGATCCTGCAAAAAACCGCGCGCGCCAACATCCCCATCCTCGCTGCGGTTTCCGCACCCACCGCCTTGTCGGTCAACTTTGCCGCGCATTGGGGCATGACGCTTGCCGGATTCTGCCGTGAGGACCGCATGACCCTCTACTGCGGCCAGCATCGCCTCGTAGCATGGCCGTCCTCTGCCGAGGCTCCACTCGTGTCACTTCACCCGGCCTCGTCCAACCCCGCTGCCCGTCCTTCCCGATGACCTCGGATAGCAAACCCGCGGGCGGCTGGGCCGCGCTGAACAGCTCGTTGAAAATCCTCCGCCGAGAGGGCCTGATCAAAGGCGCGAAAGCCCTGTGCAAGGTCAACCAGCCCGATGGCTTCGACTGCCCCGGCTGTGCCTGGCCGGATCCGAAAAATCCATCCACCGCCGAGTTCTGCGAAAACGGGGTCAAAGCGGTGACGCATGAGACCACGAAGAAGCGAGCCACGCGTGCGCTGTTCGATACACATACGCTGAGTGACCTGGAAACCCGGGATCATCACTGGTTGGAAAGTCAGGGCCGCTTGTGCGAACCCCTGATCTACGATGCCGCCTCCGACCGCTACCAGCCGATCCCCTGGGAGGACGCGTTTACGCTGATCGCACAGGAATTTCGCGCACTCGCCTCACCCGACGAAGCGATCTTTTACACCTCGGGTCGGACGAGCAATGAAGCGGCGTTTCTCTATCAGCTGCTGGGCCGTGTCTTCGGCACCAACAACTTTCCGGATTGCTCCAACATGTGCCACGAGAGCAGTGGCGTGGCTATGGGCGAGAGCGTAGGCATCGGAAAGGGCACGGTCCTGCTCGAAGATTTCGATCACGCGGACGCCATTTTCGTGGTCGGCCAGAATCCGGGAACGAATCACCCGCGCATGTTGACCGAACTGCAGAAAGCCGCCCGTCGGGGCGCAAAGATTGTCTGCTTCAATCCGCTGAAGGAAAAAGGCCTGCTCGCCTTCACGCATCCCCAGGAGGTCGGGGCCATGCTGACCCAACGTAGCACCGACCTCGCGACGCATTATTATCAACCGCTCGTCGGTGGGGATATGGCGGCGGTGCGGGCGATGATCAAATATTTGTTCGAGCAGGATGCCGAACAAGGGGGCGTCTTCGATCGGGCGTTTATTGCGGAACACTGTAGTGGATTCGAGGCCTACCAAGGGCAGGTCGAAGCCGAGTCCGAGTCCTGGGAGATGCTGCTGAGTCAGTGTGGATTGAGCAAAACCGAGATCATCGAGGCGGCCGAAGTCTATCGCCAGGCGGACCGGGTCATTTGTTGTTGGGCCATGGGACTGACCCAGCAGAAGAACAGCGTCATCACCATCCAGGAGTTGATCAACCTGCTCCTGTTGCGGGGTAACATCGGCCGCGAAGGGGCAGGGGCCTGCCCGGTTCGCGGACACAGCAACGTCCAGGGGGATCGTACTGTGGGCATCACCGAGAAGCCGACGGCAGCCTTTCTCGACAGCCTGGGAGAGACCTTTGGTTTTAAGGCACCTTACGCACCGGGCTTCGATGCGGTCGCCGCCATCGAAGCCATGCATGCGGGTCGTGGAAAAATCTTCATTGGCATGGGCGGAAATTTTGCCGCAGCAACACCGGATACGGCCTTTACCGAAGCGGCCTTGCGGAAGTGTCGTCTGACCGTTCACATCTCGACCCATCTCAATCGCAGTCACGTCGTCCACGGCGAGCAGGCGTTGATTCTTCCCTGCCTCGGGCGAACGGAACAGGATGTGCAGTCCTCCGGCGTTCAGTCCGTCACGGTCGAGGATTCCATGAGCATGGTCCATGCGTCGACCGGCTCGCTTCCGGCTGCATCGCCCGCTTTGAAATCCGAACCCGCCATCGTCGCAGGGATTGGACAGGCGCTTTTCCCGGATGGCCCGGTGTCGTGGGAAACCTTGATCGCCGACTACGCCCTCATCCGTGAAAAGATCCAAGCCGTGCTGCCCGCATTCAAAAACTACAACCAGCAGATCAAAACGCCGGGTGGTTTCCACCTGAAAAACTCCGCCCGCGATCGCGAATGGAAAACCGCGACCGAAAAAGCACGCTTCATGGCCACGCCCGTGCCTGAAGTCGTGCTCAAGCCCGGTCGTTTACGCCTCATGACCCTGCGTTCACACGACCAGTACAACACCACTATCTATGCAAAAGATGATCGCTATCGCGGGGTTAAAAATAATCGACGCGTCATCTTCCTCCACGCGGAGGACCTGCGCAGCCGCGGCATCGAGGACGGCGATCTTCTCACCCTCACCAGTTTTGATTCCGATGAGCAGACCCGCGAAGCCCACGGCTTTCAAGCCATTGCCTACGACATCCCCATCGGTTGTGCCGGCGCCTATTTCCCCGAAACCAACGTCCTCGTCGGCATCAAGGAAAAGGCCGACCGCAGCCGCACCCCCATGTCCAAATTCATCCAGATCGAACTCTCAAAGTCTCCCCAAGCGTAGCACGCTAACATCTGAGTATTCGTTATTGGCCAATGCGCACCTCTCCGCTCGAACGTCGTGCTAAAAACGTCGTAGCGTTTGGAATTCATTATTCGTAGCGGAGA
>JBLIND010000392.1:0-5838 GCA_047639095.1 Candidatus Omnitrophota bacterium | reverse complement strand
CCGGATGTGGTGAGTTCTTTGACCGGCTTGCCAAACTGGGTGAGTACGGCGACTTCGCCTTCACGCACAATCACGATCACCTGCAGCAAAATAAACAGCAACAGAATCACAATGCCAGCCGAGAGGATGGGCAAGTTCTTTTTCATCGGGGGGCTTTCGTTTCCAATTGATCCATCAACAACTCCGGGAGCGAAAATTTCGTTTCGCTTTCGATGGTGATGACCTCGTCCACTTTTTCGTCATCAACCACAAATTTGGTTTGCCCCTTCAGGGCACGGCTCAGGCTGCGCAGATAGGTGCGCATGGTGTAGACCTCGCCACCCGCCCGATAGGCCGCCAGCTGTTTTTCAAACAGGATGGCATTGGCCGGAGCCAACTCTTTGCGGCGCGCGGCAAAGGCCCGAGCCGCTTCACGCTTGGTCATCGCTTCCGCCCTGGCGGCGGGCATGGTTTGCGCGACGTAACGATGGGCTTCGAGTATTTTCTGCTCGCGACCTTCGATGGCACTGAGGACCCCCTGGTAGGTCGCCGCTACCGCGGTGGGCGGATGAATACTGTGAATGCCCACGAATAAAATTTCGACCCCGAGCCCCAGCTTGTCCGCCTCGGCTTGAATCCGCTCTTTCAATCGTTCACTCAACGCATTCCGATCGGCAATCAGCAGGTCTTTACGCGTCCTCTGGGACATTTCATGCATCAGCACCCGGGAGGCGGCGATGTTCATCATCTTTTCCGGGTCCGCGTAGCGGTAGGCGTAGGCATGCAGATCCTTCACCTGGTATTGCACCGGGATGTTCACGGTCAAGAGGCTCACCTGAGCCTCGGCGGCCGATCCGGATTCCGCTTTGTCATGGGCATCGAAGACCAGCAGCATCGATTCGGATCTGTAATGCGGGACAGTCCACACGATGACCTTGTTCTGGTGAAGATCCGCATCGGGCTCATAGCCCAAGTAGGTATGGACGATGCGTTTGGCCGGGATCCGCTTAATCGTGGCGAAGGGCCAGGGCGCTTTGAGATGCAGTCCGCTGTCCAGGGTTTCGCCCTCAACCGGATGTCCGAAATGCTCTTTGATCCCCTGCTCTTCCGGGCCCAGGACGACCACGGAACTGAGCAGGAACAGAATGAGCGCGACGCATCCGGTAAGCGGCACCAGGATGTTCCGGGCGAAGCGCACGTACCAGTTGCCTCCGAATTGCATGCCGAACTGATAGTCAACCGTCTCCGCAAAATTGCGTGCGAGCCGCGTGGGGTCGGCAGCCAAGGCACCGGCCCGACTCTCGTAAGCGATACCCAACATCGTCTTGCGGCGTGGACTGTAAATCGCCGTGACCAGGAGGAAGATCGTTTCGATCCCGAGATACGCGAGGACCAGGGCGAGTGCACGGCCTGTCCACCCATCGGCGAGCACCTGCCATTGGCCCACCAGGGTGCCGATCGCGGCGAGGAAGGAAAGGACGCTCAACAGGCCCAGGCTGATGCCCGCCCCGCGATAGAGCCGAAATTTTTTCACTTCACTGAGACCGCTGAGGAAACGACTGACCAGGAAACAGACGAAGCCCTGGCCGAGGAGGAAGGCCATGGCGACCAGCGCCTGCTCGACATTGCCGGGCGCGGTGTCCATCGACCGGTACAAACCGAAGGCCCATATGATCTGCATCAGCGCGAGCACCCCGGAGATTACGGGGACCGCCACCAGCTCGAACTGGTGATGACTGCGCCCGAGGGTCATGGCGGGCGCTTCATCTTCCGCGTCGAAGAGGTTCTGATCCGGACGAGTGCTGCGTTCCTGGGCAAAGTGGTATTGCTCATCCATGCTGAGGCGGGCGAGGCGCAGGCGTACAAGAATCAATCCGCAGATCGCGGAGGCCATGAGGGCAAAAGGCAGGACAGCCTGAAACACCCGTAGTCCCGTGAGCCGGTACAGGTAGAAATCCAGCCCTGCTGTTACGAGACCCAGCAGAATGGAAAAAATAAGGGCTTTTTCGTGTCCTTTTAGCATGAATACAAAAGCAGTTCTTCCATAATCCGTTCGTACAAAACAGATTAGCCGTGGGTATATCAGGAACCACGCTTAAAAATCGATTGAAAATGCCCTCGGTTTATCGATTTCATCGGTTTTTAAAGATTTATACCCACAATCGGTGCTCGGTGTATGATACGGCCAGAAGCCTATGCGCGCAATTCGACTATTTACCTACATCCTGCCCATACTGACCCTGGCCACGCTCCCGCTCCAGGGACAAGTACTCCTGACCGAGTTCATGGCGTCCAACGATACTGGCCTGCAGGACGAGGACGGTGATTATTCGGACTGGATCGAATTGTGCAACGTCGGTTCCCTGGCGGTGAACCTCGACGGCTACCGATTGACCGACGATGCAACGCGCCTGGACAGGTGGCGGATCCCTGCGCGCACCCTCGCCCCCAGCGAATGCCTGGTCATCTTCGCATCGAACAAGGATCGGGATGATCCGGAACAGGAGCTCCATACCAATTTCAAACTCGATGCCGATGGCGAATATCTGGCACTGATCGATGCCAACGGGAGCGTGCTCCAGGCCTTCAGCCCCGCCTACCCCGAGCAGCTTCCAGACATCGCCTACGGCATCGGAACCCAAGCCATCCCGGTGCCCCTGGTTCAGACCCAGGCACCCGTACGCGTGTTCATCCCGTCGGACAACAGCTTCAGCAACGACTGGGTTCAGCTCGGGTTCGACGACAGCAGCTGGCTGGGCGGCATCGGTGGCGCCGGCTTCGGCACCGCTTTTGCTTCAGCCATTGGCCTCGACCTCACGGCAAACATGCAGGGCGTAAACCCGAGTGCCTACCTGCGTATCCCGTTCACCCTCCCGAATGCATCCGCGATTGACGATCTTCAGTTACACATCCAGTACGACGACGGCTTCGTCGCATATCTGAACGGACAGGAAGTCGCGGTAAGCAACATGCCGGAGGCATCCGGAGGAACGGATCGACTCGTCGACTACACCTACGAGGTGAACAACACAGGCAAGGCCACCGCCCTGACCAGCGTAACCCTCGATCGCGGAGCCAAACGCCTGACCTACCCGGTTGAAAATCTCATTGGGGTTACCTTGACCCATTTCAAAGCGCAGGCCGCCAAAAATAATGCGGCCAGCGATCCGACCCAAGCCCTGCCCGTGCCCGGATCACGCGCCGATCTGATTGAAGATAATCTGCTCTCCACCGGTATCATCAATCCAGGTGGCGGATCGACACCCCTCATCACGGATCCCGTCATTGATCATGCCACCCCGGGTAATTCCACCCCGGGCATGGCCTTCATTTTTGACGAAGCGGTTATCAACGGCCCGGGGGACGACCTCGTTTTCTTCGAGCTACATACCGGCGGTGCAAACGGCGACACCTTTCATGTCTCCCCGCTGACGGGACTGGGCAACGGGCTGAACACCTTGACCATCACGGCCTACGACATCCCCATGGCCGACGCGCCAGAGATTGCCCCCTTCTTCAACAACGCCTTTCCGTTGTTCGCCGACTCGCTCGCCAGTCTGGAAAGCCAGAGTTTTGCCTCCAGTCCAAACACAACCGGCTTCAGGAGTCCGGGCGTCGGAATCGATCTCAGCGAGATGGGCTACGCCCTCGGCGCATCAGTGACCGGCATTTTCATCCGCGCGAATGGAACCGCAGGTATCGACCCCGTGTTCCTCGCCGGTCTGCCCCCCGAGCAAAACCTCGAATCCTGGGAAACCGCCGCAAGCGCAGATCGAGCCGATGCGCTCGCCTTGACACCTGACATCATTCAGCTGGGCCATCACAAGGACCTGCTCTTGACCGGCAACAACCTGCTCGCGATTCACGGCGCGAGTACGGGCACGAACGACACCGACTTTCTCATCCACCCTTCCCTCATCGGCATCGATCGCGTGTACACCCCAACCAACACCCAGTACTTCCTCGTCGCCACACCGGGTGAGGCCAACGAAAGTGGCCAGGCCGAGCTGGGTCCGCATATCACAGACGCCACCGATGCCTGGGCGATGCTCCCGGCGAACGCTTCGATGACGTTCACTGCCCGCGTCGTGCAAACGGTCTATCCGATCAGTCAGATCGACGTGCATCTTCGGGTCATGTTCGGCGCAGAGACGACCCTGCTCATGCGGGATGACGGGATTGCGCCTGATGTTCTCGCGGGCGACCAGTTGTATACCGCACAGACCAACCTCACCATGACCCCGGGCGAAATGATTCGCTGGCGCTATACGGCAAGCGATACCCAGGCGCGGATCAGTCGCCTGCCCTTCTTCACCGATCCCCTGGATGCAGATGAATACTTTGGCACCATTGCAGAGGATCTCTCGATCGACTCCCTCCTCCCGGTGGTGCACTGGTTCGTGGAAAACCCTGCCGCGGCCAACAACCTCACGGGCACGCGCGGCGCCCTGTTTTACCTGAACCGGTTCTACGACAACATCCAAACCGATCGGCACGGTCAATCTTCCGGGGGCTTCCCGAAGAAGAGTTACGACATCGACTTCAACAAGGGCAATCGCTTCATCTTCGCGGACGGTGAAAAGAAGGTGAAGGACATCAATTTCATCACCAACTGGGCGGACAAATCCAAGACGCGGAACACCCTCGGATATGAAACCGTTCGCCGCGCCGGCGCGGCGGGCCACTTCTCGTTCCCCATCCGCATCCAACAGAACGGATCGTTTTTCAGCGTGGCCGACATGGTGGAGGATGGCGACGAGAACTATCTCGATCGCACCGGACTCGATCCCGAGGGTGCGCTCTACAAGATGTACAATCGACTGGATTCAGCGACCTCCGGGGCGGAGAAAAAAACCCGCAAGGAGGAAAACAACGACGACCTGCAGGCGCTGATCACGGGCTTGACGTCTGGCACTTCCGCGGACCAGATCACGTACGTGTATGATCACGTCAACCTGGCCGAAGCCGCGAATTATTACGCCATGCAGACCGTCTACGGAAACCACGACTTCGGCCATAAAAACTATTACATGTACCGGGACACCAACGATACCGGCGAATGGTGGCCGCTGAACTGGGATGTCGACCTGAGCTTTGGTCATCGGTGGAATGGCACCGATCACTATTTCGACGATCGCCTGCTGATCAACAACTCGGTGAACATCGGCGTCGGCAACAATCGTCTTCGGGAGGATCTTTACGCGCACGGTCCTTTCTACCAGATGTTCACCCGACGCCTGCGCACCTTGCTCGATCAACTCCTGCAAGCGCCGGGCACGCCCATAAACGAGCGTTTTTATGAAACGCGGATGGACGAGATCGCTGATTTGATCGATCCCGTCGGCATCACTTCCGATGCAGACCTCGATTACGCAAAGTGGGGCAGCTGGGGCGACTCGCTGGAAATGCGGCCGTCCATTGACCGCTTGAAAACCGAGTTTCTCGAACCGCGGCGAAAGTTTTTGTACGTGACGAATTCGATCAACAACGGCGGCGTGATTCCGGACGCCCAGGCGGCCTTCTGCCCGGTGAGCATTGCCGAGTTGGATTATCTCCCCGCTTCTGGAAACCAGGACGAAGAGTATATTCGGATCACGCACACGAATACGTTTGCCGTGGACATCTCCTATTGGATGCTGACCGGCGCGGTCGACCATGTATTTACGCCGGGAACGGTTTTACCCGCGTACAACGCGGCGGACATCAATGAATGCAGCATCTACGTTGTGCGGAATCCGCTCGGGTTTCGTGCGCGGGCGATCAGCCCGACGGGTAACGAGTTACACTTCCTTCAAGGCGGCTACAAGGGACAGCTCTCAGCGCGTGGAGAATCGGTAACCCTGGTGGATGCATCGACGA
>JBLIND010000391.1:0-5873 GCA_047639095.1 Candidatus Omnitrophota bacterium | reverse complement strand
CCTGCTTGAAAATCACCCGTTGCATGGTCAGTTGGTATTTGATTTTAAGGGGTTTTATCTGTTAATATAACTGTTTGTAAGTCGCTAAACTACTGGGAAAGAGGCGCTTAGTTATCCACAAAATTCACATGAGCGTTCTCATCAAAGCTGGGTTGTTGGCTCTTGCCGTCGCGATGGTTGGCTCGATGCATGTCGCGGCTCAAAACCCGGATTCCGGGGTCTATGTCATCAAGAAAAATGACACCTTGATCGAGATTGCCAGCCGCTTTAATACCAGTGTGGAGGAGCTCAAGCGGATGAACAGCATTGGCAATCCCAAGACCATTCAGGCGGGATCCACCATTACCGTCCCCAAGCAATTCCTGACCTACTCGGTCAAATCCGGCGACACCATCAGCGAAATCGCTCAGGCCCACGGGATGAGCGTCGACTACATCACCAGTTACAATAACCTGTCGGCCCCGGATAAGTTGAAGATCGGCCAGGTCTTGAAGATTCCCTTGATGATGAATCCGTCGGCTCGCGGGGTTGGCCCGCCGGCGTACATGCTCCCTCAGATGTCTGCGGATATCCGTACCTTGCTCGCCAAATATCCGGTGAGCAGCCGCTGGAAATATATTGCCATTCATCACAGCGCCACCAGTCAGGGCAGCCTCGAGTCCATGGACCGGTACCATAAAGTGGAACGCCGGATGACCAACGGACTGGCCTATCATTTTGTGATCGGGAACGGGCGGAATATGGGCGATGGGCTCATCGGAGTTGGTAATCGGTGGAAGCGCCAGATCAAAGGGGGCCACCTCTATGCCGAGTGGCAGAACGATATTGCCATCGGGATTTGTCTCGTGGGCAATTTTGAGGAGACCGCGCCAACGGCCAAACAGATGGAGAGCCTGGAAGCCCTGCTCGCCTGGCTGCAGACGCGCACCAATATCCGCAAAGACATGATCATGCCGCATCGCAAGCTCAACGTCAAACCGACCGTTTGCCCGGGCAAATACTTCCCGACCGAGAAGCTGCTCTCCAAGTTGCGTTAAAGTACCCGCGCCTGCTTGTTGCAGCTATCGTGTAAGTAGTCCGCCAACGGTTCGACCCAGCAACACGCTATGATAGAATCGACCAAGTCAACTGCCCCATCGAAAGCCCGCTTAGCCAAACCGATTGCCATCGTGCTGCTCATCGCCGGCGTCACCTTTGCACTCAAGCAATTCGGTGTCTTCGAATATTTTTCCCAGGAGAACATCGGCAAGCTTACCGAGTGGATTGAAGGGTTTGGCATCTGGGGTCCGGTGGTCTATGTCGCCGTCTACATCGTTGCCGTGATCTTCTTTATTCCGGGACTGGCCATCACCCTGCTGGCCGGCGTTTTCGGGCCGGTGCAGGGAACGATTCTGGTCTCCATCGCGTCCACCATCGGCGCCTCACTGGCCTTTCTGATTGCACGCTACGCTATGCGACCGATGGTTGAAAACTGGGCCGCCAAAAATCCGGTGTTCAAGAAAATAGATGAAGGGGTAGATGCCAATGGATGGCGTATGATCATGTTCACTCGCCTCGTGCCGCTTTTCCCGTTCAATCTGCAAAACTACGCCTACGGATTGACCCGGGTCAACTTCCTCACCTATGTCGTCGTGTCCTGGATCTTCATGCTACCCGGTACCATCGCGTTTGTCTTTGCGAGTGGATCGATTATCGGGGGCAAGGGTGATATGAAGAAGACGTTCATGTACCTGGGGGTTGCCGGCGTCCTGTTTGTCAGCTTAAGTTTTTTGCCCAAGCTCCTGAAGCGAAAGGTGTCGGCCGAGCCGGCAGCTGAGGAGTTAGTCAACTCCGTCGATTAAACCTGGAAAACGTATGTCCGTAATCATCAGTCCTCGCGACGAACACAACAACCTGCTCATAGAGAACACCCATCCGGAAAACCGGGTGAATCCCGAGCCCCAGAACCCCTACAACCTGGTCGTCATCGGCGCGGGGACCGCCGGCCTGGTCACCGCAGCTGGTGCTGCGGGGCTCGGCGCCAAGGTCGCCCTCATCGAACGACACTTCATGGGCGGCGATTGCCTGAATTACGGGTGTGTACCCAGCAAGGCCCTCATCCGCTGTGCGACCGCGGTGCACGACGTGAAATCCGCCGGCGCGTACAGCGTTCATGTCCCGGGTGAACCCGAAGCCGACTTCGCCCAGGTCATGGAGCGCATGCGGAAACTGCGGAGCCAGATCAGTGAGAATGATTCGGTTCAACGCTTTACCGATCTCGGCGTCGATGTCTTTCTCGGGGAAGGAAAATTTGTTTCCAGCGACACCGTCGAGGTGGATGGAAAGCTCCTGCGTTTTCGCAAGGCGGTCATCGCAACCGGTGCACGTGCCGCTTCGCCACCCATTCCCGGTCTCGATCAGATCGACTACCTGAACAATGAAAACCTCTTCAACCTCACCGAACGCCCCGCCCGCATGCTCGTCGTGGGTGGCGGCCCCATCGGCTGCGAGATGGCACAGACCTTTCAGCGTCTCGGGACCGAGGTCACGCTCATCGACCGCGCCCCCCACGTGCTCTCGAAGGAAGATGCCGATGCGGCCGCGGTCGTTCAGAACGCCATGATCGCGGACGGCGTGAATCTCCAACTCGCTGCAAAGGACCTCCGTTTCGAAGCCCGCGGCGAGCAAAAGGCCGCCTTCTGGGTGGATCGCGAAGGGGTCTCCCAGGAAACCGTGGCGGATGCCGTTCTGATCGCCGTCGGGCGCGCCCCCAACGTCAGCAACATGGGCCTCGAAACCGTCGGGGTCGAATTCGACCTCCGCAAAGGCGTCACCGTGACCGATCGACTCCAGACCACCAATCCAAAGATCTTTGCCGCTGGAGATGTGTGCTCGCGCTATCAGTTTACCCACGCCGCCGATTTCCTCGCCCGTATTGTCATTGCCAACAGCCTCTTCGGCGGACGGCAAAAGGCCTCGGATCTGATCATTCCCTGGGCCACCTACACCGACCCCCAGATTGCCCACGTCGGCATCACCGAGCACCAGGCGAAAGAAGACGGCATCGCGATCGACACCTATATCCAGCCGCTGGAAGATGTGGATCGCGCCATTCTCGATGGGGACAACGAAGGCTTCGTTAAGATTCATACAAAAAAAGATGGTGCAGAAATTCTCGGTGCCACGATCGTCGCCCGGCACGGTGGCGACATGATCGGTGAACTGGTCATGGCCATGAAGTATAAGGTCGGCCTCGGAAAAGTATCCAGCGTGATTCATCCTTACCCAACCCAGGCCGAAGCCATTCGAAAGCTCGGCGATCAGTACAACCGCACCCGCCTGACGCCCTTCGTTCTCGGCCTCATGCAGAAGTGGCTCCGATGGAAACGCGGCGCATAATCCGTAGCATGGGCTTCAGCCCGTCCCAGAGAATCTCGCCCTTTGACACGGGGGCGGAATAAATTCCGTGCTACCTTATTTGTCCCTATGATCTCGGTCATCATTCCAACCTGGCGTTCCGGTTCGAAGCTCCAACGTACCCTGACCTCCCTGCAACCGCTCGCCTCCCAGCTCGAAATCATCATCGTCGATACCGAAGACCTCGCCGACACCCACGCGTACCAATCCGCCTTCCCGGCATGCCTCTGGCTCTCCGCTCCCAAAGGCCGTGGCCCTCAGCAAAATGCCGGCGCCTCCGCCGCCACCGGCGACATCCTCCTCTTCCTCCACAGCGACACCTTGCTCGCCGAGGGTTGGATCCCCGCAGTCGAACAAGCTGTCACCCGGCCCGGCTTCATCCTCGGAGCGTTCCGCTTCACCCTCGATCCATCTAAACCCGTCTTCCGCCTTATCGAAGACGGGGTCCGACTGCGCAATCGCCTCCTCCAATTGCCCTATGGCGATCAGGCTTTGTTTACTACGCGCGAGCAGTTCGATTCGCTCGGTGGATTCCCGAATCAGCCGCTCATGGAAGACGTCGAGCTCGTCTGGAAGGCGCGGCGGAGAGGCAAACTCACCTTTCTCCCGCTCGCGGCGACGACTTCCGCAGAACGCTGGCAACGCGATGGAGTTTTCAAGCGAACCTGGATCAATGGGCGCACCTATTGGTCGTACAAGCACCAAAAAGCCCGGGCGGAAACCCTCGTGACCACCTACGAGAATCTTCCTGAGCAGCTCATCATCTTTGCAAAACGTCCCGAACCCGGGAAAGTCAAAACCCGCCTCGCCGCCACCGTGGGCGACGACCGCGCGCTGCAGATTTACCGCCAACTCGTCGCTCACACCTTGAAACAGGCCCGGGCCTGCCGCGCCAAGCTTGCGGTCCACTTTGCCCCGGTGGAGGCCGAAGTGGACATGCGTACCTGGCTCGGCGACGACTTGGTTTACATCGCCCAACCCGATGGCGACCTCGGCGCGCGCATGCTCGCGGCCTTTTCACCCGGACGATGCAGCGTGATCATCGGCACCGATTGCCCCGGGATCACTGATGCCCTGATCCACCAGGCCTTCGACCAGCTCGACCATGCTGATCTCGTAGTCGGGCCCACCGACGATGGCGGGTACTACCTCATCGGTGCGCGCGAACCCTACCCGGAACTGTTTCGCGCGATCCCCTGGAGCACCGATGCGGTCTATGCGCTCACCCGCGCGCGGGCCGCCGCGCTCGGACTGACGGTCGCGGAGCTTCCGCAGCTCAGCGACGTCGATGTCGAAGCCGATCTCGTGCATGTGGAGGCGTTCCTATCATAGGAACGCGGCTTAACCCCGCCCGGTCAGCCGATCCGCAATATCCTGGTGTCCAAAAACATCGGTCAGTCGCCGTTCGAGACCCTGGTGTTTCCAGGTCAGGGCTTCGTGATCAATCCCGAGCAGTTTGAGCAGAGTTGCATGCAAGTCGTGTGCATGCAGCGGATCTTCCACCGCGCGAAAGCCCAACTCATCCGTGGCACCGATCACTTGACCGCCTTGCACGCCTCCACCCGCCAGCCACATGCTGAATCCATAGGGACTGTGATCGCGACCATTGTTCCCTTCGGTCGTGGGCGTGCGGCCAAACTCGCCGCCCCAGATGACCAGGGTATCCTCCAGCATGCCGCGTGATTTCAAGTCGGCCAGCAGCGCGGCGCAGCCCTGGTCGACATCGCGCATGAGGCTCACGTGCCGATTGTGATTGTTGCCATGGGTGTCCCAGCCATCCGGGCCGCAGCCATTGTAGATCTGCACCATCCGCACCTCCCGCTCGAGCAGGCGTCGGGCGACCAGGCATTTTTCGCCGAAGCCCTGGCCGTAATCTTCGCGCACCGCTTTCGTTTCGCGGGAAATATCCACCGCCTCCGGGGCGGCTTCCAGGTTGGGGATGGGCGCCCCGCTGGAATTGAGTTTGGTTCCCTGATACACCGAAGGCAGAAATCCGTTACCCCAGACCCCGGTACCCGGTATGAGTCCCCCGTCGTTCATGACCACATAGGCGGGCAGGTTGTCCGCCTCGCAGCCCAGTCCGTAGGAAAGCCGTCGCTGATGTCGATCCCCGATTGACCACAGCGGGTAAAGTTGAACTGGCTCGCCATCAACTTCTGTTTCCGCACTTCGGTGAATTGGAGTTTGAGATCCGGCATGCTGTCTGGTGGACGCTGGCCATCGTACTTTTTGAGCGCTGGCTTGGGGTCAGGGGATTCGAAGCGGCGAGCAGGGTCTGGAGTCCGAGCATACCGCCACCCATGCCGCAGGTGCGCAGCCAATCGCGCCGGAAACCCCGTAGCATGGAGCACTGCTCCGTGGGACCACGGAGTTCAAAGCCAGGACCCACGGAGCGGTGCTCCATGCTACGACCCACGGAGCGGTGCTCCAGGCGACGACCCACGGAGCGGTGCTCCCGGCTACGACCCACGGAGCGG
>JBLIND010000390.1:0-5886 GCA_047639095.1 Candidatus Omnitrophota bacterium | reverse complement strand
GACATCAAGGGGCACACCGTTCACAAGGTCTACGTCGAACAAGGTGCAGATATCGCCCGCGAGGCGTACTTGAGCGTGTTGCTCGACCGCTCGGCCAAGAAATTTGGTTATATTGCGAGCGCCGATGGCGGCATGGATATCGAGGCGGTTGCCGAGGCGACCCCTGAACGCATTCTCCTGTTCGGCAGCAATGATCGCACCTTCCCCGCGGAAGCCGCGCGGACCTACGCAGGACAACTCTTCGACGACGAGAGTGTTGCCGATGCGGTAGTTGACGTGATGGAAAAGATTTTCAACCTCTACCTCGAAACCGATGCTCAGTTGATTGAGATTAATCCGCTCATCCTCTCCGGCTCCGGCGAGGTGATTGCGCTCGACGGCAAGATGAGCTTCGATGACAACGCCTTATTCCGTCAGCTGGATCTTCTGCCCATGCGCGACATGAACGAGGAAGATCCCAATGAAATTGAAGCCAGGGAAAAGGGTTTGAGTTTCATTCAGCTCGATGGAGACATCGGCTGCATGGTCAACGGCGCGGGCCTGGCCATGGCGACCATGGACATGATTAACCTCTTTGGTGGAGATCCCGCCAACTTCCTGGATGTGGGCGGAAGCTCCAATCCGGGGAAGGTCGTGGAGGCGTTTAAGTACATTCTCGCCAGCGGCCGGGTGAAAGCCGTGTTGATTAACATTTTTGGTGGGATTACCCGGTGCGACGACATCGCCAAAGGGATTCTCGCAGCGTTTGAACAGATGGAAATTAACGTGCCGGTCGTGGTTCGCCTTGCGGGCACTAATGCCGAAGAGGGGAAGGCTTTACTCGAAGGCTCCAGCCTCATCCCGGCCTCCACGCTGTCCGACGCCGTAAAGAAAGCCATTGAACTTGGGAAAGGAGAAGCCGCATGAGCATTCTCGTAGATGAAAACACAAAGTTGCTCGTACAGGGCATTACCGGTCGCGATGGATCTTTTCATGCAGGCCAGATGGTTGAATACGGAACCAACGTAGTTGCCGGTTGCACACCGGGCAAGGGCGGACAGGAAGTCCACGGGGTGCCGGTATTTAACACGGTACAGGAAGCCGTTGATGCAACGGGCGCAAACGTCACGGTGATCTATGTGCCGGCAAAATTTGCGCCGGGCGCCATGCGTGAAGCCATGGAGGCGAACATCCCCTTGATCATCTGTATCACCGAAGGGGTTCCCGTAAACGACATGGTTGAAATCTATCACGGCATTCGTGCGCGTGGCTTGACCCTGATCGGGCCCAATTGTCCCGGCTGTATCTCACCCGGAAAAGCCAAAATCGGCATCATGCCGGGCAGCATTCACAAGCCCGGTAAAATCGGCGTGATCTCCCGTAGCGGCACTTTGACGTACGAAATCGTATACGCCCTCACCAATCTGGGCATCGGCCAGTCCACCTGTGTGGGCATCGGCGGTGACCCGATCGTCGGGACCAACCCGCGCGACCTGTTGCCGCTGTTTGAAAACGACCCCGATACCGAGGCGGTTGTACTCGTGGGCGAAATCGGCGGCGATGAGGAAGAGCAGACGGCGGCCTGGATGAAGGATAACTTCACCAAGCCTGCCTTTGCCTACATCGTCGGCGCCAGCGCGCCCGAAGGGAAGCGCATGGGTCACGCCGGTGCGATTATTTCCGGAAATGCCGGTACCGCTAAGTCCAAAATCGAAGCGTTTGAAGCCGTGGGCGTTCGCGTTGCCAAGACGATCGACGAAGTGGCCGAGATGGTGAAGGCACATTTCGAATCGTAGCCGTCGCTAAACAGCGTCGGTAAAAAAAAGCGGATCTTTGATCCGCTTTTTTTGTGCCCACGGTAACTCGCCTGAGCATTCCCGCTGGTGGAAAGGGTCGGTGCTAGAACAATTCCGACTGATTGCCGGTCTCTGGCTTCAGTCCAAATCGCTCGTACGCCAGCGGAGTAACCACGCGACCTTGTGGAGTCCGTTTCATGTACCCTTCCTGAATGAGGTATGGCTCGTACACTTCTTCAATCGTTCCGCTCTCTTCCCCAACGGATACCGCAAGCGAGCTGACGCCAACCGGGCCGCCCGCAAATTTGTGGATGATTGTTTCGAGAATTTTCTTATCCATTTCATCCAGGCCGAAGGCGTCGATGTCGAGCATGGTTAAGGCCTGGTCGGCGACTTCACGATTGATGACATTCCCCGCACGGACCTGCGCATAATCTCGAACCCAACGCAGGAGATTGTTGGAGACTCGCGGGGTGCCACGCGAGCGCCGCCCGATTTCGTCCGCCCCGTCATCATCGATGTCGATATTCAGGATGCGAGCGGAGCGCTTGACGATATTCCGGAGGTCTTCGGTCTCATAATAGTTGAGCCGGTTGACCATGCCGAAACGAGAGCGGAACGGCGCGGTGAGCAGGCCGATCCGTGTGGTTGCACCGATCAGGGTGAAGTTGGGCAGGTTGAGGCGAACCGAACGCGCATTCGGACCCTGGTCGATGAGGATGTCGATGACGTAGTCTTCCATGGCGGAATAGAGGTATTCCTCGACCGTTCTGGGCAGGCGATGAATTTCATCGATGAACAGAATGTCGCCTTCTTCCAGGTTGGTCAGTAGACCGGCCAGGTCGCCTGCCTTGTCGATTACCGGGCCGGAAGTCGAGCGGACGTTGACGCCCATGGCTTCCGCAAGAATATAGGCCAAGGTGGTTTTGCCCAGCCCGGGAGGGCCCGAGAGCAGGACGTGATCCAGCACGTCGTTGCGGCCCTTCGCCGCCTCGACAAACAGCTCCAGTCGTTCCTTCACCTTGTTCTGGCCCACGTAATCCGAAAAGCGGAGCGGCCGAAGGCTCAGTTCAAAATCCGTGTCGATTTTCGTCAGCGATTCGGATGGGGGTTCATTATCCATGCGCAGAGTGTAGTCAGGCGCATGGCGGATGGAAACAATGATTTCGCAGGAAGTGCCCGCGTTGGCCCGGATGAGGTGGTGTTGTCCGGAATGGCGGCGTTGTTCAACTGCCTGCCAAGTCTGAAGGGGAGTGGACTAGTATTCGGACTTGGACATCTTACTGCCACGCTTCCAGCCACTGCCGGATTTGCTCGTCCGCCGGCGACGGCGGAAGACGAGAAGCTTGGTCCGGCTGCGACGCAGGTAACGTGCACCGAGAACGCCCAGGCCCGCCAGAGCAGCGGTCTGTGGTTCGGGAACCGACTGACTGCCGAGGAGTAGGCCAACGTTTGCGAGGCCAATTTCATCGCGCGATCCGGCGCCACCCGCATCGGAAAAAACGAAACGAACGTAGATGTTATCACCCTGGTCGACATCAATATAGGTGCTGTCATTCTGGAACGTGACGAACCAGGCAGGGGCGGCGCTCTGGGCTTCCAGTGTGGTCAGGTTCAAGCCGCCTGCCTGCTGGTAGTTTAACCCGTCGGTAGAGACGTATGGGATCACCGAGGTTGAACGATCTTCGTTGTTATACTGAAAGAGGTCGTATTGAAGAGTGAGGTTGTTCACGGACCGTCCCAGCTGATTCTCGAACAGGAATTCAACGAAGTCACCCGTGCCCGGACCATTAAAGTCGGTGGCGGTCGGTTGTACCCCGAAGGTCGAAACGCCTTTGGCAATGAAGTTGTACAAACCACCCGTCGTTTCATTACCGCTGGACGTCCCTCGAGCAAAATCGCCTGAAGAGTTTGTGTCGCCAAAATTCAACACGCCGTCAGAGGCACCTTCAATATGAATATTGTTCGAGTCGAAGGTGCCGGCTCCGCCACCCGGTTGAAACCCGGAACCATCGTAATCATCGAAGTCGATGGTGAACATCTGGTAGGCCGCGCTCACGATCACCGCGGCATCGCTCATGGCGATCGCCATGAACAGGCTCAAGAAGGTTGCGAGGATAGTCTTTTTCATTTTTTTGACGGAAATTGAATGGATTCAACTGTAAACATAACCGAAAGGGAGACAGCTGTCTAATGGTTTCTGATTATATCCAGAAATCTAACCACTTGTTAATACGTGACTTAGCTTATTTTGAAGAAGGAATTTTCAGTATCTGTTCGGGAACTTGCCGCCTTTTTCGGGCGCGCGGGAGATCTGGGTTCTGCTCGGATCAGCAGGGCGCTTGCGCAGGAGGGTTTGCGGGTTCAGAACCAGCTTCAAGCGAATAAACCGAATGGGTATCGGAAAGAAGTGACGGTGCGACACACCATTGAACGTCCGCGTTTGATTCTCCAGATCAACGGGCGCATGGACGGTTTACTCGAGCAGGATGGCCAGGTCATTGTCGAGGAAATCAAAGCGACCCGCCATGCCTTCGGGATCGTCCACCCAGAGCGGATGGCACACTGGGCGCAAGCTCGGATCTACGCAGCCCTTTATGCCCGGCAAAACGACCTCGCCTCCGTCACCGTCCACCTCATCTATTATTACTTGGGTTCAGATCAGGTGGAAGTCCTCGAAGAGGTGCGCAGCATCGATGAGCTCACCGCGGCGTTTGAGGAGATGACCAATCTGTATCTCGATTGGCTTGAGATGCTTACCGACTGGCAGGAGACGCGCGATGCTTCGGTCGCGAATCTTGCTTTTCCGTTCGCGCTGCGTGCCGGGCAATCGGAATTGATGGAAGCGTGCCGACAAACCGTGGAGAGGCGTCAGCGACTTTTTCTCGAGGCCCCCACGGGCATCGGTAAATCGCTGGGCGTTTTATTTCCTGCGATCCAGGCTTTGGGTGCCGGCCAGGTCGATCGCATTTTTTATCTAACCGCCAAGAACAGCGGAAAGGCTTCCGCAGAGCTTGCGCTGCATCAACTGACGGAGCAGGGCGCGCGGGTAAAGCGGGTAACCCTCACCGCGAAGGATAAGGTGTGCAACCGCATGGGTACACCCTGTGATCCTTCCCGTTGCCCCTGTGCCCTGGGGTATTATGAACGCGTTCAGTCTGCGGTCGAAGCGGCCTTCGCCCGGCGGGATGACTGGGACCCCGAAGCCATCGAGCTCCTCGCTACCGAGTTTCAGGTCTGTCCGTATGCCTTTGCACTCGAATTGGCCTCCTCGGCTGATGTGGTTATCTGTGACTACAATTACCTCTTCGATCCAGGCGCTTACTTGCGAGGGCATTTTGACGATTCAAGCGACGCCTATTTGTTTTTAATCGATGAAGCTCACAACCTGGCTGCGCGTGCCCGAGAAATGTTTTCCGCGACCTTGACCACGTATGACTGCAAGGCGTTCAAGCAGGCCGTGCAAGCTTCCGTACCTGCCCTGGCCCGTTTGGCCGGTCGGCTCATTCGCTGCCTGGATACCCTGAAGGCCGAGCGGGAAGGGGATCAGGTCCTGCTGCAGGAACTCCCCGAGGAACTGGTGCAAGCCGTACAGCAGGGGTGTCGGCAGATGGAAACCTGGTTGGCTTCGGAAACGGTCGCCGAGTGCCGCGGAGAGGTCCTTACCTTCTATTTCGAACTCGGCATGTTTCTCTTTGTTGTCGACCGACTGGATGACCACTACCGAATTATTCTCGACCGAAAGAGGCTCCCGCGGCTTCAGCTGTTCTGTCTCGATCCCGGGAAGGATATCGCCGCCTCTCTGGACAAGGGCCGAGCGACGATATTCTTCAGCGGGACGCTGTCGCCGGTCGCGTATTACCGTTCGCTCTACGGGGGCGACGCGTTGGATCCGGTACTCGTCCTGGATTCGCCCTTCGATCCCGCCCAGTTGGATATTCAGGTGAACACCCGTATCCCGACGACCTATCGCGAACGAGAGCAGGCCTACGCGCCGATCGCAGCATCGATTCGCGCCTTTGTCGATGGACGTTCCGGGAACGTGCTGGTCTTCTTTCCTTCTTTTGCCTTTCTCGATCGGGTGGCCGAGCATTTTCACTTCGAACAGGAT
>JBLIND010000389.1:0-5922 GCA_047639095.1 Candidatus Omnitrophota bacterium | reverse complement strand
TAGGCGGTGCAATTACGCGACCGCAACAGATCACACGAACCTTCGTAGAAGGCCTGTCATGAAAATATTGCTCCTCTTCCTGGTTCTTACCCTGTCCGCCCTCGCCCTGGAAATGCCGCGGCCGTTCATGGATCACATGGTGCTACAACATGGCAAACCGATCCAGGGCAAAGCTGCTCCGAACGCAGCCATTGCCATCCAGTTTGGGGGACAGACCTTCAGTGCGAAGGCAGATGCCCTGGGAAATTGGTCGGCGGATCTTAAACTGGAATCTTCGACGAAGCCCCAGGCCCTGGAAATCCGCACGAGCATGGCCCACCTGAAGGTCACCGATGTTCTCGTCGGCAAAGTTTTCCTCGCCTCCGGCCAATCCAACATGTGGTGGCCTTTGAACAGGACCGACCAGGCGAAAGCGGTTATCGCCACTGCCGATCATCCGCTTATTCGACTCTGCCACATGCGCGGGGCGAAATCCCCGGGTTCAGGTGCGATCGCTGCGGACCAACTCAAGAAGTTGAACACAGAGGACTATTTCACCACCACGTGGGCCTCCTGCACCCCGGAGAGCGTGGAAGACTTTTCCGGAGTCGCTTACCATTTCGCCCGACGCATGTACGAAGCCCTCGACATGCCCATCGGCATCATCTGTAACGCAATCGGCGGCTCACCCACGGAGTCCTGGATCCCCACCGAGGCGCTGCAGGACAGCGGTCTGCTCGATGACTGGTGGAATAACAATAAGGTCCATCCCTTTTGCCGGGAACGCGCGAAGAGCAACCTGCAAGGCTGGTTCGATAATGCCCAAGGTGAACGTCCCCGGCACCCGTTTGAGCCCGGCGTGCTCTACGACTACGGAATCGAACCGCTCATCGGCTTCGGCCTCGCGGGCATTCTCTGGTACCAGGGCGAATCCAATGCGCCGGTCGCCGGCCAGGCCTTCGACTACGACCCCACCTTTGCCATGCTGCTCCAGCAACACGTGATCGACACCTGGCGGGCTAAACTGAACACGCCCAACTTTTATCACGTGCAATTGCCCAACCTGAACCGCAACTGGGCGGCGTTCAGGGATGGTCAGCGCAAACTTGATGCCATTATGGCCGTAACCATCGACATCGGCCATCCAACGAACGTACATCCCTCGAATAAAAAAGACGTCGGCGAACGCCTCGCCCGCCAGGCGCTCTACCACACCTATAAACAAACAGAGACCCTCCCCGGCGGTCCCGTCCCCTGCGGCACACCCCAACGCGTGGGCTCAGCCATTGACCTGAGGTTCATCTACACCGCAGGCATGCACGCCGGTAAAGGATTCGAACTGGCCGGATCGGATGGCACCTACCACCCCGCCTCCGTTACGGTCGGAGGCGATATCCTCCGCATCAGCAGTCCGCTTGTAAGTAATCCGCGCTCCGTTCGCTACGCCTGGGCGCCCAATCCCGTCGTCGATTTCACCAACGAAACCGACATCCCCGCGTCTCCTTTCCAGGCGGACGTGCAACCCGAATCCTTCGGGTCCCCCAAGCCCAACATCCTTTTCATCGCCGTGGACGATCTACGCACCGAGCTCGGCTGTTATGGCGCCCAGCACGTCATCAGTCCGAACATCGACCGCCTCGCACAAAAAGGCCTCATCTTCGATCGCGCTTACTGCCAGGCCTCCCTCTGCAATCCCAGTCGCACCAGCCTGATGTCCGGTTTCCGTCCGGAGAGCACCGGCATTTATGGCAACCACGCCAGTTTCCGAAAAATGTTTCCCGGCATCGTCACCCTCCCCCAATATTTCGGAACCAAGGGCTACCACGCCGTCGGTATCGGGAAAATCTATCATGGTCCCTTCCCCGATGGGTCGAGTATCACCCCCTGGGACACCTTTGATGATCCAGCGACCTGGTCCGAACCCGCGATTCGCTTCGGACCCCAATATTACTTTAACGCCGAAGGCATTCGTCATGCCCGCGAAAGCTACAAGCGGACCTACAAGGTCAGCAACCCCAGTCCCGACGAGTGGAAAAAGAAGCTCACCTTCGGCCTGCTCACTGAAGCCTCCACCGGCCCGGAGAATCAGCATTACGACGGTAAGGTTGCGGATGCCACGATCGCAAAGCTCCGTCAGTTGAAAGACCAACCCTTCTTCCTCGCCGCCGGCTTCATCAAACCTCACTCCCCATGGATTGCACCCAAAAAGTATTTCGACCTGTATGATCGTGCGAAAATTCCGCTCGCCGAAAACCCCGCCTTCCCCGAAGGCACGCCCGCGATTGCCGGTCACAGTTCCTCCGAGCCGCGACGCTATCCGCCCGTCCCGAAGAAGGGGGACTATCCCGAATCCGTTGCGCGTGAACTCAAACACGGCTACCTCGCATGTGTCAGCTTCATCGACGCCCAGATCGGCCGCATCCTCGACGAACTCAAAGTGCTCGACCTGGACAAAAACACCATCGTCGTTCTTTGGGGCGATCATGGCTATCATCTCGGCGAACAATCGCTCTGGGGCAAACTCACTAACTTCGAGAACGGCGCACGGGTCCCGCTCATGATCTATGCGCCGGGTATGCAGGCGACCGGCAAGCGAAGTACGGCCCTGGTTGAGCTGCTCGACCTCTACCCAAGCCTTTGCGAACTCGCGGGGATGCCCATTCCGGCTGAAGCCCAGGGCACCAGCTTTGCGCCCCTCCTGAAAGATCCCGACCTCCCCTGGAAAGACGGCGCCTACACCATCATATATCGCGGCAAGGCGCTCGGACATTCCGTCCGCACTGCCGATCATCGATACACCGAATGGCGCGACGGCGAAAAAGTCATCGCGCGCGAGCTGTACGACCACAAATCGGATCCCTTGGAAACCCGGAACCGGGTCGAGGATCCAACCTATGGTGATGCCATGCAATTTTGCCAGACCGTGTTGAATCAAAAGGTAGTGAAAGCACCCGGTGCAGGTCCGGCGACGGCGGATCATGGAGGGTTCGAAGGACTGAAGCCCGGCTCCTTCACCACCCTTGATAGCGGCTTCGGCATATTCAAAACCACCGAGGGCATCGCGCAAGTGGATTCGGCCCACGCGAAAACGGGCTCGCAATGCCTGCAACTCATGGGGGGAACCTCAACGGTGGTCGAATGGACCGTTCCGGAGCATGCCCCGGGGATGCTAACCTTCGCGGCCGAACGTTGGACCAGCCGGAAACCTTTCAGCTTCCGCATCGAAGCCCAGGTTGGAAACACGTGGAAGGAAATCTATTCCGGCGACAAGACGATCAAAGTAGGTCGCAGCTTTCTCAACCAAGTGGAAGTCCCCCTGCCCGATGCGGCCACGCATCTCCGATTTTTGTGCAGCTCTCCCGAAAAAACCGGTATCCTGATCGATGATATACGCATCGTCCCCTCGATACCTATGAAGATTTTATCCGCAAGCTCTCGGCAAGTGGTGGCGCCCGTCTTGATCGGCAAGGCCAACAATCCCGTCCTCGCCATCGATGTCGAAACCGAGGGCCGCCTCGAACCGAAACAGCTCAGCAGCCTGACCCTGGAATGGACCGGCAGCCTGCCCATCGCACAGGTCGCGGCGGTCAAACTCTTGAACAAAAAGAGCCAGGTGATCGGCACAGTGGACTCGGCAGCCCGCATGACGCTCCAGACCGACACTCAACTCGGGAATGGCCCCAACACCTTCTTCGTCGCCATCGACTTGAAGGCCGATGCAGACTGGAATCACCAGGTGGACCTGCGGCTGACGTCGCTCCACGTGGATGACACCTCGATCGCCATCAAACACCCTAACCCTGTTGGCCACAACCGCATCGGGGTGGCTTTACGTATTCGCGGGCAGGACGGCATTCACACCACGCGCATTCCCGGCATCACCACCACGCCCAAGGGCACGCTCATCGCGGTCTACGACAATCGCAATCGTGCGGGCGGCGATCTCCCGGGTGACATCGACGTGGGGATGAGCCGGAGCACCGATGGCGGACGAACCTGGTCGCCGATGCAGGTCATCATGGATCAAGGCGATAATCCGAAGTGGGCCTACGATGGTATCGGCGATCCAGCCATCCTCACCGATACGTCGAACGGCACCATCTGGGTGGCCGCCACCTGGAGCCATGGCAAACGCTCCTGGCACGGATCGGGTCCCGGAATGACGCCCGAGGAGACGGGTCAATTCATGCTGGCGAAGAGCGAAGACGACGGGCTCACCTGGTCGAAGTCGATCAACATCACCCAACAGATCAAGGATCCGGCCTGGAATTTCCTCCTGCAGGGACCCGGCAACGGCATTACGTTGACCGACGGCACCCTCGTCTTCCCCGCCCAGTACAAGGACAGCAAAGCCATGCCGTTCTCCACCATCGTCTATAGCAAAGACCACGGGAAAACCTGGGCCATCGGCACCGGCGTCATCTCCAATACGACCGAAGCCCAGGTGGTTCAGCTCGCCGATGGTGCGCTCATGATCAACTGCCGCGACAACCGAGGCGGTGCGCGTTCGGTGTACACGACTCGCGATCTTGGCAAGACCTGGTTGGTCCACCCTACAAACCGCACCGCCCTGCCCGAACCGGTCTGCAACGCGGGCTTGCTTCGCATGGGTGATCGTCTGTTCTTCTCGAATCCTCCCCAGACTCGCGGGCGTCACCACCTGAGCGTCAAGGTGAGCGAAGACATGGGCATGACCTGGCCCGCGGCCTGGCACACCTTGATCGACGAGCGTTTCACCGCCTATTCGGTCATGAGTAAGATCGACGACGCCCATGTGGGCCTGCTGTACGAGGGACTGGGTGAACTCTACTTCGTTCGCCTGGCGATTGATGAGCTGCTCGAGGATGCCAGCCGATCTAACGATTGACACCCCGCAACGGCAGGGGCAAAAAGGAGGCATGCGAACATGGATCACCTCCCTCATCATCGTCCTCGCCGCGCTCTTCCTCCGCGCACAGGCCGCACCACCCAACGTCCTCGTCATCCTCACCGATGATCAAGGCTGGGGAGATCTCAGCATCAATGGGAATACCAACCTCGCGACCCCCAACATTGATTCACTCGCCCGCGACGGCACGACTTTGGAAAACTTTTACGTCTGCCAGGTCTGCGCACCGACCCGCGCGGAATTCCTGACCGGGCGCTACTACGCACGAACGGGCGTGAGTGGGGTCAGCCGGGGCCAGGGTCGACTCAACCCCGACGAAACCACCCTCGCCAATGTGTTTAAGGCCAACGGCTACGCGACCGGGGCCTTCGGGAAATGGCACAACGGCACCCAGTCGCCCTACCATCCGAACGATCGCGGCTTCGATGAATACTATGGCTTCACCTCCGGACACTGGGGCGCCTACTTCAGTCCACCGCTCGATCACAACGGGGAGAAGGTGCGGGGCAAGGGCTTTGTCGTCGATGACTTCACCGAGCATGCAATGGCGTTTATTGAGTCGAATCGAGCGAGCCCCTTCTTCTGCTATGTGCCGTTTAACACGCCGCATTCGCCCATGATGGTCGACGATCGCTTCTACGATAAGTTCGAGAACGCCGATCTGAAACAGCGGGCGCGGGGCGATCAGAAGGAAGATATCATGATGACGCGTGCGGCCCTGGCGATGTGCGAGAATATCGACTGGAACGTCGGACGCCTCCTGCGCAAGCTCGACGCGCTCGGCTTGCGCGACAATACCATCGTACTCTATTTTTCAGACAATGGACCCAACTCCTATCGCTGGAATGGCGAGATGAAAGGCCGCAAAGGTTCCATCGACGAAGGCGGAGTGCGTTCGCCGTTTTTCATTCGCTGGCCGGGGCACATTCCGGCGGGTCGTACCATTCCGGATGTCGTCGGGGCCATCGACCTCTTGCCGACCTTGAGCGATCTGACGGGCACGAAACGGATCACCCGCAAGCCTCTGGATGGTCGGTCCTTCAGCAACATGCTTC
>JBLIND010000388.1:0-5931 GCA_047639095.1 Candidatus Omnitrophota bacterium | reverse complement strand
TCGGCGACCGATACGGCGGCTGACATCCCGGCCATGCTCAACGCCGCCGCCGAGTACATCGTCAATAATCCCGAAGGCCGTACAGAGATTTGGATGGCATCGGATATGCAGGCCAGCAACTGGCTGCCGACGAGCAAGGAATGGCAGCGCGTTTCCAGCTTGCTGGCCTCCCTGCCCCAGGATGTGCGCGTGCGCCTCATCATGCTGGGTGATGACGTTCAGGCGAATGCAACTCTCGCGGTACGCGATGTCGAGCGCATGCATACAGGCGACGCGGCGCGCCTGCGCTTAAGCGCGGACCTGAATCGTACGTCCCGGATGAAGGGCAGTTTCCCACTGGTCATGAACCTGAATGGGGCGCGGTCGCAGATCGACATGACCATGCCGGGAAATGATTTTCGATTTAACCGGATTCTCGATCTGGGAGAAGAGAGTGGCGGAGGCGGGTGGGGGGTCATCGAACTGCCCGCCGACGAGAACAATCGCGATAATACCGGGTATTTCGTTTTTGGTGGGCAACATAAGATTCATACCGTGCTACTCGGGCCCGATACAGCAGCATTACGCTTTTATGGCTTGGCGAGTGTGCCGGATGGTGAAACGCGGGTTACGCAAACCCTGCCCCCCGAAGGGATAAATGAGCTGGACTGGGAAAGCCTTTCTCTGCTGGTCTGGCAGGCTGCGGATCTCCCGGATACGGCAAAGCAGCTCGAGCCCTTCGTGCAAAGCGGTGGCGTTCTGCTCTGCATACCTCCGGGTGTCGAGGCGGTGGGGCCACTGGGTCTGACCTGGCAGGCTCCGGAGCTGGCGACTAGCGATCAGCCTTTCCGGGTGACAAGCTGGGAGGAACGCAGCGGTCCGCTTGCCCGTACGGGGAACGGTGATAATTTACCTCTCGCTGAATTGGACGTCATCCAGCGGCAGTTACCTGCAGGCCTGGATGCCGATGCAACAAATAATACGTGGATCGCCCTCGCAGAATATGCGGATGGAGCGCCTTTCCTCCTTCGGCGAGCGATGGGCGATGGTTGGGTATATCTCTGTACCAGTTTGCCGGGCACCGACTGGTCCACCCTGGATACGGGATTGGTTCTCGTGCCGATGATGCAGCGACTGCTGCGCCTTGGCGGTCTGAGAAATACGCGGGTGCGCATGGAGGTCAGTGGGGACTGGCACCCGAAGGAGCAGCTTGACGAACCCTGGGTTGCCGTGGACGGGGATGAATCCAAGGATGCGCGATGGGATGCCGGCATCTATGCTTCGGGCAACCGCTTGGTCGCCTTGAACCGCCCCCTTGCCGAGGACGATCTGCACCGTGTGGAGGCCGGAACCATTCCCGCCTTGTTTGGCGAGGTGGAAGTCAAGCTTGTGGAGAATCTGGGCACCCGTGAAGCGACGCGATTAAGTTCCGAGATCTGGCGGAGCTTCGTGCTGTTCGCCCTGTTGTTCATGGTTCTTGAATCGATGCTGCTCCTGATGGAAAATTCCTCCCGCAAGGCCGATCATGGATTTAACAAGACCCCCACAGATGGGGCGGTCGCATGAACAGCTTCTGGAGCTTTGGCGTCTCAGGCCTGTCGTTATTTATCGGGCTGCTGCTTTTTGGTGTCCTGTGTTTTTTCACCGTCGTGCAATGGCGTCGCGGCCGCTGGGCTAAGCGATTGGTCCTGGTCGAGTCACTCCGTTTGCTCGTGGCCGCCTTACTTATTTTTACGCTGTTTCGTCCGGAAAAAGTGGTCCGGGAAAGAGTGGAGGAACATCCCATGGTGGCAATCCTCAGCGATCAGTCCGGGAGCATGGAAACCCGCGATGTCCTGCTGGAAGCCGGCACGACCCAGTCCCGAAGGGAATGGTTGGACGCCCGGCATGCCGCGGATGTCTGGTCACCCCTGGCCGAACAATTTACGATCCTGAACGAAGGGTTTTCAGCCGCGCCCGCAGATCCGGAACTGGCTGAAAAAACGGGCACCGATATCAACGCGGCGCTTGAAGCGATCGAGAAAGGCCACGACAATCTGCGCGCGGTGGTGTTGCTGACCGATGGCGACTGGAATCAGGGCGCGTCCCCCGTGGGAGCCGCCACCCGCCTGCGCATGCGCGATGTTCCGGTTTTTGCCATTACGGTTGGGCGGGATCGTTACCTGCCGGATGTCGAGCTTGTTTCCGTCTCTGCACCCGCCTACGGCTTGCTCAATGAGCAGATATCCATTCCCTTTACCCTGCAAAGCCGGATGACCCATGATGTCAGTGTAGAAGTACTGATGGCTGGCCCGGATGGCATGGAAGATCGTAAAACGCTTTCGATCCCCGCGATGTCACAACTCCAGGATTCGATGGTGCTCCAACCGAAATATGAGGGGGACTTCAATTATTTCATTCAAGTAGAGCCGGTGGTCGGCGAGTTGATCAAATCCAATAATCGCATCGACTTTCAGATGAACCTGAGACGTGAAATCCTCAAGGTGCTGGTGATCGAATCTTCGCCCCGCTGGGAATTCAGATACCTGAACAACGCCCTGCAGCGTGACCCCGGCGTGATCGTGAAATGTCTCTTGCTGCATCCGGAGTTGGGGGTCGGGGGTGGCCGCAACTATCTGAATGCGTTCCCCAAGGACAAGGAGGAGTTGTCGACCTATGACGTCGTCTTTATCGGAGACGTGGGTATAGGGCAGGGGCAGCTGACCCGCGAACAATGCGACTTGTTGGTTGGTCTCGTCGAGCAACAGGGGAGCGGCCTGGTCTTCTTGCCGGGCATCCGCGGATTGCAGGCTTCGCTCGCGGACCACCCGATTGCCGAACTGAATCCGGTGATCATGGATGGCGACCATCCGGAGGGGCATGGGTTTGTGAATACCTCGAGGCTGGTCTTAACCTCGCGGGGGAGAGACCATCTCCTCTCCTTGCTTGCAGGCAGTGCTCAGGAGAATCAATCCGTGTGGAAAAACCTGCCGGGCTTTTACTGGCACGCGCCGGTGCTGCGCGCCCGCGCGGGCAGTACGGTGCTCGCTGTACACGGGTCGGCGCGAACGGAGCAGGGACGGGTGCCGTTGCTTGCCACCCGCAATTGCGGCAATGGCAAAAGCCTCTTTCTGGGAACGGATGGTGCCTGGCGTTGGCGACGCGGCGTAGAGGACACCTATCACTATCGCTTCTGGGGACAGGTGGTCCGCTGGATGTCACATCAACGCCACCTGGCCCACAAAGAGGGCATTCGATTTTTCTTCAACCCGGAGACACCGCGTCGAGGCGACCAGGTTTTTCTGCACACGACCGTTTTCGACCGTTCGGGCTTTCCGGTCGAAACCGGTCCGGTGCAGGCCATCATCACCGGTCCGGACCAGTCGACCGAATCGCTCGAATTGAATCCGGAGGATGGTGGTTGGGGGGTATTCACCGGTTCGTTCACGCCGAGACTTGGAGGAACCTACCAGATTAAGATGATCTGTACTTCGGCCGAACGCGAAGTGGATGCCAGCTTGTTCGTTGCGAGCCCCTCGCTGGAAGTTATCGGTCGCCCGGCACGCCGTCAGGTCCTGAAGGAAATCGCCGAAATCACCCATGGCCGCGTTGCAAAGATGGGGGAACTGGAGGACGTTGTACAATCCATCTCCATCCTGCCGGAACGTCAGCCCGTTGAAACGCGGTTCCGCCTGTGGAGTCACCCGCTGTGGGCTGGACTTATCGCCCTGCTTTTGGCAGTGTACTGGTCCAGCAGAAAGTGGTTGGGCTACATCTGATCGCGTGACTGAATTCGAGAATGAAACCATGAGCACACCCGATCCTTTCGAGGACATTAAGTTGCCGGACTCCCTGGTGCGCAAGCTCCAGGAATTCGAAACCCGGCTGCGGCGAATGGAGACCGTGGCCACCATTTGCGGGGCCTTGTTCGGCCTCCTGCTCACCTACGGACTGCTCTTCTTTTCTGATCGTCTCTGGGATACGCCCCCCATGATTCGTGTCTTGCTCACCCTCGCGGGAGCGGGTGGCTTTGCGTGGTTCTCCTACCAGTGGCTTCAGCACTGGTACTTCAAGCGCCGGGACAGTCGGGACATGGCGCGAATGGTCCAGCGTCATTATCGGCGTCTGGGTGACCGTCTGCTCGGGGTGGTCGAGCTTGCCGAAGGCCGCGATCGACCGGAAAACGTTTCTCCCGCCCTTTGCCGCGCGGCGATCCAGCAGGTGGCGAAAGAGGCGGAGAAATACAAGTTCGAAGAGGCGGTCAACCATAAGACCCCGCGTCGGTTTGGCATGGCAGCTGCCGCCATCCTGTTTCTCGTGCTCGTACCCTTCGTCATGTTTCCCGAGGCCGGAAGGAACGCGTTGAAACGCTGGTTCGTGCCCTTTGCCCAGGTGGAACGTTATACCTTCGTAAATCTGGAAGAACTCCCCGCAGAATGGATCGTTCCCCACGGCGAACCCTTCGTGCTGCCGTGCAAGGTGCGAGACGACTCGAAGCGCATGCCGATCGCGGGTTATTGTAAATTCAAGGACCAACCCCGCATCGATGCCGAGGTGAATAACGGGAAGGCACTTTTTGAAGTTCCCGGCCAGACGCGCACCGCGGTGCTCACCATCCGCCTCGGCGACGTGATGCGCGAGATCATCGTGATTCCCCATCACCGGCCTGAAATGCTGGAACTGCAGGCGCGGGTTGAGCTCCCGAGTTATCTGGAACGCGGTGTGCAGCACCAGTCCATCGAAGGCGGGCGCGCAGAATTCCTTGAGGGCAGTACGGTTCGTCTGGAAGGGCGGGTGTCCCGGGCGTTGCAGGAGATTCATGTCAGCGGCGTGGACCAGATGGTTCTCACCTCCAAGGACACGGGCTTCAGCAGCGATGTACGCTCTGCGGATGATCTGACCCGCATGTCATTCGACTGGAAAGATATCTACGGGCTCGCATCCGTCGAACCGTTTACCTTGGACGTCAACACCATCGAAGACAAAGCCCCGGGGGTGGATGCCCGTGGCGTCGGGCGCGCCATCGCCATTCTCGAAGATGAAGTGGTGACACTCAACATTGCCGCAAATGACGATTACGGAATCAAGGACGTGGTGATGACCTGGGACAGCGTGGGGAACAAGGAAAAGGGCATTCCTGAAATCCATGGCGAGGCGACCATTGCTGAAGGATCGCCAACGAATACACATGTGAAAGGTGATTTTGTTTTCTCGCCGATCACTGCACACATTCCAGAAGACAGTGAGGTCACCCTCGTGGCCCGGGCCACCGATTACAAACCTCAGCGTAAAGCGACCCTTTCGGATCGATTCAGGATCTTCGTGCTGAATCGCGCAACCCATGCGAAGCTGATTCGTGACCAGATGGAAGCCTTGCAGGCGCGGATTGAAGATCTCGTCCGGGATGAGGAAGCCTTGGTAGAGGAGAATGAGGCCTTGAAAAGCCAGGGTGAAAAGGACCTCGCCGATCAGAAAAGTACCGACGAGCTAGGCGATAATGAGCAGTCCGAGAAGCGGAACAAGGAGTCACTCAAGGGGCTTGCAAAGGATGCAGACAATCTGATCAGGGAAGGCCTGCGCAATCGCGATATTGCGGAGGAGACCCTGCGCGAATGGACCGAGATGAGTGAGCAGATGAAGGAGCTCGCCCAGAATCAGATGAGCAAGGCTGCACAGTCGCTGGCCAAAGCGGCTCAGAACCCGGGCGAGCGGAAAAAGAATCTGGAAGAAGCCATCGAGCAGGAAAAAGAAATCATCGAGCAGCTCGAGAAGATGGAGAAGGGCGTCAATGACTCCATCGAGAATATGCTCGCCCGAAATTTCATCAATCGCTTGAAGCAGGCCGCCGAACTGCAGGATGAAATTTCGCGTGGGCTGCGGGATATTCTTCCCCGGACCATCGGTATGCGTACCGAAGACCTCGAACCGGCGGAGCGTGAGCAGGTCGACCGCTTGACGAGTCGCGAAAGCACC
>JBLIND010000387.1:0-5941 GCA_047639095.1 Candidatus Omnitrophota bacterium | reverse complement strand
AAGCTCCCAATGTCGGTAAAGATCCTGCTCGAATCGCTGCTCCGCATGCAACCGCATGCCGCCTATACCGAAGAGCACATCACCAATTTCTGCAAATGGGACCCAAAAGCATCCGGTTCCGAAGAATTCCCTTATATGCCTTCACGGGTTTTGCTTCAGGATTTCACCGGTGTCCCCTGCGTGGTGGACCTTGCTGCACTGCGCTCAGCACTCCAGCGATCAGGTGGTGACCCGGCGTCAATCGAACCCCAGATCCCCGTTGACTTGATTATCGACCATTCCGTCCAGGTAGATGAATACCGGGGCGCCCCCTCCTTTGATTTCAATTTGAATAAAGAGTTCGAGCGCAACCGCGAACGGTATATTTTCCTCCGCTGGGGCCAGGGTGCATTTGAAAAATTGCGCGTGCTCCCACCAGGGCTGGGCATTTGCCACCAGGTGAACATGGAGTATCTCGCGTCCTGTGTGGGTTCCGGCCAGGACAGCGAAGGCCGAACCGTGGCCTTCCCCGACACCCTCGTGGGTACCGACTCGCACACCACGATGATCAACAGCATGGGCGTACTCGGCTGGGGAGTGGGCGGCATCGAAGCTGAAGCGGCTATGCTCGGTCAGCCGATTCCGATCCTGACGCCCAAAGTCGTTGGCTGCCGCCTGGTTGGCAAAATTGCTTCGGGCTGCACACCCACCGACCTCGCTCTAAAGGTCACCGAGGTCCTCCGCGCAAAAGGAGTCGTCGGACAGTTTGTTGAATTCTTTGGACCGGGCCTCGACCATATGACGGTGTCGGACCGCGCACCGGTCGCGAACATGTCTCCGGAATACGGGGCGACCATGGGCCTGTTTCCCATCGATCAGGCGACCTGCGACTACTTGCGGATGACCGGTCGTGACGAGGAGCAGATCGAGCTGGTCGAAGCCTACTGTAAGGAGCAGGGCCTGTGGCGGGAGCCCGATCATGAACCCGAATTCAGCGACGTAGTTGAAATCGATTTAAGCACCCTGCAACCGGCACTCGCCGGACCCAAGCGTCCTCAAGACCGGGTGCTGGCCGCCGAGCTGCACAAGGAATTCGCAGCAGGCATGCGCGAAGTCTCCGGACCCAAGGCATTCAACGCCGCGGACAAGCTGGACGCCACCGGCGATGCAGGCGAGTATGGCATCATCAACCAGGGTGATCTCGTCATTGCCGCTATCACCAGCTGCACCAACACCTCGAACCCCACCCTGCTGATCGGAGCAGGCCTGGTAGCAAAGAAAGCGGTTGAAAGAGGACTCACCGTTTCCAACCGCATCAAAACCAGCCTGGCTCCAGGTTCACGCGTGGTCACGGAATACCTGAAAGACACCGGACTGCTCCCCTACCTCGAAAAGCTCGGCTTTTATGTCGTCGCTTACGGATGCACCACCTGTATCGGAAACAGCGGACCGCTTCAGCCTGAAATCGAAAAGGCCATCAAGGACAACAACCTGATCACCTCGGCCGTCCTGAGTGGCAACCGCAACTTTGAAGGCCGGGTTCACCCGCTCACGAAGGCCAACTACCTGGCTTCCCCCCCCCTGGTGGTCGCATACGCCCTGAAAGGCACGGTGGCCGGCGATCTGATGAATGATCCCATCGGAAACGACCAGGAAGGTCAGCCCGTCTACCTGAAAGACCTCTGGCCCTCCATGGATGAGATCAATGAGCTACTGATCACGGCCAACAATCCGGAGACGTATAAAAGATTGTATGCTGATGTCGTAAACTCCAGCCCGACCTGGAGCGCCCTGCCCGACGAGACCTCTTCCGTCTTTGCCTGGGAATCGGACTCGACCTATATTCGCGAGCCCAACTTTTTCGACGGACTCACTTCGGATGTGCCGGCGCTGCAAGACGTGAATGACGCGGAAGTCCTGCTGAGCCTGGGGGACTTTATTACGACAGACCATATCTCGCCTGCAGGGGCCATTCCCTCCCCGAGCGCAGCCGAAACCTACCTGGAGGCGCATGGCGTGCAGAAGCCGGACTTCAACTCCTTTGGCTCACGCCGTGGTAATCATGAAGTGATGATGCGCGGAACCTTCGCCAACATCCGCATCCGCAACAAGCTGGTTGAACGCGAAGGCGGCTTCACGATTCACCACCCGTCCGGCGAGGAGACTTTCGTCTACGATGCAGCCATGAAGTACAAGGAGAACGGCACTCCACTCGTGATTCTGGCCGGTAAACTCTACGGCGCGGGCTCGTCGCGTGACTGGGCCGCCAAGGGAACCTTCCTGCTCGGCGTAAAAGCCGTGATCGCAGAAACCTTCGAGCGAATCCATCGCAGCAACCTTGTGGAAATGGGCGTGCTCCCCTTGGAGTTTGTCGATGGACAGAACGCCGACAGCCTGGGCTTGAAAGGGAATGAATGCATCTCCATTTCCGGGATCACTTCCATGGTTCCAGGCAAACGGGTCGATGTAACCGCAACCGCTAAGGATGGATCCGTCGTCGAATTCCAGGCAAAGAGCCGCATCGATTCAGCGATCGAGGTCGACTATTATCAACACGGCGGAATTCTTCAATATGTCTTGCGTGATGTGATGAGCCAGACCAGCAACGCGGTCTGACCGCGTAGATCCGCTAGCAAACCATCGCAGCACGAGCGCCTGCCATAGCCGATGCGGCTCCTGCAACGCGTTCGCGTTGCAGGAGCTCCTGGACAACACCTTTTACCAGGGGCTTCCTCAACATCGTAGCTCGTTCAATGTTCATGGCCTGCTCATCGATCGAACTCTGGCCGTATGCAGTCATAATCCACAGGCGTCCGAAAGCATTGAGACCTTTTGTATGCTCAAGCACCCCGGCTCCATTCAAGCCGGGCAGATCCAGATCCAACAGCAGGAGATCCACCCGGTGCTTCCGAAGGGAGGCCACCGCCGCCAGGCCATCGCCCACACAATCAACATCCGCCCCAAACTCGCGGAGCCACTTGGCCAGCAACTCACGCTGCATCGGCTGGTCTTCAACCAGCAGCACCTTTAAAGAAGTTGGATTTTCAGCTTCGGAAGCGGTGGCCCATCGCTCGACTTCATCCCGTTGAAAGCGCCAGAACGGCCCTACGCGTACTGCGGGTATTGCACCCGCATGCAGATAATGAATGATGGTCTCTTCCTTCAAACGGAGGAGATCTGCTACTTCTTCTACGTTTAACAATTCTTCGTTCACAACAATACCCAGATAATCACTAACCCATGAACCTGTCGGAAACCGATCCCGCCAACCTGCGCTTTACCCTGAAACGCATATTTCCTTATTAGCAGAGATGGTACCAACTTCACGTCGGCACAAGCGACATGGAGTATTTTAGAGGAAAAAGGGTTCCAACGGAGTTTTTTGCGCTGTAATGAAGCATTATGTAGCCTTACGACTGAGTATTATCGTCGTAATATGAGTAAGACGACCGGGTATTCACCCCTGACTGCGCCCAATCCCCAGCAGTTCGATCGGTTGGGTTTCTGACCCCAAATTGGCCTGAAATACAACACCGGGCAAGAGACCCCTCGCGACTTTTCCAGCAAACTTTCTAGGGCTGGTTTGCCTGCGGTTTTTCCTGAACGGGCATACATTCGATGTAATCGAAGCCCAACATATAGCCCTTCTTGGCATCGGGGTGGGCACCTGTAATTTCAGCCGTGAAGACATTCGACCCGGCCTTCATCTTACATTCACCAAGGGTAATTTCCCCGCTTGGTATCACTCGGGTATCGTAAAAATCCACCGGAGCGCCCAAGGGCTCTCCATTAATGGAAAACTGGGCGATGCCGTAATCGATGGCCTTGGTCATGACCGTCACCACCTTGTAACGCCCCGCCTTCGCGACATTCAACTCGAAGGCGAGTCGATCCCCCGGCTTCGCACCCGTCCACCAGAGCTGCTCGTCACCGCTCCAGAGGTCAGCCCCGAATTCACTCATCATCTGTGATCGTGCATGTCCGGTCGGCGTTCCCATCGGGGTGAGCGCCTCCCCCTCAAAAAAGTGGGCTCCCTTTGGGGAAACTTTTTTGCGTGCCGCCGGACGGGCCCGGAGGACCACCGGCCCCGCACTGGCATCCTGCAAAAACACGAACGCGCCCTTTTTATTTCCACTGACCACATCCGGCCGGCCATCCCGGTTCATGTCCGCAATCGAGATTTGTCGACCCAACCCTGAATCCCCATCCATCTCCTCTGGAACGAACAGAACCTCGTTGTCGTCGCGTGTCAGCTTGAACACATACATGACCGGAGGTTCTTTGGCTCCGGGATCGCCTCCGTTGTGGGCGAAGTAGCATTTTCCGGTAATAATATCTTTCAGGCCATCGCCATCCATGTCGGCCAGTGCCATCGCATGCAGTTGCGAGAACGCAATCGCAAATGGGTTGTCCGAGGGCTTTGAGCCCATGATCCGATGTTCGGTGAACGCGCCGCCGTCATGTTGCTCAAACCAACTCATGCCCCAACCGTGGCCCGCGAGACTGGTGATCACGTCGTTGTCACCATCGCCATCCACATCATAGGCATACATCTGCGCCCCGCCACGGCCGAAGGCCGCTTTATGATAGGTCCATGCCGCGTCCGCCCCCTGCTCGAACCAACCGAGTGATGCCAGGAGATCGATGCGCCCATCCCCATTCACATCACCGATACCCAATCCATGCATGGCCCCTGAATTCGGTCCGACCGCGTGCCAGGTCCAACGCGTGTATGGATCCTCCGGGTCGAAGGTCGCATAACCAAAAGCCCCCTCGTACACACACACCAGATCCGGAACACCGTCACCATTCACATCCTGGAAGCTTGGCGACTCATGACCTACCGCAGGAAAGACCACCTGCTTTGTCCACGCGCCGTTGGGAACCTGTGGATTCACGTAGATGGTGCCGGGGGAATTCGGCAAACCCCAAGCCAGAACATCCATCCAGCCATCCCGATTGAAATCATAGGGGAAGGAGAAAAAGCTGTTTGCGTACCCACTGGTTTTCGAGAAAGCCTTAGGCGGGAAAATCAACGATGCTTTCTGAAAGTCCGGTCCCGCATACCAGGTAGAGCCATAGATGAGATCCATCTGGCCATCATTGTTGATATCGGCGGCGGCCGCGCCTTCCGAGAAGTACGCTTCCTCCGGCTGGATTTTTTCAAATCCCGCCTGAACCAGCAGGGGCAAGAACATGATCATTAGCAATTTCATAAGGCTATCAAAGGGGCATCCGATCAGAGTACAACCGAAAACACTCCAGACTGTACGGGTGCCATACCGAAGCGTGCAAAGACCCGTTCCAGCCTCAGGTGGCAAAACACCGTTAACGACAGGCCTGTCATAACCGAGGATGTCCTTGACTCCATATGCTGAAACCCTATTCGTAAACGATGCTCACGCACATCCAACACAGGAAGACCGACGTATGCCACTAAAAGTAGATTGGGCCGGGGTTTTCCCTGCCGTACCCACACAGTTCAACGACGACCTCTCCCTCGACCTGTCGGCCACGCAGGCCCACGTGGAGGCCTTGCTCGACACGGGCATTCACGGCCTGGTCATGCTGGGCACCATTGGCGAAAACTGTTCGTTGTCGCTCGAAGAAAAAGTCCAGGTGCTCAAAGCCACCATCGAGGTGAATGAAGGCCGTGTGCCCGTCCTGAACGGGGTCGCAGAATTCACCACCAAGGGGGCCTGCGAAACCTCACAGGCCGCGGAAGCCGCCGGGGTCGATGGGCTCATGGTGATGCCCGCCATGGTCTACAACTCCGATCGCCGGGAAACCGTTCAACACTTTCGCACGGTCGCCGCCTCCACCAGCCTGCCCATCATGTGTTACAACAACCCCCCGGTCTACCGGGTCGACATCACACCGGAAATGTTTCTGGACCTCGCCGACGTCGAGAACATTGTCTGCATCAAGGAAGCCTCCGGCAATGTGCCTCGGGTGACCGACC
>JBLIND010000386.1:0-5966 GCA_047639095.1 Candidatus Omnitrophota bacterium | reverse complement strand
GTGATGGTGGGCCGGTTTGTGCACCCCCCCCCCTCAGGGGGCAAAAAGGCCCCCCCACTCCAAAACTACACCAGCCCGTCCATCGTGCCCGTGCTCGTCGCAAAGCGCTCTTCCTGAAGCCCCAGTTGATGCAATGCACTCAGGTACAGGTTCGGCAGTGCGTAATTTTTCTTCTGATCAAAGGCCAGGTGGCGACCATGTTTAAATCCGCCACCGCCAAAGAGCACCGGCAGGTTCTTGTTGTCGTGACTCGAGGCGTTCCCCAGGTTGGACGTCAACATGACCATGGTTTCATCGAGCAGACTATGGCCGCCCTGATCGGAGGCTTTCAGCTTGCGCAGCAGATTGGCCCATTCGTTGACGATGGCTTGTTCAACGATGGCCAGCTGTGCCAGTTTCGCTTCATCCCGACCGTGGTGGCTGAGCCCATGGTAACTTTCATCGACGCCTGCGAGATCGGTGACCCGGTTGTCCGTCAGGTGCAGGGTGATAAAGCGGGTGGAATCGGTCTGTAAAGCGAGGTGTACGATGTCCAGCATCGCTCGTTCGACTTCGATGGCATTGTTTTTTGTGGTGTCGCGCGGGGGCTTCACATCCACCGTGGGTTTTGGTTTGCGCACCCAGGCCTCGTTGGCCTGGAGACGAACTTCCAGCTCGCGGACGGATGTAAACCAGGCATCCAGTTTGTCTCGATCGCCCGGACCCAGTTCACGGCCTAAGGCTTTGGCTTCCCCCCCGATGACGTCCATCACGCTGCGGCCCCGGCGCAGTAATTCGGCCTGGCGTTCCTGTTCGGCTTTACTGTCGTTGACAAAAAGCCGGGTGAAGACTTTTACCGGGTTGTCTTCGGCCGGGATCATGGCTCCATTTTCCGTGTAGGACGGGCTGTTCTCGCTGCCCGTGTTGAGCACGAGGGACGGGAAGCGCGTTTCATGACCCAGGTGTCGGGCCATCATTTGATCGAGGGAAATGGTGTTGCGCGAGGTGCCATTACGGGAGTTCGGGCAGGCAGACCAGATGCTGCCTTCGGCGGTATGGCCTCCACTCACACCGGGATGCGACGAACCGGATACGATGGTGTAGCGATCCCGGATATCCTGTAGCGACTTCAGGTAGGGAGAGGGTTTATAGGTGGTGCCTGCACCTTGGGGGACAACGTTTGGTCCGTGCAGGCCCAGGTATAAACTCACACCGACAAAACGCTTGGTCTGTTGTACCGGGCCCTTGGCAAAGGCGGGGACCATGGCGTCGAGCATCGGAATGCCGAGCGCGATGCTGCCGCTTTTCAGCAGCGTGCGGCGTGAGATGCTTGCACCAAAATTAACGTGTACGTTTTTCATGATAGGACCTTACTTGTTCAGGAAGCTTTCACTCGCGATGACGGCCAGCATGATGGACTTTATGCCGTAGCCCTGTTGCTCCGCCTGGCGCACCACTTTCTCGATGGATTCACGATCGCTGAACCGCATGGCCGCGCCCGTGGAATAGGTGAGGAGCTGTTCGGCAAAGCCGCGGGTAAGCTGTTCCGGCCGTTTGACGTACAGGGCCTTCCATTCGCGGATGTCCTTGAAGGTTTCGCCTTCCGGCGTGATGCCGGAAGGATCGACCACGGCCGCTTTATTGTTGGAGGCGTATTTGGTGCGCCAGCGACCGACCGGATCAAACTGTTCCAGGGCGAAGCCGATGGGATCGATCGTGCGGTGGCAGGCAGCGCAGGATTCGCTTCGACGGTGCTTGTCGAGCTGGTCGCGGATGCTGATCGCTCCGCGGATGTCGGGTTCGATGGAGCCCGCGTTGGGCGGCGGTGGCGGAATGTGTGCGCCGAGGATGCGCTCATTGATCCAGACCCCGCGGATCACGGGCGAAGTGGTGGTGCCATTCGCCGTGACCTTAAGCACCGCACCCTGGGTAATCAGGCCTCCGCGAGGGTCGTCTTCCAGGTGAACTCTTTGCAGACCTTCGCCCGGCTTCACATCGACCTCTTTCAAGTCGTAATGGCGGGCGAGGCGTTCGTTCAGCATGGCGAAGTCGGACTGGATCAGGTGTTGGATGGGGAGATTCCTTTTCAGCAACTCGTTTACGAAGGCGCGGGTTTCCGCGAGCATGGAATCCTGCAGGATGGGGTCCCACATGCGGAACATGCGTTGATCCGGGGTGGTGATGTTGATGTCCCTGAAGTCCAGCCATTGGTCAGTGAAGCTGGTGATAAAGCGCTGAGACTTGGGATCTGCCAGCATGCGAGTGACTTCCTTCTGGCGGGTTTTCCCGTCCTTGAACGCATCCTTGCTTGCTGCGCGCATAAGGGCTTCATCCGGCATGGAGTTCCACAGCATGTAACTCAGGCGTGAGGCCACCGCGTAGGCGTCCAGTTGGCCCGGCGTTTCGACGAACGTGAGGAATCGCGGCGAGCAAAGCATCGCCCGGTAGGCGACGCGAAGTGCATCGACGGGTTTGGCCTTGGATGCGTCGAGGGCGTTGGACGCGAGTTTGACGTAGGGCGCGAGTTGTTCCCGGGTCACCGGGCGGCGGAAGGCGCGTCGGGCAAAGGTGCCGAGGACCTTTTCCAGCAGGGGGCCGCGATCGGCTTTTGATGACAGCTTAGGAGTGTCTTCTTTGGCCAACCCACCGAACAGATTTTGACGTACGGCCTGCCGGGTGGCGTTTGGGTAGATGCGTTCGACGACGATGCCTTTAAAGGCCAGTCCGGCAAAGCCCTGCTTCTTGAGGTCGCGGCCCTTGTAGGAGACGTTGCCGCCGCCCGCTCCGGTCGGTGCCTGCTTCAGTGTCGCATCGTTGGGCAGGAGCCGAAGGAGGTGGTCCTTTTGGATCCAGGCTTCAAACACCTGGTCGCGCGGTTCGACGCCAGCCTCTACCGGTGCAATGGGATACATGATGGGACTGTTTGAGTACCCATCTCCGCTCTGGAGGCTTCCCCAGACCACGCCGTTTTTCGGATTGATCGCATGCAGGTCTTTCAGGGTGATGCGATACCAGCCGGATTCCGGCACCCGGGTCCGTGTCATGCGTCCGTAGAATTGCACCTTGATCGGCCAGGCAATGGTGATGTCATCCCGGGTCTCTGGACCGCGGTAATTGCCCGAACCACCAGAAGCCTGCCCGAGCTCTTTCGGGCTGAATATATGGTTGTAGGTTTCATCGCCGTTAATGGCCCGGTCGAATGCGTGATTCAAGGCCTGGTCTGCGGCTTCGAGGTAACGGGCGAGATGGTGATGGGAGAGTTGCTGTCCACTGGCCACGGTTTCGAATCCGTGGGTGGCTGGATCTTCGGGGAGCAGTTTATGCAGGGGCAGGTCGATGCCGAGCAGGTCATGAACTGTGTACTCATATTCCATGCGGGTGAGCCTGCGTACGTGGACACGACCTTTTTCGATGCGATCTTTTCGGTCCGCGGCGAGGAGCGGCACGTTGATCGTAGTCAGAAAGGACGCCTGGTGGTCTTTGTCCGGGCGGGGCTTTTTCTCTGGCGGCATCTCCCCGGACCGCACGCGGTCATAGATCCGTTCCCACGTTGCAAACGTTGCGGGGTCTGCTGGATTGAACTTCAGTTGGGTCAGGTCGAGATCCCCCTTCTGGGTCTCGTCGTCGTGGCAATCGAAACAATGACGATCAAAGAAAGGCTGCACCTGTGCAAGCGTGGACTCTTTCGCGCGAAGTGCGGTGGCGCAGGTGATTAAGGCGATCGTTATAAACGTTTTGTGCATGGACTTCATGAACTATATTTACGGGCCAGGTGTTTTTTCCAGACGAGGACGGCGCTCCTAATCGTTAGGGACGGTTAGTTCAGGGCACGTTTTCCGTCGACGAAGGGGATGGGGAAATCGGCTTCTACCGTCCGGGAGGACAGCCAGGCTTTTTCCAGTCGCTGGACGACCTCCGGATGGTCGGTGGCGAGATTCGTTGTCTCGTTGGGATCCACATCCAGATCGTAGAGCTCCCATGCGGCCGGTTTTTTCTTCAGCAGATCCCGACGGAGAGCTTTCCACTTGGCGTCCCGGATGGCGATGATCCCTCCGTAGTTATGGAAGTCCCAGATCATGGGTGCTGGACGTTCCGTGGGCTTGCCTATCAGCACATCCATGAGATCAATGCCGTCGAGCGTCTGTTCGGGAAGTTGACCGCCGGCGACATGGGTCAGGGTGGGGAACCAGTCCGGAAAATACGAGGGGACATCCGTGGTGGTCCCCGGCGTGACTTTACCTGGCCACTTCACGATGCAGGGCACGCGGATACCGCCTTCGTAACAGCTGCCTTTGAATCCGCGTAGACCGCCCGCCGAATCAAAGAAGGTGCAGGCCGCTCCGCCGATGTGCCAGCGTTTGTCGTTGCCGCCATGGGTCGGACCGTTATCGGATGTGAAAACGACCAGCGTGTTGCCGGTGAGGCCGTGTTGTTCCAGGCGGTCGAGGATGGAGCCGACATGTTCGTCGAGGTCGGAAATCATGGCCGCATAGGCCGCGCGCGGGCGGGGGTGGGGGGTGTAGCCGTTCTGCCCGCGGTAGGGCCCGTGTTCCTCGTCCCACTCTTTAGGGTAGCGATCGATCCATTCCTGCGGGCTTTGGATTGATACGTGCGGCTCCACGAAAGGCAGGTAAAGGAAGAAGGGCTTGTTCTTGTTCGTATCGATGAACTTCAGGCTTTCGGCGAGGATCAGGTCCGGGGCATAGTTCGCGGCGCGGTAATCTTCGGCTTTCACTTCGCCCTCAGGCTTTCGATCATGCCCGAAAATGGGATTCTTGTTGATCAGGACCTCCCGCTCATTGCTGTCCAGAAAAGGCGGGTAGAAGCTGTGGGCATTCCGCTGACAGTTATAGCCGTAGTATCGATCGAAGCCTTTTTTGATGGGTGAGCCGCTGGTGTTGGATGGCCCCAATCCCCATTTTCCGAAGGCGCCGGTCGCGTAGCCTGCTTTTTTCATGACCTGGGCAAGGGTTACAATCCCTTCGGTAATGGGCCACTGGCCGGGGTAGATGCGTCCATTTCCGGAATCCTTATTTCCCCGGATTTCCGCGTGGGCGAGATTTTGACCCGTCATTAAGGTACAGCGAGCAGGCGCACACACCGGGGCGCCGGTGTAATGCTGGGTAAAGCGAACGCCCTCCGTGGCCAGCCGATCGATGTTCGGCGTTTTGATCTTTTCCTGCCCGTAACAGCCGAGCTCCCCGTAGCCGAGGTCATCGGCGAGGATAAAAACGATGTTGGGAGAAGCCGCCTGGCTTACGAACGGGACGAGGGCGAGCAGCAGGAGCGGAATGAGATTTTGATGATTCATGTGCTCTCATGTACCGACTCGAAGCGAAATTGCAACCCACAGGGGGGAGGACGCCCGCCTGGCCGGAGATCCCCTCGTGCCCCCCCTGAAATTTCCCTGCAAAAATGGCTTGTCAGCAAGACGAATTGCGGTATTTTGCGCGTCCGGTTCCGAAGTAGCTCAATTGGTAGAGCAGTTGGCTGTTAACCAATTGGTTGTAGGTTCGAGTCCTACCTTCGGAGCCATTTTTTTACCCTCCCAGCCTCCTGAACATGTATTTCGTGTACGTACTGCTCAATCCCGACGGAAGAACGTACGTAGGCCAAACCAATGATCTTGGACGGCGACTGACCCAGCACAACGATCCAAACTATCGTGGGACATTGCATACGAAACGCCATCAAGGACCTTGGAAGCTGATACATCAAGAAACATTCGCATCTCGGTCTGAAGCGATGCGTCGCGAAAAGTATTTCAAGACCGGGGTGGGACGGGAAATTATCGCCAGCATAAAACTTGAAAGCGGTTAATCCGCCACGTCGGATTGTAGGCGGGACGTTCGCCGAAGGCGAATTCGAGTCCTACCTTCGGAGCCATTTTTTTACCCTCCCAGCCTCCTGAACATGTATTTCGTGTACGTACTGCTCAATCCCGACGGAAGAACGTACGTAGGCCAAACCAATGATCTTGGACGGCG
>JBLIND010000385.1:0-5990 GCA_047639095.1 Candidatus Omnitrophota bacterium | reverse complement strand
TGCAATGGGGCGGCCTACCTGCAGCACCAGCTGGGCAGTATTGCCGCGCAAACCCGCCTGCCGGACGAGCTGGTGGTCGGGGATGATGCGTCGACCGATCAAACGCTTGAACTGCTGGATGCCTTTGCCGCTACGGTTTCTTATCCGGTCCGGGTGGAGTCGCATGCGAGCCGCCAGGGGGTTGCGAAGAATTTCGAGTCGGCGGTGAAACGCTGCACGGGGACCTACATTGCCTTCTGTGATCAGGATGATGCCTGGCATCCGGAAAAACTGGCCCGGCTGGAGGCCTGCATGGATGCGCATCCCGACTGGGCCCTGGTGTTCCACGATCTCGAGCTCGTGGATGATGCGCTTGAGCCACTCGGATCGACCATGTGGAAAAGCATTGGTTTCGATGCGCAAAAACAAGGGGCCTGGGCGCGCGGCGGGTCATTCGATCTGTTGCTTCAGCGGCCCATGGTAACCGGTGCCGGGCTCATGGTCCGTCGCGCGCGATTGGATCCGGTTCTCCCCTTTTCCGAGCGATGGATTCACGATGCCTGGTTGAGTTTGATTCTGTCGACCACGGATACCCTGGGATTCCTCGCCGAGCCCTTGACCCGCTACCGTCAGCACAGTGCCAATGAAGTGGGCGGGCTGGCCACGAGTGACCGCTCCTACTACGAGGCTTCGCGTTCCCTGGAGCGGCAGGCGTATTACGCGGATCAGGTGGCGGCGATGCGTGACCTGGTGGAGCAGGTGACGCGCCTGGCGGACGTGCCGGATGAACGTGTGTATTTGCTGCAGGCCAAGCTCGACTTTCTGGAGCGGCGTTCACGCTTGCCCGGAGTGCGTCTGGCCCGGGTGCCCGCAGTGCTGGGCTCCCTGATCCGGGGCGAATACCGCCAGTTCAGTCGGGGGTGGAAAGTGGCCGCCCGGGATCTGGTGCTTAGCGGGTAGGGGGGGCGCGGGGGAAGTTGACGAACCGTTCGCGATGTGCGAGCGGTTTTTTTGTGAGCAGACACCTTTGAAGCCCAGGGCTGAAAACCATGTCCACTCCGTGGTTGGAGGTCCGCGCTACGCGGTTCGGCTGGGTGCACGTGTGCCCTCGGGCGGCGTTTAGCTGGTCGCTTTAGCGCAGACGAAAAGCTTCTCTTCCTTGAGCAGGGCATGGCGGGTGAACGCTTCGTCGCCGACGTCTTCAAGGTAATCGTGCAGGGTCACGGTGAAGCCGGCCTCTTCGAGTCGGCTGGCGTAGTCGCTGCCGTAGATGCGCACATGATCGTTCTGACCGAACGCGGCCTCGCGTGCTTCCGGGCTGGTGATGCTGAAATCTTCGTAGGTACTCCCGATCGTATAGGAGATGGGCACCTGGAGAATGGCGAAGCCACCCGGTTTGAGCACACGGTACAGCTCCCGCATGGCCAGGGCGTCATCTGGAATGTGTTCGAGCACGTGATTGCAGATGATGCCGTCGTAGGTGGCGTCATCGCGTTCAATGTTCGTGATATCCATGCGGATGTCGGCGAGGGATGCATCCAGATCGGCGGAGGTGTAATCGATCTGCGGGAGTTTCTTCAGCGTGCGCGAGAGGTTTCGTTCTGGAGCGATATGCAGCAGGCTGAACGGCTGGGTGAAAAGCGTGGGCTGGTATTTCTGCAGGTAGAGGTAGACCAGGCGTTCGCGGTCGGTCGAACGACAACGCGGGTAGATGGCATTGGTCCGATAGCCGCCACTGACCACCTGCTTTTCCTTGAGCACGGGCAGATGCGAACCCGTGGGCAGGAAGGCGGAGAAGTGTCCGTTGCAGAACGGGCAGGCATATAGGTGTTGCCGGCATACTTCAGGGAGGTGATGTGCCGGACCACATGTTTGGCCGCATTTAACATTGGATCCGGAATCAGGGTCTTAATAGTTTGTGGTAGAGGCATGATAACTCGAATGCGAACAGGCGGTGGAGGTCGTGTGGATGTCTACCACGGGGCTGTGGGGGTTACAATAAAAGACTGGATGGATGCCGCTTGAAATCATCGATCCGGCCCCCGGGTGAATGGTTGACTGAGGTGTTTACGCAACACGCTCAGAAAAATAACTCTGCGCCCGAAGTGGGTGAACTTGTTGAGGCGTGTCCGCTCGCCGGGGAGCAGGCCTTCCGCGCCCGGACCGGCGAGGAAGGCGCGGGTATGGGCCTTGCGCTCGGCGAGCGTCTGCAGCTGGACCAGCTCGTGAATGTGTTTTTCCAGGAGCATGGCATGGGTGAACTGATGGGCTTTTCGCGCCTCCAGAAAATCCAGAAATGCGGCAAAGACCGGCGGGTTGCGGCCGATCAGTTTCACCCGGGAGGTGTAGTCCTTCCACAGGCTGTGCCGCGATCCGTTGTCATTCGCGCCGTGTTGTCGATAGAGCACGAGGGCTTCATCCACGTAATGGAAGCTTCCGTAGAAGGTGGCGACGAAGGTGATCCACCAGTCTTCAAAGCGCAGGGTTTCCGGGATGGGAAAGATGCTTTCCAGGGCGACGGGACCGATGGTGATGGCATTGCCACTGACCAGGGAGCGCGTGGCGAGATAAGAGGCGTAGTCGAAGTCGGGCTGCTCGAATTTTTTCACGTGACCCAACATGCGGTAGAACGACGCGTGCAGCAGGCCGAGTGAGGCATCGACCAGTTTGAGGTCACAAAAAGTGATCGCGATGCCGGGATCGTTCAACAGGGGCGCCATGCACTTTTCCACCCGGGTGGGTTCGTTGACATCATCGGCACCGATCACGGTCAGGTATTTGCCTTCCGCGAGTTCATAGCTACGATTGAACGCGTAAACCTTGCCCTTGTTTTCCTCCAGGCGGGCGAGTTTCACCCGGGGGTCCTGGGCGTATGCCGTTTGCAGGACCTCCCAGGTGCGGTCGGTTGAGCCGTCATCGGTTACGCAGACTTCCACCGGTTGGTAGGTCTGGTTCAGGCAGGAGTCCACGCATTCAACCACGTAGCGCTCCTCGTTGTAGGCCGCGATGAGAAAGCTGACAAGGGGTCGATCATTCACGTTCAGGGATTCCATCCTGGGGGTAGGGTTGAAGGGCATTCGGCCGTTGGTCGGCTTTGAGCAACCAGTGCTGTCGGTCCGGATAGACGCGCATCAGGTCGGCCCGTTGGGGCGCGGTGCCTTCGCGTGCCCAGATGATGGGTGCCCGGGCGGGATCCGCGGCGTTGTAGACGTATTCGGCGTGTACATCGTGTCCCGGGGTATAGCGGACGAAGATCAGGTGCTCGCCGGGTTTCTCCTGCAGCTTGGTGATGATATCCTGGCGTTCATCGAAGCGATCCCAACCCGGGCGCTGAGCGATGCGATGCAGGATACTGCCGGCCCCGACGGCCAGGTGCAGGGCGAGGATCAGGCCGGCGACGATACGGGTGCGGGGATGTTGCCACAGCGCCAGCCAGGCGGCTGCGATGAGCAGTATCACCAGTGGGAGACCTGGTGCCAGATAGTGCGGATGGGCGGCGGAAATTCGGATGCTGATGCCCGTGAGCAGGAGCACCACGAGCAGGCCACCGATCCATTTCGCACGGTCCTTGACCAGGACTAAGCCGGGCAGCAGGAAGATCAGGACCGGACCGATAAAGTACCGACCCGCCCGGAGCAGTTCCTCCAGATCGGTGCGCGGCTTGGATCCGGTGTAGGTGCGGAGCTGCTCGGGAAGGCCGGCGGCACGAACGCCTTTGGCCCAGTGGCGGTGCGGGAAGTCCAGGGCGTTTCCGGTGAGGGTGTGGTTGTAGAAGAGCGTCCAGGTCAGCGCGATACCCCCGGCGGCCGCCATCCAGATGGTGATCTTCCACAGCGGTGCGCGATGACTTTTCCCGGCGAGCACCCACGCGAGCAGAAGCATCAGCGCGGCGGTGAGTCCACCCTCAAGCGGTCGGGTCTGCGAGAGCAGGAGCAAGCCGAGCATTCCGGCCAGCGCAGCCAGGCGGGTGGGTCGCTGGAGGCTTTCGGTGATGCCGAGAAGGAACAAGGCGGCACCGGCGTAGGCCGCGCCGCCGCCCCAGTAGCTTTGGGTCCATTGCCAGAAGAGGGGTGGGCAGAGCAGCGGTGTTAGGCTGAGGGCTACGGAGGCCCACAGCGGGCCGTATCGCATCAGGATGCGCAGCATCGCCGCGGTGGCGATGGCCATGGCGAGCCAGATGCCAAACGCCGGGTGTCCAAACACGCGCTGACCGATGGCGAGGAAAAAGCCCTGCCCGGGGGGGTACTTGCCCTGGTAGGTGGGGTGCTGGATCACGTGAAAGGTTTCCAGGAGAAGCGGTTCCGGGTTGGGCGGGTTGGTGATGCGCCCGGATGCGAAGGTGTCTGCCGCGAGGAGATAAGCAAACTCATCGTGCACGCGGGGGACGGGGACCTGGTAGACCTTGGTCGTGATGAACCCACTTAAGAAGACGAGGACAAAGATCGCCAGTGGCGCAAAGGCGTTGAGAGCATATCTGGCGTTGGCCCGTTCGATCATGGGCTGATACTTGAGATCACCGGCCGCGAATGCAACAGGTTTTTACCGCCCGTACTGGGTGCCCACAGTCGGAAACGGTCTTAATTTTCACCGTCAGACGGGGTGTCTCGCTCAAACGCGATCAGGATCGGGTCGTCCATGCGGGCGTCACTTTGATTGAAGTTCAAAAAAGTGGCTGGATCCATGATGGACGTATGCTGGGTGCTTCCGTCCGTGTTGATCAGCATGCTTGCCCGCCCGACGCCCCGCCCGACGGCCTTGCTTTCCAGGCCGGCCTCTTCGGCGATAAACACGTAGTGGTTGGATTCGGGGAAGAACTTTTTCTGGGTCTCGAAGTTGCCGGGAGGCAAGGTTCTCGCGACGTGCAGGACAATGCCGTCGAGGTTGTGCAGCTTGATCATTTCCAGAACCTCCTCTGCCTGCACCTGGGTGAGTGGATCAATATGCCCCGAATCGGCAAGCGCTGGGTCAATGAGGGAACGTCCCGCAAATTGTTTTTCAGGCGATCATGACCAAAGAAAATCAAAGTCACCAAGGGGTGTCGGTTCTCGAATTGAAGGCTCATCAGCATGGCGAGTTGTTCGACCTCATGCTTGCTGTTGATCAAGTGCGCCTGATCGATCAGGACTGTCACATGTTTACCTTCGGCTTGCAACAGTAGCCCCTGCAAATGGTGAAAAGCCCGTCCCGGATTGCTCTCGCCCCCGGACCGGAACACCAGCGACCAATCGCAACGTCTTGCGGGCGACCGTCGATCACGACTTGGAAGCATTGGTGAGTACCCACAACGACCTCGAGGGGGTCGGCGAAGCCTTACTCGCGGGTGATCCCGAATTCGATCTCGAAAAATTTGACGCCTATCTCAGCGACACCTCCCGGCTGTACATCAATCAGGCGTAGAAAATTGTGCACAAGGTGAACGTGTTCGAGGTCGTCAAGGATCCGGAGGGGAAGGGGAAAGAGCGAAGGCCAAGAAAGATTACCGAAGCGAATGTCGCGAACGAAATCCCCTTGAAGTGGACGGGCAAGCTGATGAAGAAAGCGGAGATCTTCAACCGCTTCGTCTTCGCCAGCAAGATCCAGATCACGCACGTGAATGGCTTGACCTACGATTTTCTATTTACCATGGCGACCATGCCAGCCGATGCCGACAGCCTGATGCTGGTTGGAGCCCGCGCGCGGAGGATCGAGCCCTTGATTTTACGGCGCGGAGGAACGGCCTATCGTCGCACCGCCGGCGCCCGCATGCAGGCGATGGATCACGTGGCCTATCAGATGGTGCGTCCGGAATGGGTGATCGAAATTTCCTGCCTGGATTTGATTTCTGAGACGACGCGCGGAGCGACCATCGACCGCATGGTGCTGAACTGGGATGCGGATGCATCGGAATGGCGGCCCGCGCGTCGCCTGCCCCTGGTCAGCGTTGTCAGCCCGGTCTTCCAGCGGATTCGCGAAGACAAAACGGTCAACCCCCAGGATGTCCGGGTGGCCCAGTTGACTGAGCTGGTCGAGAT
>JBLIND010000384.1:0-6002 GCA_047639095.1 Candidatus Omnitrophota bacterium | reverse complement strand
GTAAGATTGCTTTTTGATCATCCGTCAGCGTGCCCTCTTTGAGCGCTGCGACCGCGCTAATGAGATCTTGCGACGCGCCCAACTCAGCCTTGATGTCGGCTTGGGGATCCCGGGCCACGGCCAGGCGAATGCGACCAAAAGTGTGTGAGGTGTTCACATGAAAACGCATGGTGATGGTGAGCTGCATCGCCGTTTCCAGGGGTTTATCAAAAACGAAGACCGCCGATTGATCCTTGCCGATACCACCCAGGTCCACCGCCCATCCGGTTGTGTTCGGATCGCCGTCGTAGGAGCTTTTTACGGACAAGCCACCGGTGTTCTGCTGATGCGTGGCGCGCGCATCGACCAGTTTGATCGGTACCGACTTCGTTTTTGAACCAATGGGTTGTGCCTCGATGCTTAAATGTCCGAGGGCGAAGTTGCCGTTGCTTGCACGGCCGGGTCCATTGCGCGGAAAACTCTTATGCGTCAACGCTTCGATACGCAAGGCCTGTGACCCCGCGGATGCGGTAGCTTCGATCGTGTACGCATCGGATGAGGGATTCTTCCCGGACGCCAGCCAGGCACCGTCGGCTTGGCGGGTGAGTGTCGCACCATCCCGTGAGACCACCGTACTTGGATCAAGCAATTGCCAGGTACCGCTGGTCAATTGGTCAAGGCCCGTGGGTTTCTTCAGCCATTCCTTGAAGCCCGTTTCCAAGTTGGACGTGGCATAGGCTTCCTTCGCGGCTTCGAGCGCTTTGCCTTTCTCTTCCCACGGCGCGAGTTTTGCCTGGAAGACTTCGGAGTCGATCCCAAGCGCTTTCTCGCTGCGGATCGCCGTCGCGAAGGTCGCGATCATGTTGTAATAATCCTGGGCCGGAATCGGATCATATTTGTGGTCGTGACAACGCGCACAGGCGACCGAGAGTCCGAGGAATGCCGCCGTAGTCGTCCCCACCATATCGTCCAGTTCGTCGTAACGCGTTTGTTCAAATTCCGCTTCGGTAATCTGGGTAGGGAAAACGCCCGCCGCGAGGAAGCCCGTGGCTTTCCATGCGAGCGGAGAGTCCGGCTCAAGCTCGTCGCCTGCCAGTTGCCAGCGGACCAGGCGGTCCCAGGGTACATTGGCATTGAACGCTTCGATCATCGCATCACGATAGTGGTAGGCGGTCTTGCGATCATAGTTTTGCTCGAATCCGTCACTTTCCGCGAAGCGTGCCACATCCAGCCAATGGCGTGCCTGGCGTTCTCCGTAATGGGGAGAGGCGAGTAGACGATCGATCATGCGTTCCCAGGCTCCGGGCTTCTGATCGCTCATGAAATCGATCAGGTCCTCACGGCTGGGTGGCAGTCCAGTGAGGTCCAGGCTTGCGCGTCGGGCCAGGGTGCGTTTTTCCGCGCGTGGATTCGGGCTTAAGCCCTCCGCTTTCAGCTGAGCCAGCCAGAATTGATCGATCGCGGTCTTGGCCCCATTCGCGTCGATCGTAGGAGGTGGTGTGACCTTCAGCGCCTGGAACGACCAGAAAGCCCGGTCATTGTCCGTCACCTGCATGGCCTTATCGGCATCCGCGGATTTCTCGAGGAGCGGTGCATCGTAGGGCGCGCCCAGGTGGATCCACTTGGCGATGTCTGCGATAAGCGCATCCGGAAGCTTCGGCTTCTTGGGCGGCATCTGGATTTTCTCGTCCTCATGCCGAATGAGTTTGAGCAGTCGGCTACGGTTGGGATTTTCCAAATCGATCACCGGACCGGATTCGCCGCCTTTGATCAGCAGGTCGCGATTTGCCATGCTCAGGTCCGAACGCGTTTTCTCCCCGCCGTGACACTTGAGGCAATGCGTCGTCAAAGCCGGCCGAATGGTCTCAATAAAAAGAGCAGTCCCGGCTTTCATGTTTTCAACATGCTGGATGCTTGGATCTGCAGCCTGGAGATTCCACCCGATACAGAGGGCGGTTATAAGCGTATGTTTCATTAAATACTTCATGTGGTTAGGTCATTCAAGGATGTTGGTATTACATACGACGGCGTTTGTTTTTGGAGCGCGAGGCTCCGTCCGAGCATAACGTTTCTACGTAAGGATATCCTTCACGACGTGGCCGTGGACATCCGTGAGGCGGTAATAACGTCCCTGGAATTTGTATGTGAGCTTTTCGTGATCGATGCCGAGTTGCTGCATCATCGTGGCGTGCAGATCATGTACGTGAACGGGATTCTCGGTGATGTTGTAGGAGAAGTCATCCGTGGCGCCGTAGGTGAAGCCGCGTTTGACCCCGGCTCCGGCCATCCAGAGCGAGAAGCAGCGCGGATGATGATCCCGGCCATAGTTCTCGCGGGTCAGCGGGCCCTGACAATACGACGTGCGGCCAAACTCGCCGCCCCAGACGATCAGTGTGTCGTCCAGCATGCCGCGTTGCTTGAGGTCCTTGACCAGGGCGGCAGAGGCTTGGTCGGTATCCCGGCATTGACCGCTTAGCTGTTTCGGCAGGGTGAAGTGCTGATCCCAGCCCATGTGAAATAGCTGGATGAAACGGACGTCCCGCTCGGCCATGCGCCGAGCGAGCAGGCAGTTGTAGGCATAGGTCCCACGCGTTTTCACGTTCGGCCCGTACATGTCGAGGATGTGCTGCGGCTCGTCTGAGAAGTCGGTCAGCTCGGGCACCGAGGTCTGCATACGAAAGGCCATTTCATACTGTTCGATGCGCGTGGCAATTTCCGGATCGCCAAATTCTTCGAGTTTCTTTTCGTTCAGTTTCGCCAGGTCGTCCAGCATGCGTCTGCGCGAGCTTGCATTAAAGCCGGCGGGATTGTTGAGGTACAAAACCGGGTCGCCCACGCTCATGAACTTTACGCCCGCGTGTTTCGTCGGCAGAAAACCACTGCCCCAGAGTCGGTCATAGAGCGGCTGACAGTTGGGGCGGCCGGTTCCGCGCGAAACCAATGCGATGAACGTGGGCAGATTGTCGTTGGCGGAACCCAAGCCATACGACAGCCAGGAGCCGATGCTCGGACGACCCGCCAGCTGGTGGCCGGTTTGAAAAAAAGTAATCGCCGGATCATGGTTAATGGCCTCGGTGTGCATCGAACGGATCAGCGTGATATCATCCGCGAGTTCGGAGATGTGCGGTAGGAGTTCACTGATTTCCATGCCGCACTTGCCGTGCTTGGAGAAATTGTACTTCGTGCCCGCAAGTGGAAAGGTCTTCTGGCCCTTGGTCATTCCGGTGATCCGTTGGGTCATCTCGAAATGGCTCTTCATATCCTGCCCGTGGAACTCCTGCAGCTTGGGTTTGTAGTCAAAGAGATCCTGTTGCGAGGGCGCTCCGCTCTGGAACATGTAGATGACGCGCTTGGCCTTAGGCGGTTGATGAAAGTCTTTCAGTACGCCTTGATCATTCGCACCGGGGGATCCGACTGCGCCCAAATCCCGATTGAACAGGGTTGCGAGAGCCGCGACGCCGACGCCTTTGGCCGAGCGACCAAAAAATTGACGGCGCGTTTCGAGTAAACGGTTTGCGGTGAAAGGGGAGTCGTTCATGGCTTATTCCAGGGTGATGCATTCATCAAGGTTGAGGACCAGGTGGGCAACGGCGGTATAGGCTGCGTGTTCAGCCGGATCGAGGCTTGCGTCCCGCGGAGATTGGCCCGCGGCCAGGAAAGCCTTTGCCTCCGCTGGCTGTGCCTTGAAATAGGGTTGGTAGTACATCAAGCTGTCGGTCAGGATTTCCAAGGTCCGGCTGTCGGCCATCCGGGCCGTGGCCAGACTGTAAATCCGGTTCAGCCGGTCCTGAGCTTTGGGTGAGCCGTCCTTGAGTGCGCGTTCGGCGAGGTTTCGGGCGGCTTCCACGAAGGTTACATCGTTCATGAGCACCAGCGCCTGGAGCGGCGTGTTGGTCACACGATTATTCACGTTGCAGGTTTCCCGACCCGCGGCGTCGAAGATGATTTGCCGGGGTGGATTCACCGCGCGCTTCCAATAGGTGTACATGCTTTTGCGGTAAAGGTCGGGGCCTTTACTCACTCCGTAACGCGTGTTGGCGTTGCTGCCCACCACGTTCCACAAGCCGGTCGGTTGGTAGGGTTTCACAGGCGGGCCGCCAGCTTTGTTGTTGAGCAGTCCTGCCGCTTGAAGCGCGGAGTCGCGAATGGAAAAACCATCCATGCGATAGCGGGGCCCGTGTGCGAGTAAGCGGTTTTCCGGATCCCGTTCGAGCATCGCCGCGGTGACCTTGGAGCTTTGCTGAAAGGTTTCGCTGGTGAAGATCAGCGTGTATAAGGCTTTCACGTCCCAGCCGGATTCGATGAACTCGACCGCCAGCCAGTCGAGCAGATCCGGATTCGGGGGAACCTCGCCCTGGGCGCCAAAATCTTCGACGGTCTTCACCAGTCCGGTGCCGAAGACACCTTGCCAGACGCGATTCACGAATACCCGGGCGGTCAGCGGATGGTCCCTGGAGACGAGCCAGCGAGCGAGCTCCAGTCGATCCTGTGGCATGGTTTCGCTCGGGCCGTTGAACAGGGCGGCTGGGACACCACGCGGGAGCTCTTCAGATTTGTCGGGCTCGGTGTATTGTCCACGATTCAGGAGGTATGCCGGCATGCGTGTGCCCGGGCGTTCCCGCATCACCATCACCGGGACTTCCTTGAAGCCTTGTTTGCCAAACTCTGTTTCAAGACGGGCTTGTTCAGCTTTTGCGGCCAGCAAGGGGCCGTCGATGGTTCGATAATGGTTAAGCAGGAGCTCCTGTTGCTTCTTCGACCGCTGGTCCTTGGGCTGTTTGATCGCTGCGATCACCTCAGGATTTACACCGGCTGAACCCTTGAGGTCTGGCGTATCGCTTTGCGTGGTCATCAGTATGAATCGGCCCAAATTATGGTCGCCAAATTGTGATTGATGGCGAAGCTCCACGGTCAAGGTGCTGTCGGCTTTTAATTCTAAAGGCTGGGCCAGCAGGATAAAGGCACTGACCGGATAGGGCTTCGTATCATAAATAGCCCAGCCGGTCGTAGGCTTGCCGTCGGTCAGGTAGCTGGCGGGGTATTTATCCTGTGCGAAGGTTGCCGTAGCGGGTTTCAGCGCCTGTGGTTTTCCGTCCACCAGGATCACGACTTCGCTCAGGACAAAATTGCCGTTCGAGCTGCGCGCCAGCTGGCGCGGCTTGGTGAACGATGGGTCGGGCAGGGCATCGATTCGAATGCCGGTTACGCGTTGGCTGTCGGATTTAATCTGCAGCGTGTAGGTGGCCTGGTTCGCCTTGCCAGCCAGCTTCCAGGAGCCGTCCTCCTGTTTTTCCAGCTTGCCTGTAGTCGGTTTTGCCGAAGTGATGTTCGCGAGCTTCCAGCTGTCCGCGTCCGCCTTTTTTACATCGTAAGCGGCCACCCAGGTTTCAAGCCGCTGATCAAGGCCACCTTGTGCTGCCTGGAAGACCTGTTCCGCTGTGGAAATTTCCGCGGCCAGTTTCGGGGAAGGTTTGCTCAAGGGTGAACGCATTTTCTGAATGGGATTGGCCGTGGTGCCTTTGCCCGTGCCGTTCTCGCCGATGTTATTAAAGTAGGCATAGAGTTGATAGAACTCCCGCTGGGAGATCGGATCGTACTTGTGATCATGGCAACGCGCGCAGCCTACGGTTAAGCCCAGCCAGACCACGGAGGTTGTCTCCACCCGGTCGATTACGTTCTCAACGAAAAATTCCTCGGCGAGCGCGCCACCCTCGGAATTCTGACGGTGATTTCGGTTAAAAGCGGATGCAAGCATCTGGGAAGGTGTCGCGTCCGGCAGCATGTCACCGGCGATCTGCTCGATGGTGAACTGGTCGAAAGGCATGTTGTCATCGAAGGCCTGGATCACCCAGTCACGCCAGGGCCAGTTACTCCGTTCGCCGTCATTCTGATAACCGTCCGTATCCGCGTAACGCGCGCCGTCCAGCCATTTCAGCGCCTGGCGTTCCGCGTAGTCCATGGTGTCGAGCAGCCGCTGGACTTCGCGTTGGTAGGCTGTGTCCGAACCGTCTTTGAGGAAGGCG
>JBLIND010000383.1:0-6111 GCA_047639095.1 Candidatus Omnitrophota bacterium | reverse complement strand
GGCGGTCCCAGACAGCCTGCGCATGAAAAAACCCGTACCGGCCGATCGAGCATCCCTCTTGAACCGCATGCGGCAACGCCGAATCGTGGAACTGGTTACATTCAACCGCAACATGGATCGCATCATTGCGCGCGATGACAATCCGGATGGTCTCCGCGTTTCTCAAACCGAATATGCTTGGGCCTTAACCCATCTGGTCCGAGCGATAACCGCGGCCGGCATCCGCCCACTGGTGATCACCGCCCCGCGCGGTGAATTCAACTCAGATCTCGCCATCGATGGCCTGGCAGAAAGTGCGGACCGTGCGCGCACCTTACATGACGCCTACAACCGTATCGCCCGCGAGGTCTGCGATGCCGAGCGAGTACGCCTGATCGACATGGTTAAATGGATCGAGGAGGATGCACCTACCCGCTTCATGAAAGAAAACATGGAACCCACCTCGCTGTTGGAAGATGACAGCATACAGCTTACGGAAACAGGCCATCGCTTCCTCGCCGAACTGATTGTCGAAAACATCCGGCAGTAAGCAGTAAGTATCCGGCTCGTTTCCCGCTGGACGCGGCACCTGCCTTATTTCGCGTCGAGGACCACGCGAAGCCCTACGACTCCATTTTCAGGGGCCAGGCCTTTAAATTCTTTTCTCGCCGCAGAACGGCAATAGGTCGCCGCGCTTGCCCAGGATCCTCCCCGTGCGATGTGCTGTTCTCCGGATTCAGGCCCACGCGGATCGATCACCTCTCCGGAATCGAGGTACGGACTGTAATAGTCCCAACACCACTCCGCCACATTGCCCGACATATCATACAAGCCCCAGGTGTTGGGTTTAAAGGAGCCCACAGGTGCCGTTTCGCTATAGCCATCGTCCTGATCAGGATCCTGCCAGCTGATATATGGCGACGTGATCGATGCATCCGCAAAATTCGCGTATGCATGCAACTCGCTCGGATTGGTTCCGAAATAATAAGGGGCTTGCCTGCCGGCACGAGCCGCGTACTCCCACTCCGCCTCGGTAGGTAAACGATAGGAGAGCCCGTCTTTCCTGAGGGCATCCGTAAAAGAGACCGCTTCCTTCCAGGAAACCGAATCGACCGGGTGCTGCGTGCCCACGTTCTCGCTGGGACGTTGCCCGGTTACCGCGGCATATTGCTCCTGACTGACTTCATATGTACTCATCCAGAAGCCTTTTGAAATCATCACCATATGCGCAGGTTCTTCGTCGAAATTCCCGTCGAAGAAACTGCCTTGTAAATATTTTCCCGAAGGAATCCACACCAGCTCCAGGTCCATACCAGGCGCAATTTCCACAACCCGCGCGGTGCCGGGCCGGGGAGAGGTCGCTTTATCGATCACCATCTTCAGCTTTTGAACATCACGCGTATCCTGAACGCCGACAGCCAGCGCGGAATTACTGTATTTCAAGGCCGTCTCCCAATCGCGGGCTTTCGCGGAATCAATGCCCAGCCTACGTGCTTCGATGTACGCTGCTTTTTTGTTCCGGGCTTCCTGATTCACCTTTTCCCAGGAGACGAAACCGGTGGCCGCCATGACACCGAGAACGACCGGCAACAAGACCGCTCCGATGACCAGACGCCGGGTGCTGAGCTCACGTACCGGCGCACGATACTTCCGTTTTCCGCGCCGGGATTTACCCGCCGGTCTTTTAGAGGCTCTCCGGCTGAAGGGTTTACCCCCCGGCCCCACACGGTTGGTACCATCAAAGGCATTACGCCGTGAGGAGGACGTGAGCGTGGCCGCCTGTTCCAGCTTTTCGACCAATGCGGTGCACGAGCTGTAACGGGCGATCCGCTCCTTCTCGAGCGCCTTCCGCAATACCTTCCACTCCACATCATTCAATTGATCGGGCTTGGGCGGCTTTTCATTCGACACCATTTCCCGAAGCACCATCATATCGGCACTTTGAAAGGGGCATTTCCCTGCAATCAACTGATAAATGACGACCGCAAAAGCATACTGGTCGGTTGCCGCATCCTGAAAGTGCCCCTTCCACTGCTCAGGCGACATAAAATATGGAGTGCCAACTGACCCGGCCCCCGTTATGAGCATGATCGAACTTTGAATCTGCTGGGCGAGTCCGAAGTCCAGGATTTTGACCACGCCATCCGTGGTGATTTGGATATTCGAGGGTTTGATGTCTCGATGAATTATTTTTTGCACATGGGCATAGTCCAGCGCTTCAGCGATTTGCCGGAGAACGGGTAGCGCCATAGTCAGCGAAGGGTTGTAGCCTCTGGACTTATAATACTGGTAGAAGTTTACGCCCTCCACGCATTCCATGATCAAATAGAAATCACCGGTTTCCTGATCCTTTTCCAGCGTGTTGGCATTGGCGATTCCGGGATGATGGAGCCGATGCACCAGTTGAAAGTTATTTCGGATCGCTTCCATCTCCACGGCATCACGAGACAATTCAGGCGGAATCGCCTTCAGAGCAATATCGATCCCGGCCACTTCATCGTAACATCGATAGACGACCCCCATCGCCCCCTTGCCCAACTCATCGATCACTTTGTATCGATTGAGATAAACATAGCCGGGCTTAATCACGGTGATCGGTGTCGTATAGGCTGGCGCAGGCTCAGACCCCATGTTGACGATCGTTCGATCATCAATCCCGTTCACTATGTTTTTATCGTCGTCCATTCACTCAGCAGCCGATATCTCAACCGCTCCTTTTCTTTTCAAGCGCCAATCCGGCGATTAAAACATCAACAGTCTCAACCAGGCATTCATCAACTTCCTGTGGATTCGCAGCTTAGCACACCCCGGAACAGCATGAAAAATGCCACTTAGTTTCCAGCAGGCAGCTTTGTCAGCTGAATGTTCCGAATCACCCCTTCGGTTTGCCAACTGCACATGCCCAACGGCTGACAAAGCTCAATATCTCCCGGCCGTACGGCCAACTTCTTATCTGTCGTCTCTAAATCAATCAGCTCCTCGCCATCCAGCCAGAAATTGATTTTTCCAGGAGTAACCCGCACTTTTATGGCGTACCACTGGTCCTTTTCAAACTTCACGACGGCCGTTGTCTCATTTTCCGAGGCATCCATGTAATTTACACTGCTGATCCCACAAACAACGCCGCCCCACCCTCCGATGATCAGGGAGACGCAATTCGTCCCAACCGGGAAGGTCAATCCACAGAAGATATCATCGCCGCGCATGCGTTTTGCTTCCAGAGAAATTTCATAATTCATTCGCGCGGGTGGTTCCTCCGCCGTGTAGACGACCCCGGTCATCATCTCACCCGATCCCAGGACCAAATTGCCATCCGTGACCGAAACTTCACCTTGCCCCCCGAAGTCGATCGGCTTCCACTCGGAAAGATCCTTGCCATTAAAGAGCTGAATCGACGAAGCATCGCCTCCGCCCTCGTTGTTGGGAGTGATACAACCGGTTAGGCTGAACAGGGCGATGAGCGCGGAAGGAGCGATAATTGAAACGATGTAATTCATGTAGTCTTCTTCTTTTTCTTGGTTGACGTTTTATGCTGCTTCGCCTTGGCAGGCCAATACGGACTGGGCACATGTTCACGCGCCATAATCTTTTCAATTTCTGATACGACTTCAGGATGTTGCACTGCGACATTCGCGCTTTCTCGCGGATCCGCATCCAGGGCGTACAAGCGAAGCGGCTCTTCTGTTCCGTATCGAATGCCTTTCCAGTTGCCCATGCGAACGGCCTGCTGAAAGCCGCTGTAAAACTCCCAGTACATCCAGGGGCGAGCAGCCTGCTCCTGACCCCGTATGGTGGGAAGAACCGAATGCCCATCCGTTTGAGGCGCGGTCAAGCCAGCCACATCACATGCGGTTGCAAAAATATCGACATGCCCCCAGACATATTCGCTCACCACTCCTGCAGGTACCTTCCCCGGCCAGCGAACGATCATCGGCGTGCGAATCCCGCCTTCGAGCAGGTCGCGCTTCACTCCGCGAAACGGCCCCGCACTCTTCAAGTCCTTGATGAAGGGGCTGTTCGGACCGTTATCCCCGGTGAAAATCACCAAGGTACGCTCATCGATGTTCAGCGTTTTAAGCAGGGCCATTAATGCGCCAATATCTTTATCCATATGCGTGATCATCGCCGCATAATTTTTCACCGTCTGGCTCCAGGGTCGGTCCGCATACGCAGAGGCATCCGGGACTTCATAGGCACCATGCGGCAGGCAATACGGAAGATAGAGGAAGAAGGGATCGTTTTTGTGTTCCTTGATGAACTCCAGCGACGCGGCCGCGAGGACGTCATGCGAGTATTGCGTCCGCTGCTGATTGGCATTCCCCGGCAGCGGCACCTCCACACTGTTGCGCACTAGATAACCCGGATAATACGAATGCGCATGCATTTGATCGTAGTAGCCAAAAAAATCATCGAAGCCATGCTGCTCGGGAACCCCCGTGGTACCGGGATTTCCAAGACCCCATTTCCCATAACCGCCCGTTGCGTATCCGGCCTTTTTTAACACGCTGGAAATGGTCACATCGGTCTCCGCCAGCGGAACCAGCGGTCGTCCCGGTTGATCCCAATTCGCCTTGGCGACATTATCCCTCCGGCGCGCATGTCCGGGATGCATCCCCGTCATCAAGACACACCGGGTGGGAGCGCACACGCAGCTGCCGGAGTAGGCATTCGTAAAGCGCATGCCCTCGGCGGCCATCTGATCGAGGTGAGGCGTATGCACGGTGGTTGAACCATAGCAGCCGAGATCGCCATATCCCTGATCGTCCGACATGATCAGGATGATATTCGGCCGGGCCCCGAGAGCGGAACCGCAGGCCAGAATTAAAATCAGACAAAATAGCTTCATAAGGTTCATCAACATATCGTCGGGTTTCGCAGTCAAATGGACGAGCCCTACTGATTAAAACAAATATAGGTCCCGGATTTTCCCGCCACGGCAATGTCCAGCTTTCCATCGCCATTGAGGTCGGCCGTCGCAATCTGCAGGCCACAACCGACACGACCTTCGTTGATCACCGACCGAGAGAAGGACCGCGACTTGGCATCCCAGGTGTATGCGTACAGACAGGGACGTTCTTGGCCCCCGGGATCTTTTCCATTGTGCGCGTGAAAGCGTTTTCCCGTGATCAGTTCATCCACGCCATCGCCATCGAGATCGGCAAAGTGCAGGGTATGTGGCTGAGAATAGGAGCGATCGATTTCATGCTCTTTCCACGTGAACTTTCCGTCTACGATGCCCTGGCTTTCCCACCAGAAAAGTCCGTAATCGTGCCCCTTCCCCCAGATCAAATCGTTTATCCCGTCGCCGTTGAGATCCCGCACAAACACCGGCACACTCCCATGGAGGTACGGCCAATCCTTGTGCAAGGTCCAGGTTTGCCCCAAGGCATTCTCAGCGGGTCGTTCGAACCAGCCCTGACCGAAAATAATGTCCTCACGGCCGTCGTTGTTGATGTCGCCGAAGCCCATACCGTGACCGTTGACGTCCTCGCTGATCACGTGCTTAACAAGCGTCGGCATGCTGACCATCTTCTTCACTTCCATCTTGCCGATCTTCTGGAGCACCTCCTGTTCGGCTGATCCAAAGGTCCAGACCAGTTGGGGGTTTTTCTGGTTCCAGCTGTTGCTGATCCACTCGCGTCGACCATCGCCATCCAGATCGTGCATCAAGGTGCCTTCGTTTTGACTGTACCCGGTGTCCACCAGCAGGTGCTTCTTCCACATCTTGCCAAGTGCGAGCGGCTCTTTGCCCGGATTTTCATACCAATGCACCTCGGTGCCGACAAACGAACCTGAAAGGACATCCGGAAAACCGTCCCCATTCAAGTCCTCGACAAAATCGCAATTACTTTCAACGTACCCGTTCCAATCTTCGATCGATCGTACGGGTCGCGGCAGGAACTCGGGTGCTTCAAACCAGTTTCGTCCCGCCACAACATCCAATTTGCCATCCTGGTTCACATCGGCTATCGCAACGCCTTCATTGCCATCCAGCGCCAGCTGCTTGATTTCAAACGTGGGCCCGGCCAGAAGGGCTCCGCTTAAAGGAATGAACAAATAATAAAAAATGGCTTTGGGCAGGACCTTCATTTTCTCTCCAATTTCGCATAAGCGCCTGTCGTTGTAAGAAAC
>JBLIND010000382.1:0-6154 GCA_047639095.1 Candidatus Omnitrophota bacterium | reverse complement strand
AAGCGTTTAAGGAACGCATGGACGAGCCAATTGAAAAACTGATCAAGGACACTCGCAAACATCGCGTGGCCCTGGAAAAACAATTGGCCGCCGGTACCAATCGCCTGCTGGAGTTGCATTCGTTTAACGAAGAAATCGCGACCGGCATCGTGTCCGCGGTACGCGGTCTCGATGAGGACCCAAGCTTTGAGCCGTTCCTCCTGCGCCTGCTAGATCACTTCAGCATTCATGCCGAAGAAATTGACCACAAGACCTATCGCCTGATGCCTGCCCACACCTTCCGCGACGGCATTCCGGGCTTCAAAAAGGAGGGCATGACGATCACCCTCGATCGCAGCCTCGCACTCCGACGCGAAGACTGGATTTTTCTCACCTGGGATCATCCGCTGGTGGGCGGAGCCATCGATGTATTGACCGGCTCCGAACAGGGAACCGGTACCGCAAGTGCCTGGATGGACGCCGGGGCCTCCGGACTCGTCCTGGAGACGGTGTTTATCGTTGAGGCCATCGCCCCACCCGTACTTGAGGCAGATCGCTACCTGCCATCCACCCCGATTCGCACCTGCGTGGACCTGGGACTCACCGCCGCGGAAGAACCGCCGCTCGACCTGCTGGACGGGCGCAATACCGGTGTGCTTGACGGAGGGACCGTCTTGCAGGATCGCGTTCGCGATATGATTGATGCGTGCACCAAGCAGGCCGAACAGGCCGCGGTCCAGGTCCGCGTCGACGCGATTAAACGCATGCACGAGATCCTCGACCCCGAATACGCGCGGCTCGAACACCTTTTGAAAGTCAATGACCACGTGCACCCGGAAGAATTACTCGCCCTGGGTGATCGCATGCGCCAACTGGAAGAATACCTCGGCTCGGCGGGCATTCGCCTGGATGCGGTGCGCATGGTTTTGAAAGGGGTCTGATCCGACGCGATGAGAATGCGGGTGTTAATGATGCTGCTGGGACTCGTAGCCATCCATACGGCGGCCTACACCTTCGTCCCCGCGTATCAACAGGCCTTGAATGATGCCGCCCTGAGATACCGGATCAGGAATGAAGCCCCGAAGGTCCTGCATCAACTTGGACTGGAGGCCACCCGGGAAAACATCGACCTTTATATGACGGTTCAGATTGGAGGTAAGCCCCCGGAAGATGGCTGGACCTCCCGACTCAAACCCATCCCCTGTGAAAGCATTCCAAAGATCCGTCACAAATGCGGGTTTTCCGAACACTGGACCTACGCCGACCTGCTGGATGATGAGCTGATCGAAGTCGGTGTGTTCATGCAACGCGCACTCGCCTGGCCGGACCTTGAGCCCTTGCTGGAAGCCGGCAAGCAACAATGGCGCGAGCACGGAATCGTCATTCACATCACAGAAACGGAAGCCGAATTTCGCGACGCCCTGGCCCGCTATGACATCGCCATGTTCTTCGGCCACTCCAACCTCGGACAAGGGATGGACTTCAATCAAGGCCCGCTGGATATGGGGAACGACACCTTGGAAATCCCCTTCCAACACCTTTCGCCCGACCATGAGATCATCGAAGAATTAAGCAACGGCCTGTTTCGCGTAGCCGGTGGCAGCAAAGATCTGGCCGGGCTGAACATCCAGAACAAACTCTTCGCCTACATGGGCTGCCGTTCGGACGGGTATTACCGGGAGGTCCTCGAAGCTCAATTCCCGGGGCGCGATTTTTTACTCACCCACTATGTCTGGTCGGCCACCATTCATGCGCCACAAATTATCCGCGAACTGGCGCATTGCCTGGAACAAGGTCAGACCCTGGAACACTTCACCAAACAGATCAATCGCGGTCATGAGACCGATGTGCTCTGGGGTAGGCTCAAGGAAATCCACATGTATAAAAACGAAGGGCCCCATTCCCCCGTCTTGTTTTCTCTGTGACTCCGCACGATTGCGGCGCGCCCCGTATGTGATCAGGCCTTACGCAAGAACGTCCGACATCGGAGCAGCATGGCTCCGAAAATAACAAACAGCGCGGATGAAGGCTCCGGGATGGCGGTGAATTTCACCGAGTAAGCGTAGTCCCTATTCAGATCGGTACGGATGGGAAAGGCACCAAGTGTCGAACTCCCTGAAGAGGTTTTGATCGTGATGGTCTGCCCATCCCCGGGCGAAGGGATACTCGTGCCAGCAGCACCGAGGTTAAAGAAGATCGGAACATAGCTGGTGTAAAAGACGCCCTCGGATCCGTCCGATGCGTTGATCCGGCTGCTGGGGATATTCCCGATAAGGTCGCCGTAGCCTACCCAAGCGGCAAACAGGATGAACAGCACCCCGCGGAGCGTCTTAAAATCAACCGGTAGCTGAAGCGGCTTCAGAGCTTTCATGACAAGGTCCTTCAATGTGTTCATTCAGGATTCGAGGGCGATGCATACAGCGATTAACGACCCCGCTGTATGCCTAAGCCCTCCAGACTGGCGAATCAAGGTCGCACCCTGCGACAAAAGGAGCACGGGTAAGCGCCCATCTACAACATGCATCGGAACAGGCATGCTGCCGCTCAGTAGGCAGCTATATTGGATATTAGACACCCTGCTTAAAGAAGGCCGTTGGTTTTTCAACTCGACGCTGAAGCTTCACCCTCCTACTCTGCCGCGCATGAAATCCATCCATCTCCTGATCCACAGTATCACCCTGCTCCTTCTGGTCGGCTGCGGAAAACCGCCGGCACAACAGGGGCCCGGTGGAGGTGGCGCGTACCCGGCGAGTGCGGTCGTGGCCCTGGTCACGGAACAAACGGTCGAGGATAAAGTCGATCTGGTCGCGAGCCTGGCCGCGAATGAGATGGTTTCGGTTGTCAGTGAGCTGGATGCCAAGCTGCTCAAGATCCATTTCACGGAAGGTCAACGGGTGAAGCAGGGCGACGTGCTGTTCACCTTCGACCAGGTGGTCACCCAGGCGAAATTAAAAGAAGCCGAATCCGCTTACGCGATGGCGGCTAAAACCTTCGACCGCGGCAAACAACTCCTGGCCAACCAGACGATCTCCCAGCAGGAATTCGATCAGGCGGAAACCCAATTACATCAGTACGAAGCCACGATTTCGCTGGCACGTGATGAACAGCAAAAAACCGCGATCACCGCACCCTTCGACGGCATCATTGGCGAAAAGAAAGTCAGCGCGGGTCAGTTCGTTTCACGCAACCAGTCTCTGGCGCAATTGATCCAAGTCGACCCGCTGCAAGTCGTCTTTGAAGTCCCGGAGCGGTATATCGGGCGCCTGGGCGAGACGCGTCATGTAAGCTTCACCTCCGAGGCCTATCCCGGTGAACGATTCACCGGCAAGATCATCTATTCTGCGCCGCTCGTCGACGAGAAGAGCCGCACTCTGCGCACGAAAGCCGAACTATCCAACACGGACGGACGCTTGAAGCCGGGCATGTTCGGCGAGCTCGCGCTCGTGTTTTCCGAACGCAAACATGCCATGATTATTCCCGAGGCCTGCATCCAGCTGATGGGCGGAACCCCTACCGTGGTCACGGTCAGCCCCCAGGGCATTTCCGGATTTGCTCCGGTCAAAACCGGGGCCCGCTTTAAAGGGAAGACGGAGATTCTGGAGGGCTTAACGATCGGAGATATGATCGTAATCGAAGGCTTCCAGAAAATGGGTCCGGGCATGCAGGTTATTGCCTCGCCTGAATCAGCTCAATACGATGTAACACCCGGCCCGCTCTTCCAGGCCGCCCCCGCGGTTCCGCCTACCGCGGCGGTCACCAATGCCGAAGAAAATGTCAAAGGTTCGGCCGAGTAAGCACCCATGAGACTCTCGGAAGCATTCATTCGTCGCCCGGTGGCGACCATCATGTTGAACGTGGCGATGCTCGTCTTCGGGATCATCGGCCTGCAAAAGCTGCCGGTACGCGAACTGCCGGACATCGACCCGTCGATCGTCACCGTCCTTACCGTCTATCCGGGCGCCAACGCGGAAGTGGTCGAGACCGAGGTCACGGAAAAGCTGGAGGAGGCGGTAGCCGGTGCAGACAGCATTAACTTGATCACAAGCGAAAGCCGTGAGCAGGTGAGCACCATCACGATTGAATTTAACCAGGGCCGCGATGTCGACCTGGCCGCTCAGGACGTGCGTGACCTCGTCTCCCGGGTGCGGGGCGATTTACCGGACGACGTAGAGGAACCCGTGATCTCCAAACAGGACTCCGGCGCCCGGCCGATCATGTGGGTGGCCTTCTTCAGCGAGCGTCACACGACGCAGGAACTCACTGAGATCGCCGACACCATGGTCAAGGATCGCCTGCAGACCATCCCGGGCGTCAGCTCGGTCATTCTCGGCGGCGAAAAGAAGCGCGCGGTTCGCATCTGGCTGGACACCCCACGCATGGCCGCGCGTGGCGTAACGGTACTGGATGTGGAAGCGGTACTGAAAAGTCAAAGCGTGGAATTGCCCAGTGGTCGCGTGGCCAACACGGATCGTGAGTTTACCGTTCGCACCCTCGGCGAGCTGAAGACGCCCGAGGAGTTCAACCGCCTGATCATCCGTCAGGATGACGGCGCAACCGTTCGACTCGAGGACGTGGGTCGCGCGGAAATGGGCGTGGAAGACATGCGTGCGATTGCCCGCTTTACCAGCAAGCCGGCCATCGGGCTCGGCGTGGTCCGACAATCCAAGGCGAACACCCTCAGCGTGGCGGATAGCGTCAAAGAGCGCATGGCCGCGCTGGCCCACACCCTGCCGGAAGGCGTGGAGTTTGACTTTCCCTACGACGAATCCATCTACATTGGCCATGCGGTCAAGGAAGTCTGGCAGACGCTTGGCCTGGCCTTTGCCCTCGTCGTCCTCACCATCTTTCTCTTCCTGCGGGACATCCGGGCGACCTTCGTTCCCGCCCTGGCCATCCCGGTTTCAATTGGTGCCACCTTCGGAGTCCTCCACCTCTTTGGCCTGACCATCAACCTGTTCACCCTCCTCTCGCTGGTGCTCGCCATCGGCCTCGTGGTGGACGACGCCATCGTCGTGCTGGAAAATATCTATCGCCATATCGAAGAAGGCATGAAGCCGCTTGATGCCGCCATCCAGGCCATCCACGAAATCGCCTTTGCGGTCGTTGCGACCACGCTCTCCCTCGTCGCCGTTTTCCTCCCCCTGGTGTTCGTCGGCGGGATCACCGGCCGCCTCTTATTGGAATTCGCGATAGCGCTCGCATCGGCCGTGGTTATTTCCAGCATCGTTGCCCTGACGCTTTCCCCCATGGCCGGAGCACGCCTCCTCAAGCCGGTCACCGTACGCAAACAGCACGGGGATAAGCTGCAACGGCGCTACGAGCGCGGGCTCGGCTGGTCGCTCCGGCATCGCTGGGTCATCGTTCTCATCGCCCTGGGCTCGCTGGGCCTCTCCTGGTATTTCTTCACGCAGCTCGACAGCGAATTTCTGCCGGAGGAAGACAAGGGTCGCTTCATGGCCCTCATCCTTACCCCGCAGGGCTCCACGCCCGAATACACCGATCGCATGGTCAAGCAGGTCGAAGGCATTCTCGATGAAAACGATGCGGTGCAATCGTATTTCACCGCCACCGCCCTCCCCTTTAACGGCCCGGGCGACGCAACCTTCGGCCTCGCCTTTGTCCGCCTGCAAAGCGAGGGACGCCCCCACATCCAGGATGTCGTGGGTGGACCCACCGGCATCGCTGCGCGCTTCTTCGGCGAAGTCGAAGGCGCCATCTCAATCCCCATCCTCCCCAAGGCCGTCGATCTCGGCTTCAGCCAGCCTTTCCAGCTCGCGATCATCAACCAGGACTTGAAAGCCCTCGACAGCTACGTGCAGCAACTGAACATGCGCTTCCGCCAGGAAGGCTTTGTGGCCAACGCCCGCTCCCCCTTTGAAATGAGCAAGCCCGAATTGAACGTCACGATTAAGCGCGAACGCGCCACCGCGCTCGGGGTGAACATTCGCGATATTTCTCGCACCCTGCAAATCATGCTCGGTGGCGATGACCTCAGCAGCATCAAACTCAATGGCAAGCAGTATGAAGTGATTGCTCAGCTGGAACGCAAGGACCGCCTGACCCCCGACAGCCTCAAGAACCTCTACGTGCGCAGCTCGTCAGGTGAACTCATCCAGCTCAGCAACGTCATCGATGTGGTTGAAACTGCTGGCCCCACGGTCATTCAACGCTACGG
>JBLIND010000381.1:0-6184 GCA_047639095.1 Candidatus Omnitrophota bacterium | reverse complement strand
GGAGAACTGGAGGCCTTGCGTGCCGAGCGTGAACGCATTGCGCCTTTCGGTGATTTTGACCCGAAACGCATTCAGCAGTTGAGCAAACGGGGCATACATGTCGGCCTCTATTGCGTGGAATCCAACACGGGGCTGAACGTGCCGGATGACCTGGTTCGGGTAGCGCTGCAGAGGGATAAGAATCGGCAATACCTTGGGGTCTTCGGTTCGGCACCTTTCGAACTCGATATCGCGCCGGTGCAGATGCCTGAAAGTTCTCTATCCGAGCTTGACCTAACCATTGCCCGAATCGAGCAGCAACGGGCGTACGTGCTTGATCGCTTCTGCTCCTATGCGGGCGATGTTGAGCGGGTACGTCGGATGGCCGTGGAGGCGATCGATGCCCGCAACCTCATCCGGGCCCGGCTGGGCATGGGCAAACGAGGTGCGCTTGCGTATCTTGCGGGCTATTGCCCGGTAGATGCCCTCTCATCCGTTTATGAATTGGCCGGTTTTCATGGGTGGGCGGTACTCGACGAAGAGCCTTCTTCCCTGGAGGCGGTTCCGACCCTGGTGCGGCATCCTCGGTGGGTTAAGCCCATCAAACTCGTGCTCGATTTCATCAATATCACACCGGGGTATGAGGAAGTTGATATCAGCAGTGCTTTTCTGCTCTTCTTCAGTCTCTTCTTCGCGATGATTGTCGGCGATGCCGGTTACGGCTTGCTGTTCCTGATTCTAACGCTTGTAGGCAGCAGGGTTTTCAAGCAAGCGCCGCGTTCGGTCTTTCACTTACTGACGGTCATGAGTCTGGGCACCCTTGCCTGGGGAGCGATTACCGGCACCTGGTTTGGACTCGCACGTCTCCCCGCCTGGTTGGAAGCTCCCGTGATTCCGTGGTTGAAGGACGAAAATAATCTCATGCTCCTGTGCTTCTTTATTGGCGCCGTCCATCTGACCCTGGCCCATGTCTGGTGCCTGATCCAGTATGTGAATCGCCCACGTGCGCTTGCCGAAGTCGGCTGGATCGCTACGACCTGGGTGATGTTCTTTGTCGCACGGACGATGGTGCTGGGATTTCCCTTTCCCTTTTGGGGCAAGGGCGTGTTCGGCGCAGGCGTTCTCCTCATCGTAGTATTCATGACGCCGTTCAGGCAAATCAAGCAGGAATGGTTTAACCATGTCATGCTGCCCTTAACCCTGATTGGTAGCTTTGTGGATGTAGTTTCCTATGTGCGTCTTTTTGCGGTGGGAATGGCGACGCTCGCGATGGCTGCTGCATTTAATTCCATCGGTGCAGGCATGGCTGAAGGTGGAGGTGTCGGAGGAGCTCTCGCCGCGGCCCTGGTGATCTTTGTCGGGCACAGCCTGAATATCCTGCTCGCCTCAATGGGCGTGCTCGTACACGGCATACGATTAAATACACTCGAATTTTCCGGACACCTGGGATTGCAGTGGAAAGGCATACCCTACCGCCCGTTTTCCCGAACCCTACAGCAGAAGGAGACAACCTGATGGATGCATTGACGTTAGCAGCACTTGGTAAATGTGGAGCGGCAGCCGCCATTGCGCTCGCCGCAGTGGGCTCGGCCGTGGGCACCGGTATCGCTGGCATGGCTTCGATTGGTGCCTGGAAGAAATGTTACCTCCAGAATAAAGCAGCCCCGTTCATGCTCCTGATCTTTATCGGGGCACCGCTGTCGCAAACCATATATGGCATGATCCTGATGAATGCGATCTACCGGATCTGTAATGTCAGCACGTATCTTTCACCGGAAGTACTGCAGGCTGCGAAGGCGGCTGCACAGACCGCCGGGAGCAGCAACTGGATGATCCATGTCCCCGTTGAAGCCATGTCGAGTGCGCAACAGGCCCTCTCCCTTGCGGTCGTGAACTGGCCGGTGATGATCACGGTGGGCGTTCTCGGTGGCGCGGCTATGGCGATGTCCGCCTTGTGGCAGGGTAAAACCGGGGCCTCTGGAGCGGATGCGCTTTCAGAAACGGGCAAGGGTTTCGGGAACTACCTCATGGCGATTGGTGTGGTGGAAACCGTCGCTCTCTTTGTGCTGGTCTTTGTTCAGACCGTCATCAAATAGGGAAACCTGTCCTTCCAGGGAACAGCCGACTTTCTGCTGGTTATCATCGTACATGAAACTTAAAAGGGGGCGGAGTTCACGTCATGCCGCACAAGGTTCATTGTATTTTATTTACTATTTTTCTCATCCTGTCCGCTTCGGTGCATGCGCAGGAAGGAGTTGCGCCTCACACGGTTCTTCGCTGGGAGGCCTTACCCGACATCCCCGATCCGCTCGGGGTGGCCGGCCCCTTCGCCGGAGCACACAGCAATGCCTTAATCATCGCGGGCGGAGCAAATTTTCCCCGTCCGGTTTGGGAGCATGACAAAGTCTGGCGCGATGCCATTCATGTACTTACGCGTGATGAGGATGGGTATGCCTGGAAGGATGGGGGAACCCTGCCGGTGCCCACGGCCTACGGCATGGCGGTTTCAACGAAGGGTGGCATCATCTGCATGGGAGGGAATGACGGTGTTCAGGCCTTGTCATCCGTTCACCTGCTGAGGTGGCACCCGGATACCGCAACCGTCTCCATCAAACCTTATCCGAATTTGCCGAAACCTTGCGCATACGGACAGGCCGCTCTGATTGGGCACACCATTTTCCTCGCGGGAGGGCAGACGGAGAACGGACTGGAATCGGCGATGAATCAACTCTGGTCCCTGGACCTGTCGAAGCAAACCGATCCGGAATCTTTTCAATGGCAGGTGCTTCCCGCGTGCCCCGGTCCATCGCGCGCGTTTAATCTGACCATCAGCCAACATAATGGGTTCACGGATTGCGTTTACGTGATGAGTGGCCGCCGCTTGCAGAACGGTGAAACACTTTTCCTGCAGGATGTGTGGGAGTTCAATCCAACGACCCAATCCTGGCGTGCACGGGCCGATTCGCCGCGGCCGTTTATGGCGGGTATCGGGGTCGCCCAGGGGCAGAGCCACATCTTTGTCCTGGGTGGTGATGACGGTGCCTTATGGGGGCAGGCTGATACGCTGAAGGACACCCATCCCGGCTTTCCAAGGCAGGCCTATGCGTATCATACGATCACCGATGCGTGGTCGCCTGTCGGTGACACCCCGGCAAACCATGTGACCACCATCCCGGTGATCTGGGACGAGGGGATGATGGTTCCCAGCGGGGAGATTCGCCCACGGGTTCGCTCGCCAAAGCTGTGGCGGGTCACTTTGCAGCAGGTGTCCAGACCGTTTGGCGCACTGAATTACACGATGCTGTTTGGTTACCTGGCTGCGATGGTCGGCGTGGGTGCCTACTTCGCCCGGCGCAACCGGAACACCGACGATTTTTTCCGCGGGGGCGGACACATCCCCTGGTGGGCGGCTGGTTGCAGTATCTTTGCGACCATGCTTAGCTCGCTGACCTTCACCGGTGTACCCTCCAAGGCTTTCGCCCAGGATTGGGTGTACCTCATGGGCAATTTCATGATTCCGGTGGTGGCTTTTGTTGCCGTCTATGTCGCCTTGCCGTTTTACCGGCGGATCGATGCGACCAGTGCCTACGAATACCTGGAGAAACGCTTTAACTGGATTGTCCGACTGTTTGGCAGCGGCAGCTTTACCGTTTTTCATGTATTCCGCATGGCGGTGGTCATGTCCTTGACCGGCTCGGCCCTGGCGGTGGCTACGCCACTGTCACCCGCCCAGTCCGTGCTGCTTATGGGCGTGCTCAGTATCCTGTATTGTACGATGGGAGGCATTGAGGCGGTGATCTGGACGGATACGATCCAGACCTTCGTGCTGCTCGGCGGAGCGTTGGTGGCGATTATCCTGTTGATCTCTGGAGTCGATGGAGGCCTGGGTGGTTTCGTCTCCATCGCCGATGCTGGAGACAAATTTCGAATCGCCAATTTTCACCTGGACGCCACGAGTGCCCAGATCGCGTTCTGGGTGATCATTGTCGGATCCATCGGCCAGAATATTTCTTCCTATACCGCGGACCAGGCCGTAGTGCAGCGGTACATGACCACGCAGAACCAGAAGCTGGCCGCCCGTTCCATCTGGACCAACGCCTGCCTGAGTATTCCGGCATCGTTGCTGTTCTTCGGCATGGGCACCGCGCTGTATGCCTACTATCGATGTCATCCGGAGAAGTTGGATCCGACGATTACGACGGATCAGATCTTTCCCATGTTCATCGCAACCGAAATGCCCGCCGGGCTCGCGGGTTTGATTGTTGCGGGTATCTTTGCCGCCGCGCAATCGACGGTTTCAACCAGTATGAATTCTACCGCGACCACCCTGGTGACCGATTTTCTGCGACCGCTGAATGTGCGCATAAACAAGGAGAAGGGTGAGCGTTGGTATCTGAATGCCGCGCGCATCGTGACGCTCATAATGGGAGTCATGGGCACGCTCCTCGGTCTTGTCTTTGTCGATCCCACCATCAAGTCGCTCTTCGATGAATTCATTAAAGTCATCGGGCTCTTTATGGGCGTGTTGGGCGGGCTCTTCGTGCTCGGTGTGATGACGCGCAGGGCTAATGGGATCGGCGCGGTCTGTGGCGCTGTCGTGGGCAGTGGCACGATGATCTACCTCTGGCTACACACATCCATTAATGGCTATTTATACACAAGCTGCGGGATCGTGACCTGTTTTATCGTGGGGTATGTCGTCAGCCTGGCCACGGGTCAGCAGCTGAAGAATATCGAGGGACTCACGATATACACCCTGCAAAAAGACGACACGGTACCTGTTTAGCGGAGTATTCCCTCTGCAGGCTCGACCAAATCCGGCGAACCACGTACCATCAGTCATGAAGGTGTACATCTGGTTTTCTTTAGTTCTTGCCCTTACGTTTCTGGCGCGCGGAGCCAGCGACCAGCGTGGCATCTGGTTCTGGCAATCCGGCGGCATACATGGCTCGCTCTATGTCATCAATGATCCGACGCTGCGAACGCAGGCGATCAACTGGCTTCAGTATGAGGGCATCGATCGCGTTTATGGCAGTTTCGGGAATTTCGTGGGGGGAGCGGATGAACCCAATGTGATTGCCTGGAACACCGAACTGGATGCCGCGGGTATCGAGTCGCATCTCCTGCTTGGCGGCTCCGGGGCGATCCTGGATGATCCCGCTTTGCCAACCGGCACCTTGTCGAACACGCTGGTAAAAATCACCGAGCGTTTTTTTGATTTCAATGCCAGTGTTAGTCCATCCGCCCAATTTGATGCCATTCATCTGGACCTTGAACCGCAGCAATTGTCGGAATGGGATCTCTACCCCGATTCCACGAATCTCCCGCTTCGCCTCGAGAACCGACGGGTGCTCTATTACAAACTAGCCGATACCTTTACCGCGATTCGCTCACATCTCGTCGGTATTGGCGCGGGCAGCACGGAGGTCAACGCCGATCTGAATGACTGGGTGGATCGGATTACGCCCAGCACCCGCTTCATGTGGACCAATGCGACGCAGCGTCAGAATTTTTATGCCGATCTGGAGAGTTCGCTCGACGGGATTACCCTGATGTCCTACGAGCTGCCGACCTACTCGATGATCAGTAATCGCGTCGACTGGGAAATTGGGAACGTGACCGGCTTGAATGTGCGTGTCGCCATCGATCTCGACATTACCAACACCTGGCCAAACGTATTTGCGTTCTGGAATATGGCCGACCAGATTGAGAATACGTTTGGCTTCGACAAAGGCGTCGATCTCCACAACTACGCGGATATCCGTGCGGCCTATACGCTGGGGACCGTGACCGTGAGCACCGGCACCGTCGTGGGCACCGGCACCGTCGTGGGCACCTTTGGCGTCAATGTTGGTACAGGCGTACCCATCATTTACGGGAATGCCGTCTTCGTGGGCGAGAAGTCCAGCGATCTCGCAAGTGGACACTGGGAGAGCACTGGGGTCGCCCATACCGGGAGCCGGGAGCCCAAGCTGGCATTCGATGCCGAGGGCCAACGTGGATATTATCGTGCCGCCGAATACCTGGAGGATAATCCGTATAAACATCGTGTCGGTCCATCGGTCCTCTATCCCGTGGAGTTCGGGACCCTTCCGGGGCCAAGGCAGATTGAATACGAAGTGGTCTCTCCACTGAAGGGAACCACCTACTCGGAAACACTCCCGGTGTTGTTCTTCAGTCCGGATGTGAATCAACCCGTTGGGGA
>JBLIND010000380.1:0-6186 GCA_047639095.1 Candidatus Omnitrophota bacterium | reverse complement strand
CTTTTTGCGAATGGCGGGCAGGGCGGAAAGGTAATTCAGTAGACCAAAGGGGAAGGGCGACTTGACGAGGTGAATGGAACAGCCTTCGAGTTCGCCGGGGTGGATGCTGATCAGGTGAATCTCGGTGTTGAACCGTTGCAGCTGCTTGATGCGCGTGTGCAGTAAGCCGTAGTTCGCCCGGCCGAGGATGCAAATCTTGAGTGGAGAAGCGTTCATGGTCCTGGGGGGTAACAGTCGATGGCAAAGCGGGTGTGGACTTCCGCATAGTAGGCGAGTTCGGCTTCCTGGTACCGTTCCTTCCAATGGCCGGAAGAACCGCTGCCTACGGTGCGAAATGGATCTTTGAAGCGGGCCGCATCGCGCACGCCTGTTTCTTCTTCCTTCTTGCGTACCTTCTCAATGGTAGATCGGTTGACCGCCGTCCGGAGAATGTCTTCCGGCACCGTGAAACCCAACTCGCCGAAGCAGCGTTGCATCGTGCTTACCGGATCCGCCTTCAGTTCTTCGTAGGGCATAATCGCGGTCGCGTGCGGACGCCAGGAGCTATAATGCCGCATCCATGATTCGAAGCCGTATCTTGGATCCCGTACGAAGTCCTCAAATGTCTTCTCGTACTGAATCACTTTCGAGTTCGAGCAGAGGTTATACCATGACAACATGGCGTCCCGGGGGTCGCGAATCTGTAACAGGGTCCGTTTGGGTCGATTGAAAAACGGCGCGCGGTAGGGTTGGTGCGTTTTCAGCAGGCGCGGCATCACCTCATGTTCCCAGGGCTTGAGCAGATTGGAAAAGCCCATGACCGGGCACAGGTCGTATAGTGTGTGGAGGTCGACCTCCTTCTCCGGATCCTCGCTGAGGTAAATGATGTTGCCGAGCAGGATGCGAAACCAGCTGTTGCCGGAGCGGGGGAATGAAGGCAGCCAGACATCCGAACCACGCAGGCCGCATACGCCGATCGCGTTTCGCCAGACCTGTTTGCTGATATGGGTGATGCGTTGTGCGGACATGGTCAGGGGCGTGCGTTGGTGGACGGTAGCGCGGCGGGCGGCAGAGAGGCGGGGGCTCCTCGGCGGCGGGTTGTTTGATCCCGGTGCCAGATGGAAAAGCCGCGACCTTCGGAATTCAAGCTGATATAGTACAGGAACAGCACCATAGGCACCATCTCAAGGAGAAATTGAACGAGGGCAACCGTGAAGTCCATGCCGATTACGACGACGGGTATGCGGAGGAAAGCGACATAGAGCAGGATGCCATTTCGGGTGTGCAGGTACGGAGCGAGTCGTGCGTAGACGGCTTTAATGCCAAAGCCGAAAAGGAAGAAGCTGAGCCAGACCCCGAGAATGGAGAAGTTGATATACGCCTCGGCGGCAAAGCCTGGTGGAATCCCAGAGCGCGTTCGACCGTATACGCGTTCTCCGATCATGGGTCCCATGCCAATGGACGGTTTTTCGGGCCACATGCTTCGTGGAATCGGTGCGAAGATAACGGTCAGGTACGATTTGCCGTACTGACGTGGAATCTCTTGTGGAACGGCTTCCATGATGTGGGCCGTTTTCGTGATGTCGGCCAGGTAGGGAGCGCCGACGACATGCGAAAGGACATCGTCGATGCTGAGATTCAAGCGGAAGGTGTCCTCCCGGTTGGCGCGCAGCGCGAACACAAGGATGAAGAGGAACAAGCCAGCACCTGCTACGCCAGCTGTTCGTAACATAAATTGCCAGATCCGTCGGTCGAGTCGAAGGTAATAGCTGATGATGATCACATCCAGGATGAAGAACACCATGGGGGTACGACTGCTGGTGGTGAACGGTAGAAAGAGCGCCATGAACCCCGTAGCCGCAAGCAGGGGGATGAGGATCGTCCGTGAGGCCTTGCTGGGCCCCGTCAACCACCAGGTAAGTAAGAGATAAAATGCGGGGCGGGACCAGGAGGCGACCCATTTGAAATAGAATTTCGTATCGCGAGCCATGGGTGCACCATCAGTCTCCACAAAGCGTTTTGTCGAGAGGCTTGCAAGGTTGCTGAAGTCGATGCCCACCTGCTTCGCGTAAATGAAAAAGAATACGATGGAGCAACCAAAGAGCAGGAAGGCCAGTTGGAAAAGGCGCCCCGATCTCCATCCACGCGATTTCAGTAGTGAGGTTCGCTTGAGGCGACGTGAAGGGTGCTTGATCAGGTATCCGACGACCAGAAAGATAAAACCAACCATCAGGATGAGTGCGGGCTTGACCAGGAAGTCGAGGCTCCTTCCCAGCATAATTTCATCGATATACGAACGGTTTTCCGCGCTGACGATATAGACGAGCTTGACGCTGTACCCCATGAGGAAAATGGCCAAGGCAAGGCTGTACGGTTCAAAGACCTGATACGTCTGGCGAATAAAGACGGGGATGCAGAGAATGATGAAACCTATCAGGCTGAGCACAATCAGGAGGAAATCGGTCTGGTCTCGTGCGTGCGTAAATCCCTGGAACACCAGCAGTAGGAATAAGGCTGCGAGCGCACGTTGGAGGAGACGATGGAGCACGTCATCACTCGTACCCGTGAACGTTTGCTTTCCTGCAACGTGCATCAACTTGAGCGGAATGGGGTGCGGAGCCCTCCCGGCATGACCCCGGGGATGAACCATACAAAGAGCGGAAAGAGGAGCGCCACGCCACCGCGGAGGAACAGGTCGAGCCAGGGCTGGCTACCCGCGGGCCAGGCCAGGCTGAGGCCGACGAAGGCGAGAAACAGCAAGGCCATCTTGAAGAGGGCGGGAAAGGGCAGGTTCATCTGGTATTCCTTCCGGGCCAGGAAGAAGCAAAGGATCGCACCCGCCGCATAGGCGACCACGGTCGAGGCCGCGGCCCCGAGCAAGTTGAAACGGGGGATTAACAGGAGGTTGAATAGAAGATTGATGATCATGACAATGCCGGAAATTCCGGCCACGGTTTTGGTGCGCTTGGCGTAATATAAAGGATTTACGAACACAATCCAGATTGCATGAAATATCAAGCCGAAGGCGACTAGCTGCATGGGGCGCGCTGCATCACGGTAGGCCGGGGTGAGCAGGATTTCCACCAGGGGCGGTGCACAACCGATGAGGCCCAGGCACATGAGCAGGCAGATGAGCAGGTACCAACTGAACTTTGAGCCGAAGTCTTTGCCGCTGGTTCGGTCCTGTTCCGCGAGTTTGAAGAAGTCCGGCAACCAGGCATTTTTCAGGGCCAGGGAAAAAATCGGGAGCACGGAGGCCATCATGTAGGCGCTGTTGTACACCGCCAGTTGGTCAAACGGCACGTGCGCTTTGAGAATCAGTCGGTCCGAGTACGATATCGCCCACATGAAGATCATATGCGGAGCGAGAGGCGCCGCGTACGTGAAGATCGCCCGCCAGTTGACCACCCCAAAATTCGGTCGCGCCGAACGGAAAAGGATAACGGCGCTGACCAACATCCAGCATCCGTAAGCGATCGCTTCACCGAGCACCGCACCTTTTAAGCCGAGGTCGCGAAAGATGATCAAATACAGGATGAGACCCGTGGAGCTCAGGAACTGAAAGAAGGTGAAGATCCGGTAATTTACCGGTTCATGCCGGATGATGTATTTCTTTTCGAGGATGGAGCAGTTTGCGCGGAAGAAACCCGCCAGCACCGCGAGGGTGAGCAGTTGCATGCTCAGTTGTGTGGTCCAGGCCTCGGGAAGATGGTGGAGGCCGATGACCAGTGCGCTGCAGCCAAGTAGACTGATTCCGAAACCAATGCACCACAGGCTGCTGACGAAGCGGTCCGCCTTTTCTGCCAGGTCCTGATAAAATCGGGCCACCGACATGGGCAGGCCCAGGGAAAAGATGGGGGTGATCGCAAAGGTGATTAACTGAAGAATGGCGAGGGCGCCGACTTCGTATTTGGTCAGGCAACGTACATAGAAGGGCACCAGGATAAACCGTGCCCCTTTGGTCAGCATGTCGCCTGCCGCATAAATGAATGCGGAAAGGCTCAGCGTTCGCATGCTGCGTCCGCTCATGTTCTCCCTAGGTTAATGGCAGGGGCACCCGTTTGCCCTCACGTGCCGACTTGTAAATCGCGAGAATCAGTTCCAGGCTCTTCCGTCCCGAACGACCATCGGTTGCCGGTGGCGCATCGCCGCGCAGCGAGTCGATCACGTTCTTGTAATACGTGGTATGGCCAAAGCCGTAGACATTCGGCGGCTGGTAATTGGATTCCTCCACCAGCTTGTCGTCGTCGTCGTACTCCGCGAATTCCCACTTCTCGAATTTGTTGATCGCCACGCCGCCGAGTTTAACCGTGCCGTTTTCGCCGAGAATAGTGACCGAACCTTCCAGGTTCTTGGGGTAGGTCAGCATGGATACATTCATCGATCCAATCGTCCCGTTGCGAAAGCGTATGACCGCCGAGCCGGAATCTTCGGCTTCGATGTTCCGTCCCAGGGTGCCGGTCATCGCCATCACGCTGTCGACCTCGCCGATCAACCAGTGCAGGCTGTCCACGTAGTGACTCGCCTGGTTCATGAAGGCGCCCCCGTCGAATTCCCAGGTGCCGCGCCATTTGGCCATGTCGTAGTATTCCTGCGGCCGTTGCCAGAAGACGTTTACGTACGCTCCATAGATGCGGCCGAACCGTCCCTTGTCCACCGCGCGCTTCAACAGCTGCATGGTTGTATTCAGCCGGTTCTGTTTAACCACGAACAGGGATACCTGGTTCTGATCGCATGCCGTAATCATCCGGTCACACCCTTCGAGCGTAATCGCCATGGGTTTTTCGGTGATGACATGCATGCCTGCATTCGCTACGGCGATGGCGTGTTCGTCGTGCATGCCCGAAGGGCTGCAGATGGCGACCGCATCCATCTCAACCGAGGCCAGCATCTGGTCGATATCATAAAAGGCCGGTGCCCCGGTCTCAGCGGTTTTTTCGTCCGCCCGATCTTTTTCGGGATCACACACCGCCACCAGCTCGCAGGCGTCCGCATGATCTGTGATTGCCTGGATGTGATTGCCGGAAATGCGTCCGCACCCGATGAGCCCAATTCGTATTTTTTTATCAGCCATAATGTACTTTCAGCATATTTTACACCAATGCTCAAACCTCCCGGGCGAGGATCGCCGCGATCCGGGGCCCCGTGTGCCCATCCCATAAGGCCGGAATCGCTCCGGTCTTCCATCCTCCCGAGAACAAGCGCTCCAGGTGCGGGGCGATTTTGGCCGGATCCGTGCCCACCAGCTCATTCGTGCCGATGGTGACGGTTTCCGGGCGCTCGGTGTTGTCGCGTAAGGTCAGACAGGGAATGCCCAGCACCGTGGTCTCCTCCGTGATGCCGCCGGAATCGGTGATGACCGCTTTGGCATGTTCGACCAGATAATTGAAGGAGAGGTAGGGCAGGGGCGGCAGCAGGTGCAGCTGCGGATGCGGATGATTTAGCTCATCGAGCATTTTCCGCGTGCGCGGGTGGACGGGAAAAATCACCGGGCAGGGGCAGGCCGCAAGAATGGCATCCAGGGTATCCGCGAGATGACGGGTCGCATCCACATTGTTTGGACGATGCAAGGTCAGGACCACGTAGGAGTCCGGTTGCAGCTGCAGCTCATCCCAGCAGTCCGGCGGGGTGAAGTTCTGCCGCTGCTTGAGCAGGGTGTCGATCATCGTGTTGCCCACGAAATGAATGCGCGCATCTTCGATGCCGGCGCGCCGCAGATGAGCATTTGCGGTTTCACTGGTCGTGAAAAAAAGATCGCACAGCGCATCGGTGACCATGCGGTTGATTTCTTCCGGCATGGCGAGGTCGCCCGAGCGAATCCCGGCTTCGACATGTCCGCAACGCACGTTCATTTTCTTTGCCGTGATCGTACAGGCCATGGTCGAGGTCACATCGCCCACGACCAGGCAGAAGTCCGTGGGTTTCTGCTGAAGGACCTTTTCATAGCCCACCATGATCGCACCCGTCTGCTCGGCCGGGCTGCCGGATCCAACCCCCAGGTTGACGTCCGGTGCGGGAATACCCAGTTGTTCAAAAAAGGTGTCCGAAAGATTCGGATCATAATGCTGCCCGGTATGGATCAGCCGAACTTTCAGCGGGGTCTCGCGCAACGCTTCGATGATCGGCGCGATCTTCATGAAGTTGGGACGTGCGCCCGCAATGATGTCGATGCGCTTGCTCACTTTAAATCGTCATAGCGCTCATGGC
>JBLIND010000379.1:0-6186 GCA_047639095.1 Candidatus Omnitrophota bacterium | reverse complement strand
CGAGATCAAGCGTCTGGGCAGCGGCGAGAATTACGACGACATGCGGATTTTAAATATCGAGGTCGGGCTCACGGAACGGGTCAATCAACTCTCCGGAAACGATATTCGCATTCGCATCCACTTCTTCGACCAGGATCGCAAAACCCGTCAGATCGCGCCGACCGAAGTGCCGACACCGAATACCGATTTCACCCTCACCGGCCTCCTGTCCAACAAGGAGCCACTCACGGTGACCCGACCGTACATTGTCCCAAAGGATTTTCGCCGCAAACAGTTTGAACGTGACGGGTCGTTGATGACCTATTACGGTTTTACCGTGGAATTGTACCTGCGCGATCAATTGCAGGAACGGCTCGCCCAGCCGATCACGCTCATCTCCAAAGAGTACTGATCCTGCTATGCCGGTTTGGCAAAACTGTACCGCCCAATCGGTTTTCGATTGAGGAAGTGCAGTTCAAAGTCGGTGCGCTCCGCATCCGTCGGATAAAAGGGCGGGGCTTCTTCAAACAAAGCCGTTCCTTGGATTTCTTTAACCGCATCATAATAGTACGGGAGATGATCGGTCGCAAAATGCACCACGCCTCCGGGTTTCAGGGTCCGGTGAACCATCGCCAGAAAGCGCGCGCTCATAATGCGATTGCGCGCATGCTTCTTTTTCGGCCAGGGATCGGGAAAGAAAATATAGTAGGTGTCCACCAGGTTTTCCGGAATCAGGTAGCGCGTTGCATAGTACCCTTCGACACGCCATAGACGAATATTGTGCAGGTTGCGTCTCACGGCTCGCCGGTCAATTTTCACCAGACGTTGCAGCTGCCGTTCGATACCCAGGAAGTTGATCTCCGGATACTGTTTTGCGCGTTCCAGCAGGAAGCGTCCCTTGCCACAGCCGAGGTCGATTTCGAGCGGTTGCTCCTGATCGAACCAGGCCTTGATGTCATTGGGTTCCAGCCACTGTTCAGGGATTGCGCGCCTGGTCTCTCGAGTACTCATAGGATCTTCATGTCGTTGGAGGCGGTTGTTCTTTCCACGGTTTAAACCGGTTGCATTCCAGTCTTGGATGGATAAACGTTATATCCGACAGCGCAAGAGGACATGGCAAAAAAAATTGAAGAGAGCCTTGAAGAGTATTTGCTCAGTGTAATCGAAGACCGGCGGCCGGGTAAAGGGCCGGCGGTTTTACGCTTCATACTGAGGCAATTGGCTTTCCTGTTCGAAGCGATTGTTCAAACCCGACTCTTTTTCTACCGCACCGGGGTCATGCGCCACCACGCCCTCGGTTGTCAGGTCATCAGTGTCGGGAATCTGACCGTCGGCGGGACCGGAAAAACGCCGGTCGCGGAAGTGCTCGCCCGGTCCCTTCAGAAGTCGGGTCGCAAAGTCGCCATTCTCAGCCGCGGGTATAAGAAGGAAAAGGCACCCTTTAAACAGCGCATGATCCGCAAGTTCACCCTGGCCGAAGACCGGGTTCCGCCACGGATTGTCTCCGATGGCGAACGCTTGTTACTCGACTCCGCCATGAGCGGGGATGAGCCCTACATGCTGGCATCCAATTTGCCGGAAGTCGCCGTCCTCGTGGACAAAAATCGGGTGAAGTCCGGACGTTACGCGATCAAAAAGCTGGGCTGTGATACCCTCATCCTCGACGATGGCTTCCAGCATCTCCGCCTGAAGCATCGTCTGGACATCGTCCTGGTCGATCGCACGAAGCCTTTCGGCAACAATCATGTGCTGCCACGCGGCATCTTGCGCGAGCCCCCCAAGAACATCAAGCGGGCGGGTTTTATCTTCATTACCAAGTCCAATGGGGACGGGGCCCACGAATTAAAAAAGAAGTTGCGCGAACTCAATCCTACCGCGGAGATCTCAGAGTGTTGTCACCGGCCGAAGTACCTGGTCAATGTATACACGCGCGATCGCGAACCGCTTTCGACTTTGCAGGGCATGCCGGTCGCGGCCCTTTCGGGCATTGCATCACCCAAGGGATTTGAGGATGAGTTGGGCCATCTGGGTGCCAAGGTCCTGTTTCATAAGACCTATGCGGATCATCACCGGTACAACCAACAGGAGATTATTGATCTGATCAATCGCGCGCTCGAACAGGGGGCACGCGCGATTATCACGACCGAAAAGGATGCCGTGCGGATGCCCCACATCGAGCGGCGTGACGTGCCCATCTATTACCTGCGGGTCGAGATAGAAATGCTCAGCGGCGAAGAACAATTTTATGAGTGGATCAACCGAATCTGTTTTACCGCCACCTACTGAGGTGCTGATTATCGGCCTGAACTGGCTCGGGGATGCGATCATGAGCATGCCCGCACTCCAGCTCTTTCGTGACCAGCATCCCGATTGGCGTATCACGATGCTGGTCAAACCGCCTCTGGTCAGCCTGTGGGAGATGCACGAGGCCGTTGATGTGATCGAAATTCTGGAGCCGGGTACGCGTGGGGTGTACACCACCGGCCGACGGTTGACCGGTGAGCTGTTTGACCGGGCGTATATCCTACCCAACTCTTTCCGCTCCGCCCTCGTGCCCTGGTTGGGCGGCATTCGCCAGCGCATCGGCGTGCGTGGGCAATTTCGCGGATACACGATCAATCGTCCGATCCGCTTCGCGGCTGATGTGGACCACCAGCATCAGCAATTCGAGATCTTTACCCTGTTGGGCATGGCGCTTCCGCCCGAGGGACCGCCGCTGCCGGCGCTGAAGATTCCACCCGCGGAACTGATCAAGGCGGAGCAGCTCCTGCCGGCGGGTCCCGCTCCCCGCATCGGCTGTATTCCGGGGGCGGCGCGCGGCTCCTCCAAGCAGTGGCCCGAGGCGCACTTCATTTCTTTGATTCGCCAGATGCTGGACGAAAGCGACACGCGCGTGGCCTTATTGGGCACGGCTTCCGACCATGTCCTGTGTGAACGCATCGCTACATCGCTTGATGCGGCCGACCGGGTGGTCAACCTGGCTGGGACGACCTCGCTGAAAACCTTCACGGCGCTGCTTTCCCTGCTGAATGGGGTCGTTGCCAATGACAGCGGCGGCATGCACCTGGCCGCGGCGGTCGGCACACCGCTGGTGGCGCTCTACGGTATCACCGATCCGGGCAAAACCGGTCCCCTGGGGCCGCATGCCCGGGTCCTGCAGAAAAGCGAAACGCGCTCCCGCGATGTACCCCGTGTTTCGGCTGAAGCTGAAGCGGCACTTGCATCCATCCTCCCCGAAGAGGTATGGGAAGCCATGAAAGGATCCCTGCGCTTGTGAATCGTCCACAAATATCTGCCTGCATCATGGCGTTTAACGAAGAAAGCAACATTCGTCGTTGTCTCGAAAGTGTCACCTGGTGCGATGAAATCGTCGTCATCGACAGCTTCAGCACAGATCAGACCGTGGAGATTTGCCAGGAGTATACCGATCGTGTCTTTCAGATTGAATGGAAAGGGTATATTGCCCAACGCGAAGCCTTACGGATCAAAGCGAGGAACGACTGGGTCCTCTTCCTCGATGCCGACGAGGAGATTTCGCCGGCCTTGAAAGATGAAATCCTTCGGTGGTTTCGCACCGACGTCGGAAGGTATGTGGGTTTTGAGTTTCCCCGACAGGTTTTTTACCTCGGCAAGTGGATCAAGTTCGGCGAGTGGAATCCCGATGTCAAATTGCGCCTTTGTCGGAAGGACAGCAGTCACATCGGGGGGCGGGAGCCGCACGACATCGTAATTGTCGACGGTCCAGTCCGCCGCCTGCGCGAAAAAATCTGGCATTATACCTACACCGGGATTCACGAACATCTCCAGACCATGAATCGCTTCACCGGAATCAGCGCGGAAGCTATGTATGCATCGAAACGCCGGTTTCGCTGGTCGGATATCCTGTTTCGACCGGCCTTTCGATTCTTCAAGGCCTTCGTGATCAAGCTCGGCGTGCTCGATGGCCGTCGGGGTTTTATCATAGCCACGATTTCCGCCGCTGGCGTGGCGATGAAGTACGCCAAGCTGTGGGAGATGCAACGCTGTCGTGACAGCGCAGACCCCGATGACCCAGGTTGTGTTGAACTTTCGGAATCGAATCCCGATGGATCGTAGGAAGGTGATTCGATCCACCGGTCTCGTCGGCGGTTTTACCGGATTGAGTCGGATGTTGGGCCTGGTCCGCGACGTGTTCATGGCGGGGGCGTTTGGCACGGGCCCGGCCATGTCGGCCTTTGTTGTCGCCTTTACCGTGCCGAATCTGTTCCGCCGCCTGTTCGGCGAGGGGGCCTTGTCGTCAGCCTTCGTTCCGGTTTTTGTCAAGACGAGGGAGAAGGAAGGGGATGCATCGGCCTGGGTGCTCGCGCGAAAAATGTTCACCATCGTGCTGTTCACGCTGTCCGTGATTGCCCTCCTCGGCATCTTGATCGCAACCGGCTTGCTGCGCATTGACGGCTTCAGTCCGCATACCGAACTGATTCTGCATCTCCTGCGCATCATGCTGCCGTACATGGTGTTCATCTGCCTGGTTGCCTTGTGTATGGGGATCTTGAACTCCTTCCACCACTTTGCCGTGCCTGCCGCAACGCCCTGCCTGCTGAACCTGGTGATGATTGCATCCATCGTGTTTCTGGCTCCGTATTTTGGTGCCCAGCCTGAGCAACAGATCTATGGCGTGGCCTGGGGTATTTTCATCGCCGGATTTATCCAGCTGGGGGCCCAGATTCCGATCATGGTGCGGCATGGGTATGTGCCCGGCCTTTCGTTCGACCCAAAGGATCGTAAAGTCATGAAGGTGATGACCTTGATGGTGCCTGCGGCGCTGGGTGCTGCGGTGACCCAGGTGAACGTGATCGTTGACCGACTGCTGGCGTTCTGGATTGGCCCCCATGCACCTGCTGCCATGTTTTTCAGCGAGCGGTTGATTTACCTGCCACTCGGCATTTTTGCGACCGCCATGGGCACGGTCTTGTTGCCGTTGATTGCAGGTCAGGTCGCCAAGAACGAGCCGCAGAAAATCCAGGGAACGATCAACCAGTCCATGCGCAGCCTGCTTTTCATGATGACTCCCGCGGCGGTAGGGCTCCTGATCATGGCCCCGGCGATTGTTGGAATGATTTTCCAGTGGAAAAACTTTACCGCCGAATCGACCCGGTATACGGCCGTCGCGTTACAGTTCTATGCACCTGGTTTAATTGTCTTCAGCCTTGCGAAAATATTCGTCCCGGTTTTTTACGCACACCAGGATACCAAGACGCCGATGAAGGTCGGGTTGATCACCGTCTGCCTTAATCTGATCTTGAACCTGACCTTTGTGATCACCTGGCCCTACGAGATCAAGCATGCCGGGCTGGCCTTCGCCACCGTGCTCTCCGAAACCTTTCACGCGATCGTGCTGGGCGTTATCATTCACAAGCGATTTGGCAATCCCGGTTGGTGGGAGATCCTGCGTGCCGGCTTGCGCTTTGCCCTGGGTGCAGGCTTGATGGGTGTGACCATCTATCTTGCCTATGATCCGATCCTGACGCGGATGTCGTCGCTGCTTTCGGTGGCCAAAGTTCCGGAATTCGCCGCGGTCATGATCACCATTGGGTTGGGCGCTTTCGTTTATGGCGTGAGCGCATATGTCCTGCGATTCCCTGAGCTGCGTGAGGTGACTTCCTTGCTGCGCCGACGCAAATAGCCGCGATTAAGCGTTCAGACTTGCGGCCGGGTAGAACAGGACCGGGCACACGGCGTCCTTCAACACGTCATGGGACACCGAACCCATCAAGGTGTGGTGCAAAGCGCCGTGACCATGCGAACCCAACACGATCATTTGAGCCTGCAGCTTGCCGGCCTGCTCCAGGATGGTGTCCGCGGTGGCGCCTTCAACGAGATGCATATAAACGTCCCGACCTTCATCCTGGAGGGTTTGCTTCAATCCTTCCAACTGCCGATGTTCATCGCGCAGACTCTCCGCACGGTTATGTCGTTCCACATCCGGACCCGCTTCAAATCCGACGAAGTCCGGATTAGGTGCCGCTACATGCAGCAGATGAAGCGCGGCTCCTGACTGGTCGGCCAGTCGAGCGGCCAATTGACAACAGGGCTCAGTCAGTTCAGAGAAATCTACGGCTACGAGGATGCTTTTCATAGGGCTTCTGTTCTGGGGATTTTAGTCTTTTGCGCGGGAACAGGCAAGCGGGCCCGCCACTACGCGGCGATCAAGGAATCCATGATGTATGC
>JBLIND010000378.1:0-6224 GCA_047639095.1 Candidatus Omnitrophota bacterium | reverse complement strand
AAATGCACATGGTGAATCATCAATCCGGAAAAGAAACCGAGATCATCTGGTCGAATTACGTATTTACGAATGGCTACACCGAACGCGATTTCGATCAGAGCAGCTTGAAGAACGCGCGATGAAAAAGGATCCTGCTCCTGTGGTTAGCTGTGACTCCGCTGGGTGCGGCGGAATGGTCGGGGTACCTGGCGCAAAACCCGTGAGGCCTGGGAGGTGAAAGCCGGGGTAGGGAAGGTCTTCTGGGGCGTGACCGAGTCCGCGCATCTCGTGGACATCATCAACCAGACCGACGGGGTCGAAGATCTGGATGGCGAAGACAAGCTGGGTCAGCCCATGCTTCATCTATCGCTGTTTCCCCGGGCCGGCACCTTGGAGCTCTTTGTCCTTCCCGGTTTCCGCGAGCGGACCTTCGCCGGGGTGGACGGGCGTCTTCGTCCGGGCCTGGTCGTCAACGCCGCCGATCCGCTGTATGAATCTTCGGCCGAGGACGAGCACGTGGACGGGGCGATTCGCTGGTCGCAGATCCTCGGCGATTTCGACCTCGGGCTCAGCTATTTTTACGGTACCTCACGTGAACCGATCTTGACCCAGAACATTCACGCCGTCGAGCTGGTGCCGTACTACCCGATCATTCACCAAGCCGGGCTCGACCTGCAGTTCACCCGCGGCGGCTGGTTGTGGAAGCTGGAAACCATCTACCAGGATTCCGAGCTCGATGCCTTCCTCGCCCTGGCCGGCGGCTTCGAATTCAGCTTCGTCGGAGTCTTCGGCAGTGCGGCCGATGTCGGCGTGATCGCCGAGGTTCTGCATGACGAGCGCCAGGCCCCCACGGCCTTCGAGGATGACCTCTTTCTCGGCACCCGCCTCGCCCTGAACGACGTACAAAGCACCGAACTCCTCGCTGGCGTCATCCAGGACCTCGATGAAGATACCCGCTTCTTCAACCTCGAAGCCTCCCGCCGCCTCGGCGATCGCTACAAGCTCAGCATCCAGGCCCGCTACTTCTAGGCCCTCGCCCTGGTCCCTGGCGTACCCGCCAAAAGATCTCGCCTCTCCCTTGCCCCCTACGCTCTTCCTTCATGCCGCCGCCAGAAGCGCACCTCCTCGCCCTCCTTTACCCAGGGTCAGCCCATCGCCCTGGCCCTGGCGTCCTTCGGGTTCAGCATCCTGATCCTCGTGTTCTGGCTCGTCGCCATGCTTTCACCCATCTTTTCGCTCAGCCAAATTGAAATGTAACCGCTCCGTTCGATTTCATCCGTTTCCCATTGCCAGCCCTTGAGGAAATCGGCTTTTCTAACGCCTTCATGTACCGTATCATCCTCATTCTCAGCATCCTGATCCCATCCGCCTACGCGCGCCTCTGGACCGACCAGTTCGGGCGGACGGTCGAAGCCGAGTTCAAGTCGGTCAGCAACGGCACGGTCATTCTGGTCAAGCCCTCGGGGCAGGCGATCAATCTCAGCCTGCGCAGCCTGAGCTTGGCCGATCGCAAATACGTGAGTGAACATCCAACGCCCTCGGAGCAGCCCACACCCGGTGAAACGGCCCCGCCGAAGAAAACCAAAACCGGCGTGCACAAGGTCGAATTGCTGGTCGCCGAAAGCAGCCATCCGGGAGCGGCCGATCAGAAAATTCAGGACCTCTCCATTCACTTCGGCATCGACGATGCGAAGATCGATTCCGCCGAGTTGAAAATCTACTTCGTCGCCGGCCCATCAGATGGGATGATCAACGCACTCGGCATTCGCTCCGGCGCCTACAGCAACGGTCAGGTCAGCCACCTTCTGGAAAAAGAACACTTCCAACTCGCCAACATCACGGCGCCGATTTCACGTTTTGCCAACTCGGTCTTTCTCGGGTATCGCATCGAGCTCTGGTCGGGTTCGCGGCTGCTCGATATGCATGCCTGGTCCAATGCCGAAGCCCTGGGCACCTTGAATCAACGCCTTTCGCTGCCGGAAAATTGGTGGTATGACCCCGCCTTTCTGACCAAAGATCAATAAGCTGACACCTTAGGAGAACCGATTCGATGATACCCGCAACAGAAGCCCTCAAGCAGCTCAGGGAAGGCAACCTGCGCTACGTCGCCGATGAGCGCAATCGCAGCGTGGTCACCTGTCCCATTCAGCGCATCGATCTCGTCGCCGGTCAGGAACCCTTTGCCATCATCCTCGGCTGTTCCGACTCACGCGTGCCTGCGGAACTGGTGTTCGATCAGGGGGTTGGGGATCTGTTTGTCATCCGCGTTGCGGGCAACGTGGTTGCGCCTTCGCTGGTGGGTAGCGTCGAATTTGCAGCCTCGCTCTTTCACACCCGCTTGGTCGTCGTGTTGGGTCATACAATGTGCGGCGCCATTCAGGCCACCATCCAGGAACTGGAACGCCCGGACAAAAATCGCTCGCCCAACCTCGCGTCCATCGTGAACCGTATACGTCCCTGCGTCGAACCGCTGGTTGCGGCCGGACTGGGTAAAGATCCCGCCGAGCTCATTGCCCAGGCGGGTAGGGCCAACATTCGGGCTTCCGCCAATGCCCTCCGCCACGGCTCGGAGATCCTGGAAGGGCTCATCGAGCATAAAGAACTCGTTGTGGTCGGCGCCGAATACTCGCTGGAGACCGGCCTCGTCGATTTCTTCGACGGCGTGCCCGAGCGTTCGTAGGCACGGCGGTTCCGAAGATCGGAACGTCCGTTTTCGCCAGCGGCCACGCGTAACACGGACTTTACACCGTCCCCGCTGGCTACGCGACGCCTTACTTGCCGATGGACACGCCTTGGAAATACAGGGTCTCGCTGGCCGTATTCCCAGGTGATCGCTGGCCCGGAATTCCAAACGGCTGTCGGCCCGTTAAGGTCAGTTTAATGGGATCGGTGTAGGGCTTGAAGGCCTGGCGATCGATGCGATACTCCAGGACGTCGACCCCGGAGAGGTCCGTCGCGCTGAGCGCGAATTTTCCGGTCACCGAACTGCAGTTCACGTTTTTCTTTCGTCGAGCCGGATGTCCGAAGCGTTTAAGCCCAGGTATTCCGTGCAGGTGGCGAGCGCGAGCGAGGGGTCGACGTGGCCATCGATTTCGTTCAACAACCGGTAGGTGCGTTCGACGCTGTCACCGGAATCCTCGTAGGTGACCTTTACAAAACCGACACCCTTGGTGGCTTCAACCAGGCGACCATCGGGGGCCAGCGCCGAGCGGTAAAGGGGCCGTTCAACCTGGCTGAAGTCGTTGGTGTATTCAAAGGGCTTCAGCAGGTCGATGGAGTCTGCATTCACATTCTGCGTGAGCATGTGAATCGCGGAAATGACGTTCTCGCTCTTGGCGACCGCATCGATGAAGGCCCCGTCTTGAATACTGAACTCATTCTTGTTCTCCGCTTCGTTGAGCAGCAGGTCGAACGTGATGACCTTGGCCTGGCTGCAGTAGTCGATGACGCATTCGTAAATGCCGCGGGGCAGGGGTAGCGGTTGATCTTTTCGGAGAGCTCCTGCATGCTCCGGTTGTCGATTGCGATGATGACGATGTCCTTGGAGGGTTTCAGCTTAGCCGCGGAGCGGGCCTGAAAGTCTTACATACGGTCTTCGATGTCCCGAAACACCGGGGTGCTGCCGAGGAGCAGGACCATGACGGCAATCAGGGCGTAAACGCCGAGGCGCCCGAGAACGCTTTCATACCGGCTGGCTGGTGGTTTCTTCACTTTTGGTGCAATTCCCCCTGCTTCGGTAGGGTATAGTTTCAGCGCAGGAACGCAATATGAGAGTCAGCCATATCTATGAAGCCCTGGGCGCGGTACAGCAGCTGAAAACCAGTCTGCTGGAGAATCAGCGCTTCAAAGGGTTTTCGGGTCCCGTACGCATCGTAACCGGTGTCATGGCCCTCGGTGCCTCGATTCTCATGTCCTCACCCTTTTACCCGCCGAGTAACAAGTATCACATCCTCGGATGGGGCGTGGTCTTCCTGCTCGCCAGCGTGATGAATTTGTGGGCGATGTTTTACTGGTTTCTCCATGACCGTCAGATCATGCGGGATTTTACGCGATTGAAGCCCATGCTGGACGTGATTCCGCCGCTCGCGGTCGGCGCGCTCTTCACCCTGGTCTTCTTCCTGCGCGGGGATTTCCACTACCTTTTCGGTATGTGGATGTGCATGTTCGGCCTGACCAACCTCGCCTCGCGCTATGTGCTCCCCCCTTGGATCAGCGCCGTTGGTGTCTTTTATATGGGTGCGGGGGTGGCCTGCCTCTTGACGCCCCAGATGCTGTTCAGTAACCCCCTGCCGATGGGCTTGACCTTCTTCGCTGGCGAAACCGCAGGGGGTATGATATTATACTTGGATCGACGCAGGTACGCCTCGTTTGATCATTATATGAAAGAGTCACAACTGGAGGTTCTCGAACCGATGCAGTCCGGGTGGACGGCACAGGATTCCAAGTGGGATGACTCTGTAGTGGAGACAGAAAGTAACGGATGAAACATGATAATCCCTATGCGGCTTTGCAGAAGCTCTTCCACGAGCCTGCACGCCTTTCAATCACTTCGGCCCTTTGTCAGGACGATGACGGCAAAGCTTTTGCCGACCTGAAGAAATCGTGTAACTTGACCGATGGTAACCTCAACCGACACCTCAAGGTGCTGGAAGAGGCCGGTGCCGTCATCCTCGTAAAGAAAACCGAAAAAGGTTCCCGACCTCAGACCCGGGCCATCCTTACAGATCGTGGACGCGAAGGCTTTATGTCTTACCTCCAGGTGCTGGAGCGTGTGCTCAAGCAGGCGGCCGAAGCTCTCCACCATCAGGCCACCCCGGCCGGATACGACTTCGGACTCGGCGAATCCCTGCACATTTGATGTTGCATATAAGTCTAAGGTTTTTTTTAATATCTTACTTTGCATCACAAAGTAAAGCGTGCTAAAGTGCGTTGATAATCGGTTCAAGTATCTGAGAACCAACTAATTACGGTGGGACACATGCGTGTCGGAATTGATAGTTTAAGTATATATACTCCGGGGTATTACCTCGACCTGGCGCTGCTTGCCGAGCGACGAAACACGTCGCACGACAAGTACGTGAAGGGTATTGGACAGGAGCGCATGGCGGTTCCCGCTCCGGATGAAGACGTGGTGACCATGGGCACCAATGCCGCCCTCGAGGCGCTGGTCGGGGTCGATCGATCCCAGATCGACACCCTGATCTTCGCGACGGAATCCGGGATTGATCAGTCCAAAGCCGCCGGGATTTACGTGCACAGTTTACTCGGGCTGCCTTCGCGCTGCCGAACCTTCGAGGTCAAGCAGGCCTGCTGCAGCAGCACCGCTGCCTTGCAGATGGCCCTGGCATCGGTCGCGCTGAAGCCTTCGCGCAAAGCCTTGATCGTCGCATCCGATGTTGCCCGGTATGGCTTCGGCTCCGCGGGTGAACCGACACAGGGCGCAGGGGCGATCGCCATGGTGGTGAGTGCCAATCCTCGCCTGGTGGAAATTCATCCCGCCTACGGCGCATACACCGAAGACGTCATGGATTTCTGGCGACCGAATTACATGAGCGAAGCGGTCGTCGATGGGAAATATTCGATCAAGGTGTACATGAATGCCTTGTTGGAATCCTGGAATGCCTATCGCGAAGAAGGGGGCCTCGCGTTTGAGGAGTTCAGTCGCTTTTGTTATCACCTCCCCTTTACCCGCATGGCCGAAAAGGCGCATCGCCACCTGGCCCGCCACGTGGCACCCGGCTTCAGCGCCGAGCAACAGGCGGCCCAGATCGACGACGGCCTGAAGTACAATCGCCTGGTTGGCAACTGCTACACTGCGTCCTTGTACATCGGCCTGCTCTCGATGCTGGAAAACTGCGAAAACGACCTCTCGAACGAAAACGTGGGACTGTTCAGCTACGGCTCCGGTTGCATGGGTAGCTTTTTTGGTGGCACCGTGCAGCCCGGCTACCGCGAGGTGTTGAACACGCGCAAGCATCAGGAGATGTTGGCTGCGCGCGAAGCACTGACCTTCGAGCAGTACGAGATGTTCTACAATCATACCCTCCCGGAGGATGGAAGTGATTATCAGAATCCTCGGCATCGTACCGGTGCCTACCGCTTTGCCGGTGTTTCCGACCACAAGCGTCTATATGAGCCCGTTGACCCGGCGCTCGTCACCCAGGGACCCCAACGCTCGGCCTCGCCGATCGCCTGCCTGACCTAGCTTGGGTCTCCGACCCGACTCCTTTACCCGACTCCTTTAC
>JBLIND010000377.1:0-6235 GCA_047639095.1 Candidatus Omnitrophota bacterium | reverse complement strand
CGTCAGCGGCGGGGAGATCCATGGCTCAGTCGGTCAGCTTGTTGATTTTCAATGCGGCCTCTTCACTCATGCGACCATGGTAGAGCCCGCGGTTGATGAGGGGACTCATGAGGAAACGCACTTTCACACCTTCTACGGCCCGGGCCTTTTCGAGCAGCTGACGCTGCACATGTTCATAGACGCCGTAGCCCATGACCTGGACCACGTAGGTGTCGCCGAGCGCACGAATGGATTCGTATTCGCTGAAACAGGTTTCCAGTTCGGTGAGGAGTGCCTCGTGGCGTTCCGGGAGATCGGGCTCAAATTCGAATGACAGGACAAAATGCATAATCGGTTGGGCAATATGCGTATCCCATGGACGCGGTACAAGAAAAATAAAAAACCCGATCCTTGAATTGTCCAATTGAATCCTTGCAGAGTGCATACAATGGAAAGCAGTGAAAAGATCCCCTGGAAACATCTGGCACTCTGTCTGACCACGGGTGTGATTTTTCGGATCGTGGCCGCGTTCCTGACCTTTCGAGGGAATTTTGATTCGACCACGGTAGGCTTGATGGCGCTGGATATCCTGAAGGGTGCCCGCCCGCTGTTTTTTTACGGGCAGAATTACATGGGCGCCCTGGAGGCCTATGGCGCGGCCTTTTTCGTCCAGCTGTTCGGCGCAAACCTCACCGCACTGGCACTTTCTCCGATCGCCTTTACCGCGGGATGGATCCTGTTCACCTATTTTCTGTTTCGTGATCTGATTCATCCCCGGGCGGGGCTGGCCGCAGCCTGGGTCATCGCGATTCCCGGGTGGACGGTGACCTGGTACACCATCAACACCTATGGCGGTTATCCCGCCTGCTTTATGTTCGGTACGCTCTGTGCCTGGCTGGCGGTGCGGCTCGATCATTTTAAAATGCGCTACAGCAAACAGCTGATGCATATCCTGCTGCTTGGCCTGGCGGCCGGACTTGCCCTGTGGACCAATTTTCAGTCGGGCGTGTATCTCGCGTTCTGCCTGGTCTTCCTCGTCCGCTTCATGCATCGGGAAAAGTGGGCGCTGCGCTATTGGCTTGCGTCCGTGGCGGGTGGGGTGGCCTTCATCGTGGGGGTTTTACCCGTGATCCTGGAGTGGCATACGACAACCGGCGCACATGTGGCCGAAATGAAGATCACCGGCGAGCTGATCGCATCGAATTTTGCCGGTTTAACCGAGCGTCACCTGGGTCAGCTCGCCTTTGGCGTGGGCAGCTACCATCCGGTTTACATTGTCCTGCGCATTGTCGTCTGGGGCGTGGCCTTTCTCACCGCCGGATACAGCATTTTCAAGTCCGGGCGCTTCTGGCCGGTTCTCGCGCCCCTGGTTTTTCTCATCATCTTTCTGGCCCTGTACCTGCCTCACCCGCTGGCTTCGGAAGGTGCGACGCGGTACCTGATTACGTTCTGGACGATGCTGACCCTTTTGCTCCTCGCGGTGCCGATGATGAACCTCGCCTTTGCCCGCTATGTGCTTCTGGCCTGGTTGGCGCTGAATGTGACCGAGTGTGCCGTGGCCTGGCAGGGCGGGCGTGTGTTGAAACGTGACGCGCTGAAGGAGCGGCGGGTGGTCGTGCAGGCCGCCCATGCGATCGGCGCGAAAACCGTGAACATGGCGGGCGGTTATATTTTTGGTCACTACGGTCAGACCTATGGTTGGTCGGCGACGAATCGCATCGATTTTGTTTCGACCTACGATGAGCGCCGACAGGACAAAGCGCAAAGTGCCGAACTCGCACAGCCACAGGTGTTCGCGAGTGCAGCAGGTGATCGCGATCGCATGCGTCAAACGCTTCACGCGATTGGCGTGTCCAGCCAGCGGACGGAAGCCAGCGCGGTGTGTTTCTTCCGCGACCTCAGGATTACGGCACCGGAGTATGTACACGTTCCCTTCACCGCGCAGACGGCTGCCGGCGAGGCCCTTGTGGTGCTGAATGATCGCCAGTACGCGAGCGAGCAAACCGGGCAGGCGGGTGAACATTTCATCCTGGCCCTGGAGGAGGAAATAGTGCCGGGACGCATCTGGCTGCTCGGCAAAGGACCCTACCAACACACCTTGCCCGATAGCATTGCGATTTACACTTCGACGAATCAGGTCGACTGGCAGTTGCTGTATGAAACGGATGCCCGGTTTAATGTGGCGTACACGATTGAGAACCAGGTCTATGTGAAAGGGTTCTTCGGGGTGATGGAATGCGTGCCGCCAACGATGCAGAAGGCGACGCATCTTAAGTTCGTCTGCCGTGAAGGTGCTGAAGCGGATGGCTCCTGGGGCATCAGTGAAGTGTTTGTGCATGCCTATGCCGGGCGTATGCGTCCGACGAGTGATGAGGAGATCGCGACGATCAACACCTGGATGCGAAGTGATCACATCGAGTTTCTGACTGCGGACCGATGGTTGAGTGCCCGGCTATTTGGCAACGGGGTGTATGACGTGTATCCCCGCTTTAACAGCAAGTTTCGTGCGACCCAGGTGAGTCGCATGCTGCGTCCGCGACCCGGCCTCGCGCTGGCGGTGCGGAGCGGGATGGAGGCGGAGACGCAGCGGATGTTTCACCCGCAAGAGATTCGGGAGATTCGCCGGACCAAGCATTACAGCGTGTTCTTTTTTAATACGGTAGAAGCGGATGCGATGCGGATCTGGAATGGACATGCGGTGCTGCGGAATACGGGTCCGGAACCGCCCTGGTTTTAAAGTTCAAGGCGCTCTGCTATCTCAGAGGCGCTCTGCTATCTCAGAGGCGCTCTGCGACGATCCACGCGTTCCACGGTCCGGCATCCGGATGGGCGAGCGCCGACCAGTACCATGCGGATACATCCGGCCAATGTTGGCCCTCCGGCCCTTTTACACATTCGCGTACCCGGAGTCGTCGACCGTTTTTTTCTGCGGTAAAGGTGGTCCAGACCTGACCCTCGGCGTCCACCGCCATGGGCTGATGTTCCAGGGCGTATCCCCAGCTCTTGAAGCACACCTCCGCCATGTGCAGCTTGCGGGTTGCGCGCACGACCTGCTTGATGATGATTTCGTTTGTACCATCGTTGAATCGGGCGATGCGTCCGGGAAAGGCTCCACTGATCTCCAGCTCATCGCCAACCAGCGGGCGACTGGTCAGTGAGCGCCCCTCAAAGTGATCGGGCAGGGCGGGCAGGTTGAGATGTGCTTTGATGGTTGTTGGATCGGCGTGCATCACGTTTTGCGCGAGAGAAAAACTTACGCCGCCGGCGAACAAACCCACGCCGATCCAGCTGTGCAGGTGGCGAACCGGGCGGGCAGGAATCGCCGGCGGTTTATGGCTACCCAATCGGGACAGGCGCCAGGCGAGCAGGCTGGAAAAGGTGGCGAAGACCACGAGGCCGACCGCTTCGTGCATCCAGGCCTCGCCCGGGAACAAGCCGCTTTCCAGCATGAAGAGGGAGGATGCGCGCAAGACATTGGCCGCGAGCATGAGGACGAACGCCAGCAGACTGGCGTGCAGCATGCGCAGCCAGGTGAAGCCATGTCGACAGCTGAAGACACAAACGAGAACGGCGCACACCCACATCATTTTAATGCCGCTGCAGGGGGCATCAACCACCACCAGGTGATTGCCGCAGGCGATGCTGGTGCCTTGTACCTGGGCCGGGATGCCGCTCAGCCAGAGCAGGGGTGTCGCCAGCTCCGCGACGAGTCGCCGCAAGGGGTAGCCAAAGAAAAATTGTACGTTGGGAATCAGGGGCAGGGAAAGCAGGCCGAGTCCGAGCAGGCCCGGATGCATCCAGCGCCGGCTGGTGATCAGGCTGAGCATGCTGGCGAGAATACAGGCGAAGAGGACCGCCTGTGCGATGGGGGGCAAGCGCGCCTGCAGGGCACCAAATAGCCAGAGGCCGGTAATCGGAACCAGAATTCGACGGTCTGCAAACACGGCATGCCCCGGCTGCCGGCGATAGGCCCGTGCCGCAAAGAGAGCCAGGCAGCCAAGCGGGACGAGGGTGTTGAGGTCCTGTACCAATCCCACGTACCAACCCGCGAGCGGTGCAAACACCATCAGGAGGCCCGCGAGGAGGCTGAGATGCTGGGCTCTAAGCGACACGTTGCGCCCTCCATTTGCGCAGGGCGGAACCACCGCAACCAAGGGCCAGCAGGCCGAAGAGCAGCCAGGTCTCCGGCTCGGGGATGGTGGGCACGCTCGCCGGATCCGCCGGGTCGAGCCCGTTTTGTTTGTACTGCGCATCCGTTTCCAACACGACTGCACCCGAGACCGCGGTCACCAGTTGATAGGTCGATGCGACGGTGACCGCGCTGCCCCACTTGCGTCCGGGGGCGGTGAGGATGCGGTTGACTTCGCCGAAGGCCCACATGCGGGCGAGGTGCCCGTTGGTCGTTTCGCCCGCCGTAGGCGGGGTATGGGTACTCGTCGTTTGCAGGCTCAGGACCCGTCCCGGCTCCAGGCCGTTCAAGAGGTCGGACGTGATGTCGCCAAAGCTTGGGACGTGTGTGATCTTGAGTTTGCCCTCCATGTCGCGCAGCACGACGTTGGGTCCGTCGGCCACGCCGTAGGTGTAGATCTCCGCCAGGTTGGGCTTAAAGCCCCAGGTCTGTTCCAGCGGCTGCATGTCCGAGAGTCGCATGGCCTGAATGCCGTGGATCCACAGGACCTTAACCGGCTCTTCGAGGCTGGCATCAAAGGCCTGGATCAGTCCGGGCAAGTTGTCCTCGCCGCCGTTTCGCTTGAAGTTCACCTGGCCGAATTCCTCCAGGCTCATGCGTTGCGGTTTATCCGTGGCGAGGATGATGCCAGTGATCCGGTTGGTGGAAGCCTGCAGGGCGGCATAAATATCCGCCTGGTAGGCCCGCATGGCTTTCGACCCATCGATGACTACCAGCCAGTTCGATGCCAGGTTCGAGGTCGAGGTCGCGGTCGCGCTGATCGCGCCGGTGATCCAGCGGCCTTTTTCAAAAGGGTCTTCGCACCAGACCTGATTGACCTCCGGGTTGCGGACCGCGTGAATCGCCAGCTTCGGATGATTCAGATCTTCAGTGGTCAGCGCCGCCTTGAAGCGCGGGGTGGGTTTTCCGGATGATTCAATGGGTCGGCCTTTCACCATGACGTCCCGGTCGGATTCGATCCAGACATGATGCTCGAGGGTTTGGTCGATCTCGAAGTTCTCCTCTATGATCCGGGGGAGACGAAAGCGACCCTCGCTCGCTTCGGTCATGTGGAGGGGAAAGGTCATGCCCATGCGGATTTTCATTTCGCCTTCAACGGGTACGGGAAAACATTGCATGAGTACGCGATCGGTGCCGGAGCTGGTGACCAGCACCGGATCGCGCCGTTGGCGAATGGCGATTTCCTGATACGCTTTGCGCACCTGGGATTTTCCTGCAAATGCCGCTTCGCGTGGTTCGCCGTTCACCCAAAGGGTGAGCCGCGATATCATGCCGCCTTCGGGCAGGGCAATTTGTGCGCGCGCTTCCTTCTGGGTAAGGCCGGTGTTCTTAAACAGCATGGTCCATTCGATGTAGCCCAGGCCCGCATCTGCGTAGAGTCGTCCATCCATCCGCGAAGCGTCGAGGGCGAGGTCCTGGACGCGTTGACCCACGACTTCCCGTCCCTGGTCCCAGTCCCAGTTGCTGCGGGACCGGAAGGTCAGGCTCTCCTGCTCGACGGGTGCATCGAAGCGGTTGAACGGTTCACCGGTGACCCGGTAGAAGATGGTACGTGCATCAGCCGTGCTGACGGAATCCCAGAGGCTCCAATCCATATCGAATTCGCCTCCCTGCCAGTAGCAGGCGTGCAGCATGGCCTTTTTATTTCCCCATTGGCGCAGGAAACGGATGCCGCGTTGGGCTTTTTCGTTGTTTGAACTACCCGCAAGACTGAGTCCGTAACGGGTGAGGAGTTGGGGCCCCTGGACCACGGCCATGGCCAGGCATGCGGTCGCCATGCCGGAAACGACCCAGGTTTTCGCCCGGGGGATACCGGCCTTTTTGATGATGCGCAGCAGGCCAATACCGGTGAACACGCTGATCAACGGTGTGAGCGGGATCAGGCCGGCGCCGAAGTACATGAGGCCGAGAGCGGCGATCGGGGTGAAGGGGAGATAGAGCAGGGCAAAGACGCCGCTGACCATAAAGGACATGCCGCTGAGGAAGGCGTACGCCGGGTGCCATGCCTTCACGCGATTGCGGAGGCGATAGAGCATCAGCAGGTGCGCGAGGGGGACGGTGAGGATG
>JBLIND010000376.1:0-6236 GCA_047639095.1 Candidatus Omnitrophota bacterium | reverse complement strand
ATATGGGACGATACCCATTGTAAACGATACGGGTGGTCTTTCAGATACCATCATCGATCTGTCCTTGCCCGGCGGAACCGGGTTTAAGATGATTGCGTATACGGCCAAGGCTTTGGATCTCGCGATACAGCGTGCGATGGATCTTTACGCCCAGCCGGTGAATCTGAACAAGGTTCGGAAGACCGGCATGAAAAAGGATTTCAGCTGGAAAACGACCGCCCAGGCCTACATCTCACTGTACGAAAAGCTGCTCGCGAGCTGAACCGGGTTTACTAGCTGTTGTTGAGGCTTCCCAATCCCTAAACATGGTTTTAAAAGGAAATCTCCACACGCAACTTAACATAACATATATTATGCGACGTTAGTGATGGGTGAGATCGTGTATTCCATAGTCCCGATCGGAACGAGGATTCGCTTAAATCCTTTGCGCTACAGATCTGTGCCGAATTGGCCTTTGCACATGAACTTCGCGGCGAAGGCATCATCCATCGCGATTTAACGCAGATGAATATCCTGTGCCTCTCCCCGACCGCCAAATTTTGTTGTCGTATTTCGGCTATTACACAGTTTGCAACTCCGGGCTACGGTCAGGGAGCCGGAGCAACTTCTACCCGCACGCAGTAAAAACGTAGAGCTGAGTTGCACTCCGTTTTTAATAAGCCACGGAGGGCAACTCCGCGCTACCCTCAGGGAGTCGGAGCGACCTCTACACGCACGCGGAAGCACCGGTTCGTAACCGCTAGATGCATCAACAATCTGGATCGGACTACCGGTGCCCGGAACGTCGTTGGTAAACGCCGTCCAGGTCTGCGGGCGCCTACCATATTCTCGGTATATTCCACCGCGTAGACCCGGCCGGTTGCGGAGGGAAAAGTGATCACCGCAGGAGTCGGACGAGTGATGGATGTGATTTTAAAGTACGCCGCGCCATCCGTGAAGTCGGTGCCGGCCACACCTTCGTCGCCATTGCCCACGCCGTCGCCGTCGAAGTCCGCCTGCCCCGATCCCTGGTGTTCAAACGACTGGAGGAGTTGACGGAGACATTTCCGCACTTAGCGACGTTCTCCTCTGAGATGCATCTTATCAAGCACATCGAGCAGGAAGAAGGCGCGGCCGGCAGGCACCTTCCTAAATCCTGCATTCTACTCGCTCACATTTAGCCATGTCTTATTGGGTAGAAAGCCATCCTAGCCCGGGGCCGGTCGCGGCAGAGAGGTTGAATATATTTACGATCCGAAGACGGGAGTCCGCTTAAACGTTTACGTCTTCAAAGGACAAGCCCGCGGAAATGATTCGCGAGAGCCGATCAAAATTGGCGATCTCAGTGTGCATGTCTACGTGAACGGGCCTGCGGGAGTACTCATCCGTCACGAGATACTTGCCGTGCTCGAGCAGGTGAAGGACCCTGAAAAGGATCGGCCGAACCAGGACGCGGGAGATCGTGAAAAGCATCGTTGAGCCTGCGCAAAGCACGTCAACAACTTTCACGAGCGTGATCGGCCATTAAAGGGTCCTCCCCTTCAAATTCATGGCAGCAGGAGTTGCACATGAAGTAGCAATCTACACAGAAAACGCGGTCGTTCAGCTCCAACGCACCAGATCTTCCGCAACGATTACAATAAAGGGTCGCCTCCATTAGCTAGCTCTAACGTCTTATTCGACAATAGCATTTTTCAGCAGGACCTTGGTTGGCTTGTCTGCTCCAAATTTTACGGTGTAGCTGCCTTTCGCGTAAACCGGCGGCTTGAACCCGGCTTGTTCGCGAACCGTATACAGAATCTCATCTGTCGCATCGCTCACGATCTGGACCACCCCGGCCTGCTTCAACGCCGGCAGCATTCCCACAACCTTGCGCCCGTCGTTATCCGACGTCTTAAAGGTGATCGGCCAGCCCGGGAACTGCGCTTGGTCGCCATCGGCCAAATCACAAAAACGCGGCCAGCACTCAAAGGTAACGGTCTGAGCGGCCTTGTTATACCGAACGATTCCATAACCATCCGCGCGCTGCTTTTCATCGCTTCGGTTTGGAGGATTCGCGTAGGCAATCATCCGGATATGATTACCCAAGCCATCGAGGTAATCGCCGGTCCAAGGCAAGCTGCTTCCTGCGACCGCATGCGGGCCGGGCTTCTCATCTTCCGGATGCCACCAGCGCCCGTAGATGGTGTTTACGAGGGCCGGACTGGTAAAGCCATACGGACCATCGCCGGGTGCATCGATGCCATGCTTCACAACGACGGCCAGGTGTTGGTCGCCGCACAGATGCGTTGCCCAGGCACGCCGAATTTCGCGGAGTGCGGTATTGCGACCCGTCTGGGGCCAGGCATTGGAGTCCAAGTCAGCCAACAGACGATTGTTTGGTGATCCATGAATATGCACCGCACCACAAAAGGCGGTCTGACTCAGCACGGTTTTCATTTCCGCTCCCGTCCAGTCCTGCGACCAGTCGTGCATGAATTTAATCTGCCGATCACCCATCAATTGTAGGCCCTGAACATCCACGGAAGGACGATCATATTTCGGATCGTTTATGTGGTCAGGTCGCGGCCCCATTTTGGGGATTTTACCCTGGGGTCCACTCTTGAATTTGCGATCTTCGACGATCGCACAATCGATGCCACCCACAATCAACTTCGTGAAGTACACCGTAATGCCATTTTTTATCGGAGCGGGGTCCACTGCATCGGGGAGATGCCAGGTCTGCTGGCGCTGGACCATATTCACATAGGCCGGTGGGTAGAAGTAACCACCCGAAGGGCCTGCTGAATTTGTTGCTTTTATCCCCCCCTCCCCCCAGAGGTTCGCCTGCCCGACATCGTGATCATCCGGAATCGTTATCGTGGGACGGTCCTTCATCACATCACGAAACTGCAAGCCGAACTGAAGCCAGCCCGCGGTGTGTTCGGTATGGTGATAGGTCTGGTCACCGGCGAAAAACAATAAATCGGGATCCTGAGCAATCAGGTTCTTGAGCATCACCGGTCGCTCGCCCGGCGTGCGGCTGGAGTTACAGGAGAGATTTCCCACTACGATCACCTCTTTATCGATGGGATCTTTGCGGATGAGCCCTTCAAAGGAGGCGGTTTCGCCATGCAACACGCGGTAGGGCACGCTTTTCGTGTTATCCCAGTTGTTGATCCGAAAATGTGCGCTCCAACCCAATTCAATAACTTCTGTTTTCGCCGCAGGCTCCCAACTTCCGTTGCGGTTGAACTCAAGTCGCGCCTCCCGCGGTTCACCCGGTTTGAGCGGGAAGAGCTGAGCGGTTAATTTCAGCACCCCGTCCTGGTGCGTGTAAACGGCAAAGCCCACCACCTGATCACGCGGAACATCGAGGTTGATAAAGGGCTTCTTCTTTTTCTGCTTGGCCTTGCCTCCCGTCTTCTCCCACCATTTTCCGGTCGACAGTCCATCCAGGGATTTCCAATCCGGGCCGAAGGGCATTTCATTTTGGGAAAAGAGTGAGCTGGTCAACATGCCCGCAGCGAAAAAAATCGGGATCAGGTATTTTTTCATATAGCTACCTTAGCGGAACCCCGTGCGATGGGCTATACGAAACTGAAGCCCTGGCCGGAATGCTTGAACGTGCGCGTGCAGGTTCGAGAACGTTTTTTGGTTGCACCTTTAAGCCTATTCCGGGTGTAATTCCATTTATGCCTGCTTCATTAAAAACCTTCTTCTATTTCGCGTTGCTTCTCGTGCTGCTGCCCAGAACATATGGCCAGTCCGTTGCTCGAATCTGGAATGAGCAGCTCCTCGATGCGATCCGAATCGATTTTCCCGCCCCGACCGTGCATGCGCGCAACCTCTTTCACACCTCCGTTGCCATGTACGACGCGTGGGCGGCGTATACCACAAACGCGGTGGGGTATCTGCATAACGAGACCGGAATCACCACCGGTGAGGTCGAAGTAGCCCGAGCCGAAGCCATCAGCTACGCGGCATTTCGCGTTCTGGTGCAGCGCTACAGTCTTGCGGTGGATCCAGATACAACGATTTCTCTGCTGGAAGTCCAGATGACCAACCTCGGGTATGATCACACCTTCACAAACCTGACCGGGGCGACACCTGCGGCGCTGGGCAACCGGGTGGCCCAGAGCATCCTTACCTACGGATCCAGCGATGGATCCAATGAGGAGTTTAACTACGAGGATTCAAGCGGCTATACCCCCGTAAATGATCCCATGATTTTACCGGAACCGTACAAGCTTTCCGATGTCAACAACCCCAATCGATGGCAACCGCTCGCCTTCGACAAGCGGATTACGCAAAACGGCTTGGAGGCCAAACAGGTCCAAACTTTTGTTGGCCCACACTGGGGCGGTGTAACCCCTTTCGCCATGACGCCGCTCAGTACGGGCGAGGTCTATTTCGATCCCGGAGCCCCACCGGAAATCGATTCGCCCACCTTCAAGGAGAACAACCTGGCCGTGCTGCGCTTCAGCCGCCTTCTTGATCCAGATGCCAACGCGTTCCTGGATATTTCGCCCCGCTCCAAAGGAAATAACACCCTGGGAACGAACGATGGGCATGGGTATCTACAAAATCCCGCCACCGGACAACCGTACGCACCGCATTTCGTCAACCATGCCGATTACGGCCGGGTGATTGCCGAATTCTGGGCCGATGGCCCCCTTTCAGAAACGCCTCCAGGTCATTGGAATGTCCTGTTCAACGAAGTCAGCGATCACACGAACCTGATCAAGCGCATCGGTGGTGAAGGACCCGTTATGAACGATTTGGAATGGGATATAAAAGGGTATATGGCCCTGAACGGAGCCGTTCACGATGGCGCCATCGCCGCCTGGGGCGCGAAGAGCCACTACGATTATATTCGGCCAATCTCCAGTATTCGCTACATGGGCGCCCTGGGGCAATCCACGGACACCGGCCGTCCTTCGTATCACCCGAATGGCCTGCCCCTGGAAACGAATCTGGTCGAGGAAATCACGATTGCCTCATCCGCGCCTGGCGAGCGACATGCCCACCTCAGCGCGCATAGGGGCAAAATCGCGGTGTATACCTGGCCGGGCGAACCCCAATTCTCAACCAACGAATACAGCGGGACCGAATGGATTTTGGCCACGACCTGGCAACCGTACCAACGAAACACCTTCGTCACACCCGCGTTCGCCGGCTACGTATCCGGTCACAGTTGTTTCAGCCGGGCTGCAGCCGAAGTCATGACCGCGTTTACGGGTTCGGCTTATTTCCCCGATGGCCTCGGAACGCACACCGTGGCCACGAACAGTCTCGAATTCGAGTTGGGGCCCAGTACGAATGTTACGCTGCAGTGGGCTACCTATTACGATGCAGCCGATGAAGCGGGCATTTCTCGCCTCTACGGGGGGATTCATGTGGCGGTAGATGATGGTCCCGGCCGGATCATCGGCTCACAGATCGGGCAGCTCGCCTATGCCCGTGCCCGTCAATTCTGGGATGGTACGATACTCGACACGTTTACCCTCGAGATGACCGATTTTACCCCCGGTCAACGACGCCTGGTGTGGCCCTGCGTCGAAGGCCAAAACTATCGCCTCGAAACCGCCACCTCGCCCAACGGATTTACCAACAGCGCCACTACAGTCACGGCCAACGGCCCTTGGATGGAGTCGATCGATCAATCGACAGGCGAAATGCTGCTCTATCGCGTCACGCGCGAGCCATAGAGAAAGCATAATTCCTGTAGGGCCCATAAGACCTATACCAAAATGACAAAATGCTCCCAATCCCAAGCGACAATCGTCCCCCCAGAAACGCATCATGGAACGAGAGTAAAAGAATGGCGGGAACAACGGGACTTGAACCCGCAACCTCCGGCGTGACAGGCCGGCGCTCTAACCAATTGAGCTATGTCCCCTAGGGGAAGGTCGTGAAGATAGCCAGAGACTTCCTCATTGCAAGTGCAAAGGAGGAAAAAAGTTCAGGTTCCCGATGATCGGAAAACGGGGCCAAAACGCTTCCGATGATCGGAACAATCCGGCCGTATTTTCCGATGATCGGAACGCATTTTCTACGGTGTTCCGATGCTCGGAACGGTCGCTCAACGTCGGATGTAGCGAGGGTCTTCCGGGTAGATGATTTCGGGCACGATAATATTTCCCGGCATAGGCGGCGTCATGCTTGGGGCCTTCCGGGTGGACTCCGCTACCACATATCGCCGCTCCCCTTCCCCGGCCATCCAGATGAAGACGCCGAGGACGATCAGAAACGGCTGCCCGAATATCCCGGAGAGC
>JBLIND010000375.1:0-6238 GCA_047639095.1 Candidatus Omnitrophota bacterium | reverse complement strand
CTTGATGCGCGCCGAGGAGGGGACCGGGACTGATCAGGGTTTCCCGCGCCGTGCTGAACCAGGTGGCGAGGAGCACGACGAGGGGAAGGACGAAGGTCAGGCCGATCCAACGTCCACGCTGTCGCCGAAGACCATCAATCGGTGGGTGTGCGCGCACGCACGGGCACGTCCCATGCGGTCCAGGTCCTTGCGCACACGCGCCGCCCTCTGCGGGGATGCGCGTACACATCCAACGACCCAGCTTTGCGTCCGGTCCCCGTTGTAAAACCGGCTGGCAACTCGCGCAGGTGGTATCGGGTCGGTAACACTCGTCCGGTCGTTGATAGGCCTGTTGATTAAACCCCTTCACCCCTCGCCTCCGAAGGCGTAGATGCACACGACGTGCACGAAGATGAGGAGCAGGAGTAAAAACGAAAGCGGGATGTGCACAAACAGCCAGCGCTTGATCAGACCCTGATGCGCTTGATGGAAATCCAGGGTATCTTTGGTTTCGATCATGCGGATGAGGGTTCCCATCTGTTCCTGCAGAGGCGCACTCATCCCGAGGCTCGTCTGCAGGGCCTGCTTCAGTCGCGTATCCCGATCATGCGTCCGCCCGAAGATCTGGTCCCAGGTCGAAACCTTGTGCAGCAGAAACGGCCTCAGGTACCGATCGTACTGTTCGAGTACCGCGCGCGATCCGTGGGCGATGGAATCGAGTGCACAGGCATCCGCTTCCTGGAGGAGGGCAACCCGCATGTCCGGGATTGCTTCAAAGGGCACTTCGACGTTTCGTTCACGCAAGCGCTTGGGAAAGCTCCGCGAGATGCGCCAGCCGATCACCCCGCTCAAGCAGATGCCGACGAAGACCAGGGCCAGCATTTGCTCGAGCGGCCCGTTCGGGATCCGGAAGCCGATGTGACAGCAAAAAAGGAAGAGCGAAAACCAGCCGATGATCAGATGCAGCAGAAACCAATGCCGCGAGCTGCCCGGCGCATGCGGTTTTTTCTTCCGCCGATTATATCCCGCAAGAAAGAGCACACAGGCCAGTAAAGCCCAGCCGGATATCGTCGCCGGCCGGCCCAGCTGCAGCCGCTCATGCTGCATCCACGCCAGCAGCAATACGACTGAAACACTAACAAAAACTAACGCTCGCTTCGTAAATCGGGTCATCACCCAGTGTGTTGACCGGTGCCTGCTCCAACCTTATGAGGGATGTGTAAGTATTTTACTGCTGGCCGTAGCACGGACCACTGGTCCGTGGGCCCCCCTTCCCCGCGGAGCTACCAACTCTGGTGTAAACGATCGTAGATGATCAGTGTCGAATCCGGATGAATCCATTCGTGAAATTTTGCACGGAGACGACCATGTTGGTGTTGTAGGTCGGGTTCGAATCCAGCAAGGGAATATGCACAAGATCCATGAGGTTGCTCCAGCTCCCGGAAGTGAGGCTGGAGGTAAACTCGACATGGTTGGTGATGGCGACGGTGAGATCTTTAATGGTCATGTTGAGGGAACCGGTCTGAGTTCGCATAGATTCAATTTTTGGCTGAACGATAGCCTCTTTACTCAGTTGAACGCTGTCCTTTCCACCGTTGGGATGCTTTGTGAAGGTACTTGTGCTACCCACTCCCCAGATGGTGTTCAGGGTTCCGGTCTGGGTGGTGAACGTGAAATGGTTGCCACTCGCCGCAGCCAGCGGGCGCTCCAAAGCCAGGTATCTGCGACCATTAAACGTGTTTTGTGACGTTAGGGTAAACGAAGGGCTCAATACGCTTCCGGAGTTGTGGTTGCCCAGCATTCGTTCAAGCACCTGCCCGGTGCCGTCCACGACAATGGCGTAGGTATTGGCCATTGTGGTCCCACCAAACCCCCAGGCGAACCATCGATCGCTCGGCCCCGCCATCAAGATGTATGCCTTTTGAGAGGTTGCATCTACGATAAGGTTGAGTTCGGTGACCGCACCCGTGCTGGCCGCCGTCGCCGCAAGCGTCTGCGCCCGGGAAAGACCTGCCCATGAAGCGCATAGTATGATTATCAAGGTAATCAAAGGTTTCATCTGTCCGGTGCCTCTGTCGTTTAAAAATATTGACATGAATTAATCCTTTAGCTCAAAATGTTCGGTAGATAGCCGGACGATTTACGGGTCCTCTAGTCGCACGCCTATCTGGTAAGCTCCATACAATTTAACACTATGGACGGTGTCCGTCCAACTATTTACGGTCCATGGCATGGCCTGGGCATTGGGAATTTCCGTGAAAGGCTGATGAAGATCCGGCGTCCATGAGATGGAATAAACCCGACCACTCACCGTTGCCCAGGAGATGACACAGGGATCCAGGCTTTGTGGGACCAGGGATAGATGGATTTCGAGGCGTTGGTCAGGATCGTTGGAGTCGAGACCCGCGATATAGGATTCCCAAAGCGGCAGCCCGTTGACGCCAAGTTGCCCTACCGCTTGTTCAAATTCATTTGTAATCCCCTGTTCGGCCAGCCACCAGAGCGGGGTGGGATGATTCGTCGTACTTAATGCTACGAATGTGGCTTCGATGTGATGATCCGCATCCATGAGCACCTCAACCGGATTGGTTGTACCACTCAAATCGCCACTCCACCCGCTAAAGCCGTAATAGTTACTGGGCACAGCGGTCAACTCCAGGATCGTCCCTTGCGGGAAGCGACCCATTGCCGGCTCGATTCGACCCCAGGCTGACGCGTTGACCGCCGTGGTGAGTATCGGATCAGGTGTCGTATCCACCTCGGTTACGCTCAGGTCGACCGCGGTCAGATTCAAGGCAGAACAACGAAACACGGCCGTGCCATTCAGTTGATCCGGGTCCGGTAAAGCGGCCACGATTACCCGCTGCGGTACGGCGTAATTCAGTGCGTCAAAGGTCAGGTTCGATGAAGTATTCAACACCAGGTTGCTGTCTCCGGAAAATCGGGCAACGAATACCGTCAGCGGACTCGCAGGCGCTTCTGCCAGGGAAACATCAAAGCCGTTGGTGGAGCCTTCCTGAACCAGCAGGGAAACCGGTTGGATCAGAATTTCCTGCATGCTGATGGATAGGGCAACTTCGAAGCCACCGAGCATCGTTTCCGGCAGCGTGTTGTTGGAGGTGTCCTGCACCTCCGCGTCGAGGAGGGTTACCGTGTAGATGCCATTGTCGGCGGGATCCCAGTTGCCGCCAGGAGCATCGATGCGATAGGTCGCCGTGCGAGGCGATCCGTCCGACGGATCATCGGTGCCCACAAACTGCGCGAGGTTGCTGAAGGCCTGGGGACCGGTGACTAAAATATCATTGCTGTCGAGGCTGGCGCTGGCAACCGCCACTTCATCGGTATAGGTAACGGTGAACTCATGAATCGGTCCTCCGTTCTGGGTAATGTTTACCGCGCTCAAATACGCACTCGGGGCGATCGTGTCGATGCCGTCTCCGTTGCCGAGCAGCTCGATGTTATCCAGGTTCCATCCGTAACTGGTACGTGGATCCCGGTTGGATGCCATGCCCCAACGAACGTGCACGCCGGGCTGGTTCGCAGCCACCGCCGAAAGGTCGTACTGCAGCGTCGTCCATCCGCCATCAAGGATATCTCCGGAGGAGAACCAGACCGGCGTCCAGTTCACCCCGTCGTTGGAAACATCAATGCTCGCGGTGTCTCGGGTGCGGACACCCAGCCATCGCTTGAATGTTAACGTAACCGTGGATGCACCACTGCAATTGATCGCGGGTGAGGTGGCGTAACGGGTGGTCGTCAAACGAGAGGCATACGTGCCGTTTAAGTTATAGCCGATCACCGCTGCGCCGGAGAACCCGGAGGTGGGATCCCCACTGGAACCGCTGGGGCTGCCATAGGCCCAGTCGCTGTCGAAGCTGAACCCGGGGTCGTTGCTCAGGTCCGCGAGATAAATCGACTCGGGCACCTGACACGAAAAGGCTCCGAGAATTTCTGATGCCACAAACGCTCCTTCAATATCGCCAACCGCCTCGGACAGCAAGGTCAGGGTGTACGTGCCATTGTCGAGTGGGCTCCAGGTCGGACCCGGAGCAAAAATTTCGTACGTAGCCACGCGGGGTGAACCATCCCCGCTCGTGTTCACGGATACCAACGTGGCCAGGACATCATACCCGTTCGGACCGGTCACCCGCACATCCGCATCATCCAGGGTGCTGCTCTGAATGGCCACATCATCCGTATAGTGAACATCGAAAGTATAGCGGTTCTCGCCAGTGGCGTTGATATCGGCGAGTGTGCTCTCGGCCTGGGGCGGGATCACCACTCCGCTGTTATCGACGATGGTGCCTATCACGAAATACTGCCCCAGTGAGGCGTATGGGGTATAGCCAGAAGGCGATGTCGACGTAGGAGAACCGGTTCCAGTGCCAGACACTTTCAGGTAGTACACGCCAGCTGATACCGTCGCGGATAGCGTGGCATCGGTCAGGGTTTCTGGATTACTTGAGGTAATGAGCGTGCCGGCGTCGTCATACAATTCAGCGAGTACGTCGAGGTTACCCCCCCGGCTTCCACTGGCGTTGCGCCAGGGTTTTACGTGCAGATTGATCGCACCAGCCCCGGTGGAGAAGGCGAAAAAGTCATCGTCGCTGTTCCGATCGATTACTCCTTTGTTCATGGGGCTACTGTTGTCGGGATCGGTCTCCGGGGTCGTGGACAAGATGTCGGTTCCATTCTGAACCGTAAGGAAGGACGCAGAAGCCCGCGTGTTGCCGTGGTCGTCGATACGGTATGCGAGTTTGCCGGCGACAACCGCGAGATCGTCCTGGGTATTGTTTGCCAGATAATATTCACCCTTGCTCCACTGCGAGACGTTTCGGTTGTAACCGACACCCATGATCGGAGCCCAGGAAATCTCACCCGACCCGTGGCCGTTATAGTAATCGGTCCCATCGGTTTTCCCATCGTGGCTCAAGCCCATATTGTGACCGGCCTCGTGCGATGCCGCCTCCGCGATGTACTGCGCGACGTTGCTCAAGTTATTCTGGTAGACCCAGGCCGGGGCGTACGTGGCAAAATTGGATATGCCGAACACGTTTACGTAGGCCACGCCGCCTGATGTGGAAGCCGGATTCGGCTGACCATCCGCATCCGTGTTGCGCGTGATCAGGACGCGCGCGGTACGGGTGTTGAACACCGCGGGTTCCTCTGTCGTAACATCTACGTCAAAGGGCGCATAGTCTTCAGCTACGCGTTGCCAGATCGATTGGATCGCAACCTGTTCAGCATCACTGAACGTCGTACGATCGCTGTCAGTACTATACGCAAGTGCCACAATGGGGTCTCGGTTGAGATCCGTGTTCCAGGCCGTTCCGCTTACGGAGTGACCGGTGAAGTCGAGGTAGATCACCTTGGCCGAACCCGGCTTGCTGTGGAAGCTTAAGCTGGCGGGAAACGGCGTAACCGGTACCGCAGCGGCCGCCACCAGGGGCGCGTTCGCTGCCGCGATGGGTTCGTTCGCGGGTTCGTCCGCGTAATAAATCGCGCCGCTTGCATCCGCATGGAGATGTTCAGCATCCGCGGCCGTAAATGAAAATCCCCGGAGCCATCCCAGGGCCCGGCCCCGGGCCGTTGCGGGAAGGTTCTCAAGCTGATTCCGAAAACGGCCTACCGGCAGGTCATCCGTCTCCACGGCTACGCCACCGCCGAGCATGGGACCATGCGCATGGTCGTGATCGGCCGCTTGAACGCCGACAGAAAACATGAGGACCGCGAGGCCCCAGCGTATGGGTTGAGTCTTCAAATTCGGATGTCTTTTTCTCAATCGGTGTGGGCAGTCCAAGTGAATCATGAAGAAAAGCCATGAAGCATCACCTGCACCAATGGATATATTACATAAGCATAATATATGCCATATGGATCGTATTGTGTAGTCCACAAGAGCCCGACCTGGCGTAGCCCTTGTGCCGCGAGCTGGAAAAGGACGACACGCTGACATTGCCGATGATCGGAACGCTTTTCGGGCCGGCGACTATCAGCTGCTCGAGTCCGTTTAGCCGAGTTTGGACAGGGCGCCGAATCGCTCCGCGTCAATGCACATCTGCCGGAGCATCTGGACATCGAGATTCGAGAGCAGCTGGTTATTCTTGCGGTCGAAGGCGACGTGGCTGTCGTTTCCGAGCACCAGTGACGCGAAGCGGGTTTGGTTTCCGACGCGTGCGGCGACTTCCTGGTCCAGTGAGCTGCCGTTCTTCTTGTTGTTCCAGTCTTCGGCGCTGCTGCCTGGCTGTCCCCAGCCGTG
>JBLIND010000374.1:0-6261 GCA_047639095.1 Candidatus Omnitrophota bacterium | reverse complement strand
CGCTTGGTAGGCAATCGGACCGAGTGTCAACGCAGCCGAAGGTTCCGTGAGTTGGTTACTGATGCCGTACAGATGCCAGGAGTTGTTGAGGTTTTGCTGGGTGGCGGTGATCACCAGGTCGGCACCTGACACGGCCGTGAAGGTATAGCTGATGTAGTACGCCTGATTACCCGTGGCCATGCCTGCTGTGGTCGCCTCGTCCTCGCAGATCAATCCGGTTGAATCCGTAATCGGCCCGGCGCCATCCGGGTCGAAATTCAGGGTCACCCGCCGATTGGGTCCGGCTCCCCATTGCCGGACATAGATCCGGGTGTCGTAGGTCACGCCGGGGGTCAACCCACTGAGGGTCCAGGTCGTGGTCCCGCCGTCAGCGTTGTTGCTGTTGTAGTACATGTCGGTCAACAGGTTGATCAGGGCACCGGTGACATTGTGATTCTCGTTTCCGGGGTGATCGGCCAGTCCGCCTGATGAAACCGTGCGCATGAAATTCAAGCTGCCATTGGCGGCTGTGGTGTACGCATCGAACGGCACCCCGTTGATCAAGGCCCCCGGGTCCCCCTGGCCAAAGTCCAGCTTGTGGGTGTAGGTGACATTGGTGCTGATCCCGGAATCAGCGTCGCTGGTGATCGGCACGTAGGCGAGATCGCCGGTCTCTACCGTGGTAAACGCCCAGGACGCGTTGCCCGTGATGCCCGCGAAGTCGTTGCCGGACAGGTCCTCGAACGCGGCGGCCTCGACTTCGACGTAGTACCCGGTCAGGCTGTCCAGCACGCTGGCGCGCTGGATCGTGACCTCCGCTCCATTGATCGTCACTGCGCTCGACGATACGTTGAGCATCTCCACCACGCCATCATCACTGGCCCGCTTGATTCTAATATTTCCACTACCTCGCTGCACGGGTTCGTCGAAGGTCATTGTCAGGTCACTCAAGGTCGCCACGTTGACCGCCGAATTCGAGGGGCTCAGGCCGCTGACGAGTGGCGCGTCGAGATCGGCGGCGCTGGTGGTGAAGGTCCAGCTCCCGTTGTTGGCGATGCTCGGAAGGAACGTGCCGTAAATGTTGGCGATGGCGTTGGAATCAATCAACACGGCTAGTTCGCTCAGCGGGGGAAGGTTGACCGAGGGGTCGATGGTCAATACCCCGCCGGTGATCGATACCTGAGGGCTGGTTGCCGCGAATGCCAGCGTACCCCCACCGGTGAGGTTGGTGATGGTGATGTTGCCGGGCCCGGCGGCGACCAGGGTGTCAAAGGTCATGACCAGATTGGTGTAGGTCGGCACTTCCGTTGCGTCGTCCGGCGGATGGAGGGAGACGATCGCCGGGGCGACATCGTCCGGCCGTGCCTCGTTGGTCAGGCCGTAAAGGTGGTAAGTGCCCCCGCCGTTTGCGTCGATGGTGATGTACAGGTTGGTCGTGCTGGCTGTGTAGTCATAGGTTACCGCATTCACCCGCCCGGTCGTATCCAGTCCGACGTCGTGTTCGAGGGCGTTGTCTTCATTGAACACAGCGGAGCTCTCGGCGCCAGGGATGCCATCCGTACTGAAGCCGATCGTCTGCAGCCGGTTGCCGCCCAGTTCCCATGGTCGGTGGTACAAGCGGACCTGGTATCGCTTGCCCGGAGTCAGACCGGTCAGTTCGATCTCCGCAGTGGCGTCGTTGTAGAGGAAATCCCCAGCTAGGTTTCGCATCCCGCCGGGCTCCAGGAATGCATCGGCAATCTCGTTTCCGTTGTGGCTGATCGGAATGGTGTTGGTCCCGCTGCCCACGGTTTGCGAGGTGCCATTGGTAAGTATAAATGCGCCGACACCCCCGGCGGCAAACACGATCCCGTTGATGGTGGCCACGGGAAAGGCCACGTTGTTACCAAAGTCGATCGCGTGACTGTAGGTCCGGAACGGATCGATCCCCGAATCGGCGTCGGAGGTAATTGGCTGGAAAATAATGGTACGAGTGCTGAAGCTCCAGTTTGACGGTCCAGCGAGGCCACCGAAGGGATTGCCGGTGAGGTCGGTGACCACGCCGACATCAGCTTCCACATAATACGTGCTGCGCGGTTGCAGGGCCGCTGAGAGGGGTATGGTTGCGGTAACGTCGTCGACCGTAACGCTCACGGAACGTATATCGATGGTTTGCACGATCGCGTCATCACTGCTTCGCTTAACGAACAGGTTGCCGCTACCCTTCAGCACGCGTTCGTTAAAGGTCATTACAAGCTGGCCCGAAGTCGCCACTTCGATCGATCCATGGGCAGGGCTAACGATGCTCAACTCCGGTGCAGCAGCATCGAGTACATCCGTGGTAAACGTCCAGCTTCCATCGGTCAGGCCTGCGAACGCGTTGGTCGACGTATCCACCACCGCGCCGGCATCGATCAATACAGCGTAGTCCTTAATCGCGAGCAGGTTGGCCACAGGATGGATGACCAGGTTTGCACCGGAAATGGAGATTTGAGGATCGCCCACCGGGATCACGACCGAAGTGCCATCGGTTACGTTACTCAGCGTGATGTTGCCCGTGCCGCGAGAGATGACCTCGTTAAAGGTTGCGGTGAGGTTGGTGTAGACGGGCACCATGGCTGCATCGTCCGGTGGGTCCAGGGTGCTGATCATCGGGGCGCCCGGCAACGCCAGCGGGCGAAGGACGACGCCGTCGATGAGTGTGGTACGGTCGCCCTCGCCCAGGGGGTGTGTGGAACGAAAGGTCAGGGTGTAAGCCGTGTTGGTTGCCGTGAACGCATCCGTGTGGCGGAGCTCCCAGGTAGGATTCACCACGACCGGGTTGAGGTAGATCGTCAACTCCGAAGGCACATCCGCATTCAGCACCACACTCAAGTCGTTGCTGGGGAATTTTTCCGTACGATACGATTCGAAAAAGCTCAGGTCGTACGTGGCATTCACTACCAGTCCGGTAAGAGCCTGGGAAAACGACGAAGCCGCCTGCAGATACGCGAACTGATCGCCGAGTGGATCGGGCGAGACCGTGCTGGCTCTCCAGGGGCCGTTCGGCCCGGAAAGGCCGGCTTGCGCAGAGAAGGTCCATGATGCAGCTGGTGGGGTGTATTGGAATCCGGTGTCGCCCTGATCCGGCACTTCGAAGCCCGTATTGTCCAAGGCTCTGGCCGAAGAGATCATGCCGAGGAGAACGAAGAAGAAGGCGCAGCGGCATTCAGTGAGTCGGGTCTTGGTCATTTTTATGTCTTGTATTTATTGGTTGTCCGGATGTGTTTGCAAGCCCTCTACCACGGCGGCGACATACGCGCGCGCCTGGGCGGCGAGGGTGTCAATCCCCGCAGGATGCGTCGGTCGATTCACGAGCGGGTGAAAAATATTCTCAAAGCACAAGGGCATCTCGCGACCGGTATACGCGACAGGTTTTAAAAGCCGGTAGTGATCAATCTCGCCAAAGCCTGGGCCGCAATCCTCGTCCTTCGGCCAGTTGCGATGATCCTTGATGCAGAAGCTTCGCACTTCCTTCCAGCACGTCTGGATGTCGGGAATCGGATCCAGATCGAGGTAGTCCATGACGTTGCCGGCATCGTAGTTCACCAGGATGCCGGGGTCGTTGACTTCGCGCACAATCTCCGCGCAGGCTTCGCCGGTTCCGGTCGCGCCACCATGTTGTTTGACCACGATCATCACGCCATGATCCCGGGCGATCGGCCCCAGCTGTTTGAATCGTTCGATCCATAAAGGACGATTGCCCCCCTGCGTATGACCAAAGGTCAGGACCTGTCCGATACCCGCGGCTTCGGCCTGAAGAATGCGCTGCTTGAGTACGGTGAATCCATCTTCGTGCTCCGGATAGACGGTCGAAAACATCATGAGCGGTTCAAGGCCCGCGTCGCGCGTCTGGGCTGCGCGCGCCTTTGCCTGCGCGGGTGTTGCGTCCTTTGCGAGAACCGGAGTCTTCTCACCTTTCTCGAGATGCGTGGTGCCCCAGGCGACATAGGTGAATCCGGCAGATTGAATGCCTGAAAGCGCCCGTGCGAAGCTGAACGCGCTGTAGGGGAGGGTCATGCAGGCGAGCTGAAAACGGGTGGCGTCCTCCGTTAAGACCTGAGGTGCGCCTCGCGCATGCACGGCCAGGGCCGCCAGCCCTGTCCGTATAAAGTGTCGACGCGTCGCTTTGGTTTCGTGGTTCATGGTGCAAGCTGTTATAACCCCTATCAATCCCGGAGCCTACTATGAATCCAACTAGACGGTCATTTATTCAAAGCGCGGCGGGTGCCGCTAGCGTGGCATCCCTCATCCACCCCGTACGCGCGGCGGGCAGCGATGTGCTCCGCGTCGGGCTCGTCGGTTGCGGCGGACGGGGCACGGGTGCTGCACAACAGGCCTTGAACGCGGATCCCGGTGCCAAGCTGGTCGCGATGGCCGACGTTTTCGAGGACCGCCTGGACCTCAGCCTGGACGCGATTAAAGCGAGTTCACCCGACCAGGTGGACGTTCCCGCCCAGCGGAAATTTGTTGGCTTCGATGCGTACAAGGAGCTCCTCGCCTCGGGCGTTGATGTCATTCTCCTCACCACGCCGCCACATTTTCGGCCCATCCAGCTGCGTGCCGCGGTCGAGGCGGGCGTACACATTTTCGCGGAGAAACCGGTCGCCGTGGATGCGCCCGGAATCCGCTCCGTCATCGAATCCTGTCGCCTCGCCCGCGAGAAAAAGCTCTCGCTCGTCTCCGGGCTCTGCCTCCGGTATAGCTACGGTTTCCAGGAAGCCATGAAGCGCATTCACGACGGGGCCCTCGGCGAGATTCACACCATGCTGGCCAACGACTATCGCGGCACCATCTGGATGAAGCCCCGCCAAGCGGATTGGACGGACATGCATTGGCAGATGCGGAACTGGTATTACTTCACCTGGCTCTCCGGCGATTTTAATGTCGAACAGCATGTTCATTTTCTCGACCTCTGTTCCTGGGCGATCGGGGGCTATCCCGAAACCGCGCTTGGCATGGGCGGCCGCCAGGTGCGCACGGGCCCGGAGTACGGAAACATTTTCGATCACCATTCGGTGACCTACACCTACGCCAACGGCGCCCGGCTGTTTTCCAACACGCGTCAGATGAAAGGGTGTAAAAGTAACCTCAGCGCCCAGGTCGTCGGTTCAAAGGGCGAAGCGAACTTATCTGAACGCCGCAAAGGGGTCTGGATCAAAAATGATAAGGGCACGTGGTTCTACGAGGGCGAAGCGAATGCGTTTTACCAGACGGAGCACGATGAACTTTTTGCCTCCATCCGATCCGGCAAGCCGTTGAACAATGGCGACTACATGGTGAAGAGCACGCTCCTCGCCATCCAGGGCCGGATGGCGACCTACACCGGCCAGGAGGTCAGCTGGGAGCAGGCCCTGCAGTCGAAAGAGGATCTATCGCCTGAGGCCTACGCCTGGGGACCCATCGAGACGCCCCGCATTGCGGTGCCCGGCTTAACGCCCCTGATCTAAAGGCGTTCCCGCGACCGGGCGGCAAGGAACCCCATCATTTGTCTTTCAACCCCGGGCGAAATCCTTACAAGCTCAGGCATGAGTAGTGATCGCATAAAAATGACCGTCGTTGGCGCGGGTTCGTACGTCTTCGGCCGCAGTGTGCTTTTCCAGGCCCTGGCCGAATATCGCCTCTCGCCGCTGGATATCGTGCTCGTCGATCCCGATCGCGAAATGCTCGAGCTGCTCGCGGGCGCGGGGCGCCGACTGATTCGCGAGCTCGAGCTCGATGTGACCATCGAAGTCATCCGGGATCGCAGCAAAGCCCTGCCGGGTTCCGACTATGTCATCTATTCGGCCGGCTTGGATTTTCATAAGCATTTCAAAATCGACTGCGAGGTCATCGACCGCCATTACGGCAGTCACATGACTACGGAATACGGCGGCGTGGCTGGTATCTCCTATTCGCTTCGCCAGATTGCACTCATCGAAGGCCTGCTCGAAGACATGCAGATGCACTGCCCGGAGGCCTGGCTGCTCAACCTCGCCAAGCCGCTGCCACGGGTGTGCCAGTTTGCCCAGGACATGGGGATCAACACCGCAGGCTTTTGCTCCGACTCGCAGGAGACCGCCTACGTGCACGCGTGGCGGCTCTTGAACGACGTGAATTACAATTACCGGAAAGCCCGCGAGCGTTACGTATTGACGATCGCCGGGCTGAATCATTTTGGCTGGCTTCTGGAAGCCAAGGATCGCGAAACGGGTGAAGACTTGCTGCCGCGCATGCGCCAGGCTTTGAAGGGGCGAAAGGGCTTTCAGAATCCGCGCAGCGAAG
>JBLIND010000373.1:0-6300 GCA_047639095.1 Candidatus Omnitrophota bacterium | reverse complement strand
CCAATGGGGGCACCCTCTACAAGCCAAAGTTGGTCGCGGGTATGCGCTCACCTGGAGAAGAGGCCTTTGTGTATACGGAACCGGAGGTTGCCAACAATCTGCAGTGGTCGGATTGGGCGGTCGATATCGTGCGTGGCGGGATGGAAGCGGTCGTCATGGCTGAGCGGGGCTCCGGACGCAACGCGCGTTTGCCCGGATTGCGCATGGCGGGTAAAACCGGAACGGCTCAGTATGGCCGAAAAGGCAACGAGAAATACCGGAGCTGGATGATCGCCTATGCACCCGTCGAAAATCCTCGCTTCGCAGTTTCGTTGGTCATCGCCGAAGGCGGAGGTTCTGGGGTGGACGCCGTACCGCGGATGAAACGCATCATGGAAGGCCTGTTCATGGGGGGAGACGGCACATGATTTCCCAATCGGATTTTCTCGGTCGTGTGAAGCGTATGGACTTCGGCATGCTGGTCTGCGTGCTCGCCCTCTGTGTCATCGGCATCTTTTTCATCTACAGCGCCGGCTACCAGCACATGGATCGGCCTGTTCATCTGCTGTATAAACGACAGATTCTCTGGGTGTTTCTCGGCATGGGGCTATACGTGCTCGTGGCCACCCTCGACTATGAGGTGCTGACGAACAAAGCTCACTGGTTTTACCTGGGGGCTCTCGTGCTCGGCATTGTTGTCCTGCTTTGGGGGCGCGAGGTGAACGGTGCGAAGCGCTGGCTGAATGTGGGGATCAAAGTGCAACCTGCCGAGTTTATGAAGGCGGGGCTCATGATCTATCTCGCGGCTTTTCTCAGCCAGCCGGGTCGCAGCCTGGATGACCTGCCTTACGTGCTGGCCAGTCTGATACTGTGTGGACTGCCGTTTGTCCTCATAGCCTTACAGCCCGATCTGGGAACCGCCTTTGTGCTTCTCCCCATGACCCTCGGTGTCATGTACGTAGCGAAAATGCCTTACCGATTCCTTATCCTGATCGCCGTGGTCGGCCTCCTGCTTCTACCCGTGGGCTGGATGGGCATGAAGGATTACCAGAAGGAACGTCTGACTTCCTTTTTGCATCCCGAGGATGCCCCGACCACCTTGAACTGGAACAGGAACCAATCCGAAATCGCCGTGGGTTCCGGGGGCTTGACCGGGAAGGGTTTCCTTAAAGGCACCCAGAACATCCTCGGATTTCTCCCGTCTACGGTGGCGCCCACCGACTTCATCTACTCCGTCATTGCGGAGGAAACCGGCTTCATGGGAACGGCCGTGATCTTATCTCTTTACTGTTACTTATTTTTTGCCATCGCCCGTGCCGCTTTACGCGCGCGCGACCGCGTTGGTCGTTACCTTGCCGTAGGGGCCCTGGTCCTATTGTTCACACATGTATTGGTGAACATCGCCATGACCGTCGGATTGATGCCAATCACCGGCTTGCCCTTACCCTTATTAAGCTATGGTGGTTCTTTCACATTGAGTACCCTGTTGGTCCTTGGACTGGTGCAGAGTATTTACATTCGAAGGATTCGCCAATGACTCAAAACAGTCAGATACGGAGGTCGATTAAAAATGACACCAGCAAAACCTAAACCATCGAAAAATGAGATTATCATCAATTGCGAAAGCCTGGAGACGCGTGTTGCGTTTCTGGAGAGTGGTAATCTCGAGGATTACTTCGTCGAGCGTTCCGGCGAGGAGCGTATCGTCGGCAGCATCTTCAAAGGCAAAATTCAGAACCTGGAAGATGGCTTACAAGCCGCCTTCGTGGATATTGGCTTAAAGAAAAATGCCTTTATTCATTACTGGGACATGATTCCTGAAGATGCTGCGCGTCTCGAAGCCGAAGAAGGCGCGAGCGCGAAACGCAAGAGCGGACGAAAGAAGAAGTTCGAACCGGGCGAAATGCAGAAGCAATTCCCCGTGGGAAAAGAGATCGTCGTGCAGGTCACCAAGGGTGCCATTGGCACCAAGGGTCCACGCGTTTCGGCGAACCTGAGTATTCCCGGTCGCTACCTGGTCATGATGCCGGGTACGGGCCTCAAGGGCGTGTCTCGGAAAATCGATGACGACAAGGAGCGGGCGCGCCTGAAGAAGATTCTCGCGCGTCTGCCCGTGCCGGAAAATGTTGGATTTATCATCCGCACCGCCGGAACGGGGGCGCGTAAAACCTCCTTCGCGCGCGATTTGCGCGTACTGGTGGAAACCTGGATCGATGTCGAAAACAAGATCCAGAACGCACCCGCACCGGTGCGCCTCTACAGCGAACCCGACCTGGTGGAGCGCGTCGTGCGGGACTCGCTCACCGATGATGTCGATCGGATTGTCATCGACAGCAAGGACGAGTTCAACCGGGTCCGCGATATTATCGCCAAGGTTTCCCGTCGTTCTCGTCGGAATATCAAGCAGTATGATGGCGACACGCCGATCTTTGATCACTTCAATATCGAGCGGCAATTGGAAACGGCCCTGCGACGGAAAGTCTGGTTGCCCAGTGGCGGGTACCTGGTCTTTGATGAGACCGAAGCCCTGGTGGCGATCGATATCAACACGGGTCGTCACAAGGGTGGAGCGACCCAGGAAGAGGTCATCACCGAGGTGAATATCGAATCCGCCAAGGAAATCGCCAAGCAGCTCAAGTTGCGGAACGTCGGCGGCCTGGTGGTGATCGACTTCATCGACATGCGACTAAAGAAGAACCGGAACATTGTCTACCGCACCATGAAAGATGCGATGCGGGGTGACAAGGCGCGGACCAATCTGCTGCCGATATCCGATCTCGGTTTGCTTGAGATGACGCGACAGCGGGCCGACGAGAGCATCCGTTCGACCGCCTATATGGATTGTCCGTACTGCACGGGCCGCGGACTGGTGAAATCCGATTACAGCATGAGCGTGGAGATTCAGCGTCACATTCATGAAGCGGTCCGCAAGCATCGGGAAGCGGTACAGAAGGAGCCGGTCAAGGTCTGCGTGCATCCTATGGTGCTCGAGCGTCTCCGGAAAGCGGATGAAGACATCCTGATTCAGCTTGAGGAGCAGTACAAGGCCCAGCTGATCTTCCATTCCGATGTGAACCTGCATCTGGAAGAGTTCGCGATTCTCGGCGCAGAAAGTGGCGAGGCCTTTTACTCGAACATCAACAAGAACCGGGTCCGGATCTAGGTCGGACCGAGATGAAGCCGCTGAATCTTTCAGCCGGTGCACAAAAAAAAGGGCTTCCCATTGGGAAGCCCTTTTTATTGCCGTCGGTGTCTCGTTTACTTGAACGAGATTAGTTCGACGATGAAGTTCAGCGTGGATCCGCCCGCGATTTTCGGCGGGTAGCCCCGGTCGCCATAAGCGAGTGCGGAAGGGATCCAGAACTCGTACTTGGCTCCGGGAGCCATGAGCTGAAGCCCCTCAGTCCAGCCCGGAATGACTTGGCCGAGTCCGAACGTTGCCGGCGTACCGCGTTCGACCGAGCTGTCAAAGACTTCGCCGCTCAACAACTTGCCCGTGTAATGCACGGTTACGGTGTTGGCTGCGGTCGGCTTGTCGCCTTCGCCAGCAGCAAGTACCTTGTACTGGAGACCGGTATCGGTGGTCACAACCCCTTTGGCGGCCTTATTCGTTTCGAGGAACGAGACCCCTTCGGTTTTGCTGGACGCGGCAGCAGCAGCTGCTTTGGTCGTCATCTTTTCCTGCATGATTTTCTGGAACTCCGTGAGGGTGGTGCGAGCACTCTCTTCGCTCATTTTCGTTTCCTTGCCGGTCATGGCATCGACGAGGCCGGCTGCGAGTGCCGTTGCATCGACCTCAAGGCCTTGGCGTTTAAAATTGCTGGCGATGTCCATGCCAATTGCATAGCTGGCGCGTTGTTCGAGGGTATCGAGTTTGATCGTGTCTTGAGCCCATACAGCGGTGCAGGTACACAAGGCGAGAAGCGTGTATTTCATAGTGTTTCCTTTCATTTAAACAACAAAGAGCGGACCTTATGGACGGAAATACGGGTCGGCAATGCACAAATGGTGCTTCACCTTGATTATTTCCAGTTTTGAAGCGGAGAAGATGCGTTTATGCAGGTCCTTTTGAACATACGGCCTGTGGCACGAGCTAAAAAAGGGCGGTGCGAACGCCGCTTATTGCAGGTGCACGAAGGTGCCTTTTTTGTTGCCCACGATGATGTCGGGTTTGCCGTTGCCGTTGACATCGGTGACGGTTACCTGAGTGCCGACACCGGAATCATCATCGATTTTGTGTGGCACGAAGGTGCATTCGCCCGATTTCCCACCGGGCTTGGTTTCAAACCAGTACAGGACCGCGGGGTCGTTTCCGCCGGGATCCTTACTGTTGTGCGCCCAGTAACGTTTACCGGTGACGATGTCCTTCACACCATCGCCATTCATGTCGATGAGCTCGATGGCGTGCAGTTGGCTGAACGAAAGATTCAGGGGGCCCGGTTCATTTTTATGACTCATGATGATGTGCGGCTTGAAGGCGTCGCCATCCGTATTTTCAAACCAGGCCAGGCCATAGCTATGGGCGGCGAGACTCGTCAGGACATCGTTGTCCCCGTCGCCATCAAAATCATAGACGTACATCTGAGCGCCGCCGCCGGGGCTGAAGTTGATTCCGTGCCGAACCCATTCGCCTTCACCGATGGGCTGTTCCCACCAGCCGTCCTTGGCCAGGAGATCCACACGTCCATCGCCGTTCACGTCGCCGTATCCGAGGCCATGTGTGAATTTTCCGCCCGTGACTTTCCCGGTAATTTTGCGCAGCGCCCATTTTTCAGCAGGCTTTTTCGGGTCGAAGGAGCCGAGGGTAAAGATGCCGTCCTGGGAGAAGCAGAGATCCGGTTGTCCGTCTCCGGTCATGTCTGTGAAATTAGGCGATTCGTTGTCTACGACATCGACGGCAATATGTTCCTGCCAATGGCCCTCTTTGCCCTGCGGGTTCTCGAACCAGACCGCTGCTTTTCCGGGAAAGCCCACGACGAGCACATCGATCCAGCCATCCTGGTTGAAGTCACAGGTCCAACTGAAGAAATTTTCAGAATAGGAGGCCGGAGGATAGGGCCGGGGAAAATAGATTTCGGTTTTGGTCTCGAAGGAGGGGCCCGCATACCAGTAGGGGCCCGATACGATATCCGGGTTGCCGTCTTTGTTGATGTCACCCACAGAGGCTCCTTCGCAGAAGAAGCGCGTTTCGAGGTGTTTCTTTTCAAATTCGGCAAAACCTGCACCGATGAGCAGGGCGAAAAGGCATGAGGTAATACGCGTGGTCATAGTTAATCTCCAGAGGTTGTAGAAGCCGAAATCTAGCAGGTTTTTGCGAGGGTGTGGGAACCTTTTTACGATTTTGCTTCCGCGGATCCAACAAAACTCAAGGGAGCGCACGGAGACGGTAAAGCCGGAAAGGCGTATTTGCTGCATTTGGATCCGTGACCTGCACAGGGCCGGACCCCGTCATCGTTCCCAACAGGATCCAGTTCGGATCATTCATATGGTTTTTGTATTCCAGCTGGTAGTTCACCCCTGCCTGGGCGTTCCATCGAATCGCACCGGGTGGCTCATAGGATAATGCCGCCAACTCCGCCTGCGTCAGCGGAAGCGGTGGAAGGGAGATCCAGCTTTGTCCCGGCGTACCAGGCTGGGGAAGCAGCCGATGCAAAGAGGCACCCCGTCCATCGGCTTGCGCGCTGAATGGCGTCTGATCATAATAGAAAACTTCATCCACGATTACCCAGGATGGAGCCTCGCCGATTTCGTCTGGATCCTGTGGCTTTTCGATCGCTATGCGCTCGCCCCGATTCGAGAGCTTGCCGCTGGTCGGCCCGTATACAGGCGTTGCCGGATCCAGCTGGTAGTGCGTGAGGAATGCATTGCGCTCGACGCTGTTTGTAGGTGCAAAATTCACCACCAGCACGTAGCCGCCTGCCGGGACCGACACACCCGACGGGAAGGTGTAGCCGATCCCGCCATCCAGGCGCCACGGGCCCGCGCTCGTTTCGAGGACGACGGGGGATCCGCCTGGATTGTGCAGCTCGATGAATTCATGAAAGCTGTTGTCCTCGGCATGGCTCTGGGTGGCCGCCGGATGATACATGATTTCGCTGATAACCAGTTGCGATTGGGCCGGCCATGCATTGGCCGTACCAAGCGTTGGCGTAAGATGATACCAGGTGCGCCCTCCATCGGGGAAGCGACCCATCGATATCCCATTTTCTTCGCCTTTAAAACGCACGCAATCGGCTACTCGGGCTATTCCATTGGTGGGCAGGTAGGACAACAGGACTTCTTCGCCGTTTTTGTTCAGTCCGAAGCCAAGATTGGTTGGGT
>JBLIND010000372.1:0-6378 GCA_047639095.1 Candidatus Omnitrophota bacterium | reverse complement strand
GAATCCAGATCGGAGGTGATGCGAGTCATCAAACGACCAATGGGATTTCGATCAAAGTACTGTACCGGCAGATCAAGCACCTTGGCAAAGACCTGGTTGCGCATATCGTTGACCACGTGTTGACCGATCCAGGTCATGAGATAGGTCTTCGCGATGCGGAAAACAAAAATGCCAGCGGCCATTACACCAATCAGGATGCAGAGTTTCCGAAGGCCCTCAATGCGCACGTCCGGCGCAAGGCCCGCCCCGCCCTCACCGATGAAACGATCGATCGCCTGCTTGATCAGGATCGGGATCATGTTCTGCGCGAAGGTCATGAAGATCAGCACGACAAATCCCACGACAAAGGCCCGCGTGTACGGTCTGGCATACGCGAGGATACGACCGGTCAACTCCTTGTCGTACAACTTACCCTTGGTGGCCTGATCCGAATCCATCAACGGATCGCCTCCAACTGCGCCTCGAGGCGCTGCATGAGATCGAGCTCCCGGTAGTAGCCCTCCTGCTGGGTCAGTTCCTCGTGCCGCCCCATCTGACTGACCCGACCGTTTTCGATCACGATGATCAATTCAGCATACTTCAAGGTGGATACCCGGTGCGAGATAAGGACGGAGGTCCGCTCCTTCAACACCGGCAACAAGCGACTCAGAATCTCGGCTTCGGTGTGGGTGTCGACGGCAGACAAGGTGTCGTCCAACACCAGGATATGCGGGTTGGATGCCACCGCACGCGCGATCGCGGTCCGCTGGCGTTGTCCACCCGACAGGGTGACCCCGCGCTCGCCGAGGACGGTCTCAAAGCCGGAGGGAAAGTCCTCCGCATCCCGGGTCATCTGGGCAATTTCCGAGGCCCACTCCATCGTCTCTTCCCCGGGCTCCTCCAGGCCAAAACTGATGTTACTGGCCAGCGTGTCCGAGAACAGAAACGGTTCCTGGGGGGCGGTGCGAATGTCCCGCCGCAGCACCTCCAGCGGGAACGCGCGTACATCATGGCCACCGACTAAAACCTCTCCGGAGGTGGGGTCCACTTGACGGGTGAGCAAGCCGGCGAGCAGGGTCTTTCCCGATCCGGTTGGCCCGGTGACGCCGATGGTCATGCCTTGGGGAATCGTAAAATTCAGATCGTCGAGCAAGGTGGTGCCGCCGATCTCCAGGGACACCTGCCGGTATTCGATGTCTCCACTCACCTGCTGCAAGACCGCGTTCGTCTGCTCGCCGTCCCTTACATCCGGTTGAGCATCGAGGATTTTTTTCACCCGCCCCCAGCTCGCCCGGCCCCGCATGATCAGGCTCAAGGCCCAGCCCATGGAAAGGGTGGGCCACTGCAGGTAGAGCATGTACTGCTGGAATTGAACCAGGGTCCCCATGGACATTTCCTCCAGGATGACCAGGCGCCCTCCCACGAGGAGGATCAGCAGATTGCCCAACACGAACAGAAAGCCGAGCAAGGGCCAGACCGGGGCTTCGACCTTGCAGAGTGACATGTTCATATCGAAGTACTTCTGATTCAAGCCCTTGAACGTCGAGCGTTGCCGCGCCTCGATCCCGTAACTTTTCACCAGGCGAATCCCGCTAAAGCTTTCCTGGCAATAATTCGATATTTCGGAGAACTGCGCCTGCACTTCCTCGTAGCGTTTCTTAATCAGCATCACGAAGGCGAAACCAATCAGCGTCATCGCCGGGAGGAGGATCGCCATGATCGATGCCAGGCGGGTCTCGATGCCGAACATGATGATAAACCCGATGGTGAAAGCCAGAGACGCCCGGGTGATGTTCATGAGACCGTGCCCGATCATGTCCGCCACGGCCCGAATATCCGCATTCATGCGGGTCATGATATCGCCCGTACGCTGGGCGTGGAAGTAGGTGGAATCCATGCCGGTCAGGTGCTCGTAGACCGCTTGCTTCAGATCGTAAACGATATGATGCGCCAGCAGGAGGGGCAGGCGCCGCATGCCCAGGGAAAATGCGGCCGCGATGAGCGAGCCCGCGCCGTACCAACCCACCTGCCGGAGCAGGCCTTCCCGGGTAAAGGTGCCATTGACCAGGGCGTCGACCATTTCGCGAATGATAAACGGCAAGGCGAGGTTGATGCTGACTGTAAGGGTTCCGAAGAGAATACAGCCCAATACCAGTTTGCGATGAGCCCAGATATACCGACCCAGGCTGTACCCGTCCCCCATCATGATGGATGGCGCGGACGGGTTCGCTTACCGCGTGACCGATGGGGAATTTTGCTACCGGAAGGAGTGGAATAGATGTTGGTCTGCTCTGGTTCGAGCACCGGGGCCACATCGCGGGGCGTGCGGCGCTTACTGCCGATCTTCCAAATCGCTTTGATGGCCTCCAGCTCCTCGTTTACGGGGTCCTGGTGCTGTTCATGCCGTTTTTGCCACCAACTTTTCATACTTCGATCAACTTCCTCCCACCTACGCATGCTTGCAAGAAAATTTCCGGTATTGTTCGAAAAACGCAGGTGAAACCGAGCCCCGCTGCGATACGCTTACTTCTCCGGGTCATTCACCCAGAGGCGGTTAATCATTTCCAGCACAACCCGACCCACGGTTTCGAGGCTCTGGGGGCTGAGCTTGTCCAGGGTATCCTCACCCGTATGCCAGTAGTCGTTGAGCGTCGGCGCACTGCCATACTGAAAATCGATCAGGTCGACCGCGGGCATGCCGTTGGCCAGAAAGGCAATGTGGTCGTCGCCAATGTCATAATGGAAGTAACGAAACTGCTCCCGGACCTTCAAGGCGTGAGCCACATCGAACACGAGGGAGACGAGGTGCGGGCTCGAGCTGCGGGGCATGGTGATGGTCAAGTCGTCATGGCCCACCATGTCCAGGATAATCACCGCCTTGACCCGAGGGGCGAGTCCGGCCTTCACCAATGCTTTCGCCATACGCTTGCTGCCATGAAAGCCATCATGCGGTCCGTAGTGCACGACGCACTCTTCCCCATCGAAAAAGGCGAGTCGCACTTCCGGCCCGCCTTTTTTATGCGCCTGGATGACCCGGCCCAACTCGATCAGCAAGCCCACGCCACTACCCGAATCGTTGGCCCCGACGAAGGTGTTGGTCACCCCGGTTTTGGTATCGAAATGACAACCAAGGACGATGATTTCGTTGGGATCGCCGGGGATGATGCCTTCGATATTATGAAAGGTATTGGTCCCACCCGGGGTTTTGTCATCGAAGCGATCTATCGAAGCGGCAACCCCGGCGCTTTCGAGCGTCTGCTTGATCCAGTCCGCGCCCGCCTTCCCGGAAGGGGCACCCGCGACTTTCGGTCCGAGCTCGGTGAAGGTCTTTACCTGTTCGAAGGCGGCATCGCCCTTGAGGAGGGTCGGATCCAACAAGGTCGTCCGCGGCGGAGGCGCCTGTTCCTGGCAACCGGCACACAGCATCAGCAGGAGCATGCCAACCAGCGGCTTCATCGCCTTAGATGTCCTCTTCAAGACCGATCACATCCAGCACGCGATTCAAATCATCGTTCGAGTAATACTCGATGCTGATTTTTCCCGGATTCTTTTTTCCGTCGGACTGGACGGAAGGCGACGAAATGCGAACACCCGTGCCCAACTTTCGCTGCAACATCTCGGCGACGTCGCGCAGGTGCGGGTCGGCTTCACGCTGCGGGGTGGTCGACGCTTTTTTCGCTGCACTCTTCGGCTTGGCCTCGCTCACCAGGCGCTCGGTTTCACGCACGGAAAGTCCTTCGGCCGCGATGCGTCGGGCCAAGGCGACCTGATCCTGAACCTTCGCCAAACCGAGCAGGGCTTTTGCGTGACCGGCACTGACGTGGCCCTGTCGCACTTCTTCGCGCACAATCGGCGAGAGATTGAGAAGCCGCAGGGCATTCGCGACCGTGGCCCGAGCTTTGCCGACCCGTTTGGCGATCTGCTCCTGGGTCATAGAGAATTCATCGCTCAGGCGCTGGTAGCCCTCGGCTTCTTCGATGATATCGAGGTCGCGGCGTTGCAAGTTTTCAACCAGGGCAATCTCGAGCGCTTCCTGATCCGTGATGTCGCGAACGATGACCGGCACCTTTTTCAGGCCGGCGGCTTCGGAGGCCCGGAAGCGGCGTTCTCCGGCAATGAGCTGGTATACCTTTTCGTGTTTTCGAACCAGCAAGGGCTGCAGCACCCCCATTTCCCGGATGGATTCAGTGAGCTCCTGAAGCGCATCCGCGTCAAACTCCTGCCGCGGCTGCCAGGGATTGGCCACGATGTCGGTGATCGCAATTTCCGTTACCCCCAAGGCACTGGGCACGGGTTCACCCGGGATTTTGCCCCCGCGGGGCGCGTCATTCATGAGGGCGTTTAAGCCTCGACCGAGTCCACCTTTTTTCTTTGCAACCATAGGCGAGAGTAAAACCCAATTCACGGGCATGTGCAAACTTGAAGTAGGGGCGAAGCCCTGAATGCCGCAATTTTCCCGGCTACCTCACGACTAGCGAAGGGAGCCTTTGACATCCAACAGCTGCGAATTGGAAACCGAATTCCCAAAGCGGTCAAACTGGTCGAAGGTCCAGACCACCTTCTTGGTCTTCGGCTCGACTTCGACCAGCAGGGGCTGGCCCGGTCCGGCGTGGCAATTCCCGATCACGATATTTCCGTTCGGCAACACTTCCAGAGTCGTGACCCAGGCGAGGGTGATGCCCGGCAGCTCGTTCTGGGTGACGGACCAGACGACCTTCTGGTCGGGCGTCACTTCGATCACGCTGTGACCGTTACCGGTTGCGATGAGGGTGTTGCCATTATCCAGGCGCACCGCGCCAAAGACCTTGTCGCCAAAGCCTTCGGGTCCGTGCCCGCCTTTGGCCTGTTTATCAAACAGCGGAACATCGTATTCCCATACAACCTTGCCGTCGCCGTTGTACTCACGAACGAATCCATCGGCTTCATGACAGGCCAGGTAGTTGCCGTTCTTCAACTTCCGGACCAGCCGGGTGTCTGAATGGGCATTCGGCGAATTGCGCTTCATCGGAATTTCCTTGAGGAGCTCGCCCGCGCGGTTGATCTCGATGATGCGGCCGATGCCGCTCTCGGACAGCATGATATTTCCATTTGCCAGCGGCTGAAACGCGTGGACCTCCATCCGCTTGCCTTCGTTCCCGTTCTTTTTCGATGCCTCGTAACTCCAGACAACTTCTTTGGTCTTCGGATCGATCTCCGAAATCTTGCCCATGCCCTGCTGCACCATGATGTGTCCGTTCTCAAGGACGTGGATATCGTGGATGCCGCCCCATTTCATTTCCCACTCGATATTGCCCTTCGCATCGACGATGGCGAGCTTGCCCTTGCCCTGGGTGACCAGGCGATGTTGGGCCTGTGCGGAATAGAGGCTGAAGAGGACGGTCAGGGACAGGATAATCAAGCGCATAGGGGGACTCCAAGGGTTGGTTGGCGTTTTTCTAACCGCGGGACCCAATCAAGGCCACCTTTTTTTCAGGAGATGCTGCGCGTGGTCAATTGGGTGCGCCCGAGCAGGCGATCTGCATGCTTTAGCACATAGCGCTTCAGCAGTTGAGTGATGCCGAAGTATAGGCCTGCATTGATGAGCATCGCCACAAACAATGGATGAGGAAAGAGTGTTGCCTCCAGTTCCATAGCAAGAATAACCGAAAGCGGGCTGAGCAAGCCCAAGTAGGGCTCGCCGAATCCATTACCAAACTCTTCCAACAGGATAAGCACCGCAAAAGGAATCACACACCAGGCCACCAGGATACCGATGGTGGTGAATAATGCGCGGGTTCGCTGTTTCATCTTCAGGCCGAGGAACAGGGCCAACCAGCAGGTCAACTTTGTATACACCCAGAAGGACAGCAAGGCCCCGAGAAAAGATCCGGGTTCCCGGTCCATCGTGACCGTCGCGCCCATCAGGCTCACCACAAAAGAAGGAACCAACAAGGTGGTGAAGCGGCGGATGCCCTGGAATTTCTCTTGAATAATCGCGGCACCTGAAATGGGCGTGGTGAGGAGTACGGTCAGGGTCTGGTGCGCCTTTTCGGCGGCAAACAGATTTACCCCTTTGACGCACAGGACCAGCATGGACAATCCCCAGAAGGCCAGCATCCAGATTCGGTAGGCTATATCGTCGGAATCGTAGACGCCCCCAGGCAACATACCAATAACGAGAAACAACGTGGGTGCGAGCAGGAGGATGTGATTGCGCGCCATGTAATGCGGACTGTTCAAGGTCTTCTTCACCGTCTCGCGCCAGAGCACAGGTTGCTCATCCGCCAGCACCCTTTCGCCTCGATTCTGCCCAAAGGTGATCCCACCCATCCGGTCGTTCAGACGGGTGAAGAATACATCGGCCCGGACGAAGGCTTCGAGCATGAGGTTCCGCGGCTTGACGAAGGCTCGTCGCAACAG
>JBLIND010000371.1:0-6433 GCA_047639095.1 Candidatus Omnitrophota bacterium | reverse complement strand
GTGCTGAATCTCGCGATAGGGGATCAAGTCGGAGGGAAAGGATCCCTGTACGGTCGCATCCCGCTTTCGGTGGGCTGGGACCCGTATCGCTTTTCGATCGGCGATGGGTATATGTTTGCGGCACCGGGAAAGGGGTATATTCAGGTAAAAGACAAGCAGATGGTCGATCAGGTGTTGGCCAGTGCGACCCAATCACTGGGCTCAACCAAGCAGGGCAAGCAGATCCAGGAGGGCATGCTGCTTTCGCTGAAGGATTTTCAGTATGAAACCCTGCGTCTCGACTTTCGTAAGTCGGAAACCGGCTTCCCATCCGGCACCATGCACATCAATGGTCGAGGACGCGACCCCACGCTCGGGCTGCCGCTCGATCTGACCATTAATTTTTCTCGCGAAGAAAATGAATAACCATTGGTGACCAACGTCTGTATGGTATGAAGACGCATACCGTGACGGGAAATATCCTTATGAAAAAAACTGTACTGCCCTTTTTTATGATGGTCGCGCTAGTGGGTTGCCGTGGCCCGACCGTGAACGTCGCTCCGATCAGAATTGAGCCCATTCACATCACCATGGACATCAACGTAAAGGTCGATAAGCAGCTCGATAATTTCTTTGATTTTGAAGATACCGTCGCAGCGGCCCCGGCGGTTAAAAAGGCCCCGGCGGTTAAAAAGGCCCCGGCGGTTAAAAAGGCCCCGGCGGTTCAACCCTGAAGAAATAAAAGGCCTGACTATGAAAACGAACCTGCATCCGAAACGTACTTTTTTCCGCATCGCTCTGTTGTTTTTTGTTTCTGCGCTCGTGCTTCCCGTGAGTGCCGATGAACTGGGTGAGCTCAAAGAATCCTTTAAAAAACGGCACCCTCAATTGCAGGCGCAGAAAGCTGCTGGCAAGATTGGCGAGACCTCGGCTGGCATGACGGAAGCGGTGAATGCCGCGGCGGCGGGAGACGCTGCGATCAAGACCCTGGTCGCTGCCGAGAACGCCGACCGCAGCAGCCTATACGCCCTGCTGGCTAAACAGGAAGGCGTTTCCGCCGCGGTAGTGGCCAAGCGCAACGGCATCCGAAACTTCACCAAAGCTTCCGCAGGCGAATGGTTGAAAGATGACAAGGGCTGGAGGCAGCAGTAGCCATCGGGTCCGGTATTGCATGTTAGGTTATCCCGAAGGGATAAAACGCCAGAGCACAGGGTCGCAGACCCTGTGTTTGCGGTAACCATGTTATAGAATCCTGGAAGGATTCGACTCTTCCGTACCTGGTCGAGTCTCCCGCCAAGCTCACTACTGGTTGAATCCTTTCAGGATTCTGATCGGATGGGTGTGTACACAGGGTCACAAACGGTTCTCCTTCGCACTACGAAGAACGCGTTTTGACCCTGTGCTTTGGGGTTGGATCACTCCGTGATCAGGGGCGGGTGCTTAGGCGCGGACAACCGATCGATCACTTCATCAGGTCGGCGAGCAAAACCCGCCAGGCTTCGGCTTCCCGCTCAGGCAAAAACTGATCGGCGCGCGCGGCGCAGGCTTCTTTCAATGAGGCGTAGAATTTTGTGTCGGTCGCTGCGCGATGGATCAGCTCGGTGAGCTGTTCCTGATTTCCCACTTCGAACAAGCCGGGATAATCGGCGCCCAGCAAAGCCTCCGTCGCATCGATTCGCGTGGCGAGCACGGGCGTTCCTTCAACGATCGATTCGCCAATCACGTTCGCGCCTCCTTCGAAGCGCGAGGTCAAAATCATCAGGCGACTGTTGGCCACCAGGCTATGCACTTTTTTGGACGTCACCTCGCCCAGCCAAGTATAGCGGGGGTGTTCCTGCAGGGTTTCCAGCTCGGTCTGACACGAGCATTCCTTCTCGACGATGGCTCCGGCCTGGTAGAGCTGCACCCGCGAATCGGCGGGCAGGGCTACGACCGCCCGGGCGGCCAGCAGCGGATCTTTCGCCGGCCGAAAGTGCCCGACCACACATACATCAAAATCGTCCGAGCGCTTATGCCGCTTTACCTGGGCTTCAGCGGACTGGATGATCACGCTCGTCTTGCCATGCATACTCTCCGGAATCTGCTTGAGCGCATTCGGCTGGAGGACGACCAGCCGTTCCGCGCCCTGCATCGCGGCGCGCACGGTCACGTCCGGCTCGGGGTAGATATCCGTACCGGTCAAGGCGAGGATCAATATCCCGTTGCGATTCGCCCCGCGGTAGTGAAGCTGTTCCCGATGGGTTTTCGCCCCATGCAAGGCGACCACCACATCACAGGGACCCTGTTCGTCAAATTGCTCGCCGACCTTCACCTGGTGACCCAGGGTCACCATGATGGCGGCCCACTGATCGGCCGTTCGCCGGTTGCCTGAACGCGCGGCGGTACCGGGCGGAAGTATAATTTGAATACGCATCTCGGAAGACTTTACAGGAACCCGGTCAATCCCACGAATTGAATCGCGCAAGGGATTACGGCTTTATCTCGCCGAAGATCCGGGCCTGGGCTTGACCACCGAGGCCACTGACCGGTAGCCAGGCGAGAACCGCATCGGGATTGCGCTGATAGAGCACACGTGCCGCGCTGACCATGCCTTCCTCGCGCATGTCCGGCCGGATGATCTGAACCGCATACTCGAGGGCGCGAACGGGATCCTCTTCGGCGATGCGGGTGGTAAACTTCAAGCGGGCATCATCCATGAGACGATCGCCCTGACCGGCTTGTAACCAGGCCTCGGCACTGGCGATATCACTCTCCGTCCAGTGCTTGGCAATCTGGCTGTAGGCACTGGATCGACGTGACGGTTGCTCCATGTTGTTGGCCCATTCCATGGCGGCATTCGGGTCGTTCTTCGCCCAGGACCCGGCAAAGTTACCGATCACGCCATAATTGAAGCGCTCCGATCCGGACAACCGATATTTTTCCACCCAGTCGACCGCGCCGTCTGCATCGGCCTGCGCGTAATCGCGGGAGACCTTCTGAAACACCCAGTCGTCCAGGTCCGGATGGTCCGGATGGGTATCGATCCAGGCGGCGACTTCCGGGGCCTCCTCCGGACGCATCTGGCTGAAGACCTGGTTGAATACCGTGTTGCGAAAAGCTCCATCATCCGCGCCGGCATTGGCCGTCGTCCGGTTGACCCAATCGAGCGCAGCCGCACCGCCATGATCGACAATGGTGCTGCGGGCGAGCACGTTCACCAGGCGTTTGCGCTGTCCCGGATGTTCGATCTGCTCCACGTGGGTTCGAACCTGCTCCAGATCGGTTCGGGCCCAACCGCGAATCAGCCCGGGGTAAAGTTGGTTGCGGCGTTTGTCGGTTTGGCCATCGACATAGTCGAGGGCGGCGGCAGGATTTTCCTGGCTCCAACCCGACATGGCCCACTGTTCGCTGCCTCCGACCTTGTGGGCGGGCGCATGCGAAAGATGGTCGAGCGCAGCCGCGCCATCCAGCTTTGCCCAGGCATGCATGAACAGCCGGAAGCTGTGGTCGCGATGCTCCGAGCGCGGGGTGTCTTCGAAGGCCTGCAATGCGGCCTGCACATTCTCCGGGGTGAGTTGGGCGAGCAGGTGGGCGATGACCAGATTCTGACTGATCACGTCCTTGCTGTGCAGCGCCATGGTCAACTTCTCGCGCAGCTCTCCGGGCCGCATCGCGATGGCTTCCTCGAAGGCGGGCGCGTCGTCCATCGCCCGCGCTTCGGGCCAGAGCTCGAAATCGTTTTCGTCTCGTGGCGCTTGGATGGATCGAACGATCAGCCGTTCCCGGGGGAGCATCTGATGCGGTCCGGGCCCTTCGAACGTGCGCGCGGATTCAAGTACGAGCTGCGACGACGGATCGGGCGCAGGCGAGGGGGATAACAAGCGGGTGATAAAAACCGCGAGCACAAGGGAGACGATCCAGCAGACTGGAATGATCGGCGATCTTTGCATCCGCCCAGTATAGCAGCGTCAAACACCATCCTACAAGGGATGAAAACGCCCCGTTATCGGAGCCGAATGGCCTCAATTCCGCATAAAATAGAGCCTTTTGACAGGGTGAGCCTGAGCACCCCGGTCTCGTCGAGCTCGACCTGAGTGAAGGATTTCGTCACCGGACGCAGGGGCTCCTCGAGGAGAATGGTTTCACTGGCTTGGCCGTTCAACGCGACTTCGAAGGACCTCACATCCGCGTCGGTCGATGCCGCAAAGGTCAGGTGAACCTCGTATATCCCCGGCTTGAAACCTTCTACCGTCAACGACCGCAAACCCCGCACCCCGGAGGCAGCGACCCATGGCCAGCCCATGCCAGCCTCCATCCAGATCGAGTGACGATAGAAAAATTCGGGGTCAGCGGGCTCGGTGCTTATCCGGAGTTCGGGCGAAGGCCCGCCGACGTTTGGATAGTCGAGCCAGAGCGTACCGTCCTCGGTTTTGCGATCCCCCGGCGCGCCAAAATTGATGCCGACCCGTTCGATCTTCCCCTGCAATTGCTCGGCCGAAACCCGCCCCCACGCCATCCATTGTTCGAACGTTTCCGGCATGCTCACCAGGGCGAGCGCCATCGGCAAAGGATAGCTGCAGGTACACCCTTCATAAAAGTACGGAACGTTCAGTACGCCGTTGGCCGGGATCAGGCTGTTGGTACATCCGCTGCGGGGTCCGCTGATGTTGACGGTTCCGCTCTCGATCCGCTTGTCATAGAAGGCCGCCGTACCGGAGCGCATGGTGTAAAATAGCCCGTAGTCGACCCCGCCATCGCAGCCGTAACTTTTCGGGAAGACGCGGGGCTCCTGCAGTCCGGTCAGTGGGTTGATCCGCACTCCGATCTTTGGGGGCTCCGGGGTAAAAGGATTCTTCTGGGTCGGCGGTCGATACTGGCTGGGCTGAATGGTTTTGCGGTCGGTGCTGCCGAAGGACTGGCGAAGCACCGGCACTTCGTCCGGGCCGAGGGGACGACCGGAATACACGTCGGTGAAGCGGGATTCCAGCAGGCGATAGTCCACCCCCCCTTTGCGGGTCGAGGCATCGGTCCAGTCTTTGTCGGTGGAGATCATGACCCCATCGATGAACACGGGCTGGGGTGACCGTTTGAAATGGGAAACGGCATCGTTGAACCAGAGCACGCCCAGTGGCGCTTTGACGAGCGCATCGGGGCTTTCGACCCAGTCGCCGGTGTAATTCGTCGAACCCTCCAACGCGCCGGTTTTCGTGATCAGGGTGAAGCCGGCGGCCGTGGTAACCGTCGCGCCCGGCAGATAGACGTCCACTCCGAGTCCCGGCGGCCCGGCCAATACGCCGCCGAACGGGCGGAGCGCATGATAGGCCTCCTGCAGCGCAGGGGTATCGAGCTTTGATGCGGTGACGATGAGTGAAGCACCATAAGCGGGAAGCTCGACATCGCTCAGGAAGGAAAGAAGTTCGCCGGGAAAGACGCGAAAGGGTTCGCCAAAATCCACGGCCGCGAAGGTCATTTTACTGTCCTGGACGAGCGTACCGAGAAAGGCGGGATCGAGGGCGCCGAGCGTGACCGCGTACCCCTTTTTCGCACCCGTTGCCTTCAATAATTTCCGGGCACGTTCGTTGGCGAATGCAGGTCTTTCCGGCGAGGCCGTAAAGCGTTTCGGCGCGCCGGTGGATGCACCAAAAGCGTAGAGCGTACCGGCGGTGACGACGAAGAGTTTGTCATCCGCCGCGAGCATCGAGTAGATCTCCCCCTCCACCCCGGCGAAGCCATCCGCGAAGGACAGCTCTCGGTCCGCCACAGAAATCGTACTGCGGATTTCGGGTTTTCCCTCCGCACGCGGCTTGTCTTCATGGCGTTTGGTGTTCACCTCGGAATCGAAAATTAATCCGCGTCGCGCTTCTTTGGCAGGCGGCGTCGCCGTAAACCAGCCCCCGGGCAAACGCCCTGCGGCCGGGAGCTCGAAGGCCTTCAAGGCCCCGGTCGTCCGGTCAAACCTCGCGGGATAGGCGGAGCTGCTCGGCACGATCAGGTCCTCCCCATCGATCAGGAGGTAGCCCTGGGGCGCGAGCCCGCCGAAGGCCTCGGCGTTGTGCGGATGCTGGCCGTAGATGTAGCTGGTGCGATCATTGAGCCAGATCACCTCGCCGGTGGCGGCGTTGAGACAATAGACAAAGACGCCCTCCAGCGGCCAGACGCCGGCGGCGAAGTACACGCGATCATCGGCCAGCACCGGACCGCCGCGCACCGGCCAAACCGAGATCAGGCGACCGTTGCCCAGGAGGGTGCGTTTCGACGGTACGGCCTTGAACTTCCAGGCCAGGGTTCCGTCCACCGCGTTTACGGCGTAAACATGGCCATCGTCCGAGCCGAAGATGACGCGCCCCTGACCGGCAACCGGGGCGAAGCGAATCGGACCTTCGGCAAAGATTTTCCAGGCTTGCTCCCCACTGTCGGTATCAAAGGCGGTTACGCTGTCATCGAAGGTCGAGGCGACGAACAGCTGCTGGCCGAG
>JBLIND010000370.1:0-6486 GCA_047639095.1 Candidatus Omnitrophota bacterium | reverse complement strand
GCAACCCGCCCGCCCGCCTATCGTCGTTGTTTCCAATGGTGGCCAAAAGGTGAATCTTGCGGACTACGTAGGCAAAGGAAAGGTGACCATCGTCGATTTCTATGCGGACTGGTGTGGCCCCTGTAAAAAGGTCGACCCCTCGCTTCGCCAATTGGCCCAGGGCGATCACGAAGTTGAGCTGGTGAAAATCAATATTGTTAAGTGGGGTACGCCGGTTACGATCCAGCACAACATCACCAGCGTACCCAATATGATGGTCTTCGATGCCAAGGGCAAGCAGGTCGGCAAGGCCGTTCCGGATTTCCGCACCCTGCGTCGCTACATCATCCAGGCCAAAAGCAGCTGATTCTCAGCGCTTGAACTGCTTGCGCCTGCGCAACTGCCAGCCGATATGATCCGGGACCGGCCAGTCGGATTCCAGCCACCCTTCGTTCAGGGCCAGATCGATATTTGCCAGTGACTGGGGGCGGTGCCCCGTACACACCCGCACGATTTCTTCGGCCGCGCGTTGCTGGAGGATCGCCTGTGATTCCTCCGTGTACCAGGCCGTGTGATCCGAAACGGCAATCCTGGGGTGGTGGCGAATGGGATCATCGATCGGCAGCGGTTCCGTCTCGAAAACATCCAGTCCGGCCCGCGCAAGCTGACCCGCATCGAGCGCGGCCATCAAGGCCTTCGTGTCGAGTACCGGCCCCCGTGACGTATTGACCAGAATCGCCGTCTCCTTCATGCGCGCGTACTCCTGGGCCCCGAGGAGGTGCCGGGTCTCCGGGAGCAGGGGCGCATGGACGCTGATGTAATCCGATTGTGCACAGAGGGTATCCAGATCCGTCAGCTCCACCTTCAGGTCGCGCGCTTTCTGAGGATCGACGTAGGGGTCGTAGGCAAGAAATTTCATATTCCAGCCGGAGAGTTTGCGCACCATGCCTTGGCCTATATTGCCGAGACTGATCAAGCCGAGCACTTTTCCTTCGGTTCGATAGAGCGGGGTGACCCGTTGGAGATCCCAGGCCCCGTGCTCCATCGCCCGGTGGTTGCCTACGATGTTGCGTACGCCGTTCATCAGCAGGGCGATGGCGTGGGTGGTAACGTCGTCGATGCAATAGCCCGGCACGTGTCCGGCGATGATGCCATGGCGCGTACAGGCCTCCAGATCCACGTTGTCCGTGCCAATGCCGTAACGGAGAATGATCCGTGCCTTTTTGAAGCGGGCAATGCGATCGGCCGTCATATCCAGTCGGCGAAAAATGACGCCGTCGGCATCTTCGGCTTCCTGCAGGGCCACCTCGATATCCATCTGCTCACAATCAACAAAACGCCCGCCCGCCGATTCGATCAATGATCGCTCTGTTGCGGTGCTCGGATAGCCATGCTCGAGTAAAACAATTTTAAATGCTGCCACAGTCGATTGAAGCACAAGTGTTTGCCTGGAAGAAAGTAGAAAGCAGCAGGGGGGCGGAGGACACTTGACATCGACTAGGTTCGGGTAATCTTGTGTCGTGTCCTACCACCGAACCCACATTACGCCCACCGGCCTGTACGTTCATGTTCCTTTCTGTATCCATCGGTGCATCTACTGCGCCTTTTACCTGGAGGAACTGGGCACGGGTCCCATCGCTGAACGACTTGAACGCACCTTCGATCGTCCGGGTTTCATCGATGCCCTGGGATTGGAAATCCAGCAGCTGCCTTCGGTCTTCAGCCCTGAGACCGTGTATTTTGGTGGGGGCACTCCCACGGAATTGTCGCTTGTCGACCTTCGGGCGATGTTTTCCCTGGTGAGGCAATGGATTAATTGTTCCGCCATCCGGGAATACACGGTTGAGGCCAACCCGGGAACCCTCACCCGGGAAAAAGCGGAACTCCTCATGGAGTTTGGTATCAATCGGGTGAGTCTCGGCCTGCAGGCCATGGACAACCAGACGCTCGAATTTCTCTCCCGGATTCATCGGGTCGAAGAAGGCCTGGAGACCTATCGGATGTTGCGCGAGGTGGGTTTTACGAACATCAACCTCGATCTGATCATCTGTGTGCCCGGGCGCAGTGATGAGCAGTTGATGCGCGAGTTGGATGAGTTGATTGCACTGGAACCGGATCATGTGTCCTGTTACGGGCTGGAATTCGATGAAGGCGCTCCCTTGACGGAGTTACTCGAGCAGGGCCGCTTCGAGGCCCTTGACGAGGACGCCGCCGCACGTCAGTACGAGCTGACCGTTGATCGGCTTGAAGCCGCTGGCATTCACCAATACGAAATTTCCAATTTTGCGCGTCCGGGCTCTGAAAGTCGCCACAATCTGAATTATTGGTCCGCGGGTGAATATATTGGGTGCGGACCTTCAGCGAGCTCTCACGTGAAGGGTCGTCGCTATAAGAATCTTCCCAACTTGAAAGGCTGGCAAGCCTGCCTCGCCTCGGGCGAATCACCGGTCGTTGATAACGAGCATCTCTCTCCCGAAGCAAAAGCACGGGAAGGTCTGATGCTCGCGCTTCGCCAGAGAGCGGGAATCACCAGTGATGCGCTCAAGCAGCGGACGGGCTTCGATCTGCTGGGCCTGCTCGGCGGAGCGATTCCGGATTGGATCGAGAACGGATATATGGAATGGGTCGGGGAGCACCTGCGACTCACCCGGGCGGGGATGCTGGCCAGCGATGCCATCTTCGTCGATGTAATTGCATAAACATGAAGATAGGGGAACCCATCCAAGGATGTCAAAAGGACTAAAGAACTGGAACCTGCGGTGGCTGCCATTTTACCTGATACTGAATTACGGCCTTTTTGGTGCCCTCGCGGGATTATTTGTTCAGCTGACTGATCCAGGGAAAGAAAAATCCTTCCTTATTGCATGCGTGATCGGGGGGCTTGCTTTCAGCCTGATCATGGCGCGTCAGCATAACTCCGGCACACGATTCGAGCTGAAATGCAGGCGTCGACATCCTGCCCCGGATGTGCGGCCTGAGTCAGACGCATCTCGTACACGTTAAACGGCCCTGGAGAGAATCACCATGGAGCACAATACAGCCGAACACCAACGCCTGCAGGAAACCAATGATGCCAAAAAGCATTGGCGGCGCTGGGGACCCTATCTGTCGGAACGCCAGTGGGGCACGGTGCGAGAAGACTACTCGGGCGACGGCGAAGCCTGGGAGTACGTCCCGCACGATCTTGCCCGTTCGTACGCGTACCGTTGGGGCGAGGACGGCATTGGTGGTTTCTGCGATAATCATCAACGCCTCTGCTTTGGCGTGACCCTGTGGAACGGGGCGGATCCCATTCTGAAGGAGCGGCTGTTCGGCCTCTCGAACCACGAGGGCAATCACGGGGAAGATGTGAAGGAGGCGTACTGGTACCTCGATGCCACGCCGACCCATAGTTATTTGAAGATGCGCTATCGTTATCCGATCGATGCCTATCCTTACGAAGCGCTCATTCGGGAGAATGCATCCCGCAGTCGTTCGGAATCGGAGTTTGAGATCGAGGATACGGGTATCTTTGACCAGCACCGGTATTTCGATGTGGATATCGAATACGCCAAGGCTGATGCGGATGAAATTTGTATGCGGATCACCATCACCAACCGAAGTGATGCGGAGGTCAGCTTGGTCTGCATGCCGACGGCCTGGTTCCGAAATACCTGGCAACATCAACGGGCCACCGCTTCGGTTCCGGAAATGCACGCATCATCCACATCTGAGGTCGATCTCCGTCATCCTGCCCTGGGGAACTATCGCTGGTGTATGGAGGCGCCGGACGAACTGATTTTTACCCAGAACGAAACCAACCCGGCGCGCTTTCCTGACATCATCACCCCGGCGACCCATTTCAAGGATGCCTTTCATGAGTACATCATCCATGATCGCGAGGAGGCCCTCTCTGGAACCTGCGGGACCAAGGCTGCGGCCGTTTACCGGCTTCAGCTCGCGCCAGGGGAAGCCCGGACCCTCAGTGGCCGTCTCAGCCCTGACCCCACGGCCACGTTCAACGCCCGAGCGGTCAGCGAAATTTTCGATACCCGCATTAAAGAAGCCGATGCATTTTATGCGGCCTTACCTCTTGCCGAAGACCATGTGGAGTATGCATCCATTCACCGGGCCGCGCTTGCAGGGTTAATCTGGAACAAGCAATGGTATCACTATTGGGTCGACCGCTGGATGAAGGGGGATGCCGACCTCGTCATTGCGCCCGAACGTGCACAGCTGAAGCGAAACAAGCACTGGCAACATGTCTACAATGACGATGTGCTCCTGATGCCCGACTCCTGGGAATACCCCTGGTTCGCGGTCTGGGACAGCGCGTTCCATTCGGTCACGCTGGCCATCATGGATCCCGCGACAGCCAAGCGGCAATTGGATCGCTACACCCGTGAATGGTTCATGCATCCCAACGGTCAATTACCCGCTTATGAGTGGGCGTTTGGCGACGTCAATCCTCCGGTGCACGGCTGGGCCACCTGGACGGTGTACCAAATGGAAAAGCGAGCGACCGGTGTGGGCGATACCCGCTTCCTCGAAGGGGTTTTTCACAAACTGTTGATGAATTTCACCTGGTGGTGCAACCGCAAGGATGTCGACAGTCGCAACCTATTCGAAGGGGGCTTTCTTGGCATGGATAACATCGGGGTATTCGACCGCAGCAAACCGGTGCCCGGCGGTGGCCAGCTCGAACAGAGCGACGGAACCAGCTGGATGGCCATGTACGCCTTAAATCTGCTCGCGATCGCATGGGAACTCGCGCTCAAGGAATCGGCCTACGAAGGGATCGCCTCGAAGTTTTTCGAACACTTCCTCACCATCACGCATGCGATTTACGATGGCGCTGGAGAGGGGCATGGCGGTTTGTGGTGTGAAGAAGATGGTTTCTTCTACGACCAGATCCTGCGGGAAGACGGCCATCGTGAACCCGTCAAGCTGCGGTCCATGGTGGGCTTGATTCCTTTACTCGCGGTGGAGCTGCTTGAGCACGACACCATCGAGGCCCTCCCGGAGTTCGAGCGGCGCATGCAATGGTTCTTCGATAACCGGCCGGATCTCGCGAGCAATGTGACCTGCATGTATTCGCAGGATGGGAAACGGAATTGCCTGCTGGCGGTCGTGGGGATCGACCGGTTGGAACGCATACTCACCCGGCTATTGGACGAAGATGAATTCCTCAGCCCTTACGGCATTCGCTCGATGTCCAGGATGCACCGGGAACATCCGGTCGAAGGTGTTCACTACGAACCGGGTGAATCTGCCAGCCCCCTGTTCGGAGGGAACTCCAACTGGCGTGGACCGATCTGGTTTCCCGTCAACTATTTGCTGATTCAGGCCTTGCGGCGTTACGGTGATTTTCTGGGCGACTCGTTTACCGTCGAATGTCCAACCCGGAGTGGCACACACAAAACGCTGTGTGAAGTCGCGGACGACTTATCGCGTCGGCTGATTGCATTGTTCGTACGCGAAGGGGATCAGCGTCCGGCCCAGACCGGACGTTTCGCAGACGATCCCGACTGGCGTGAACTGCATCTCTTCCATGAATTCTTTCATGGCGAGACGGGTGCCGGTCACGGCGCTTCGCATCAAACGGGTTGGACCGCGCTGGTGGCGAATCTGATTGCGGAGCTGACCCGATAAGTCAAAGGCTGCGAATCTAATTCCGATAAGCGGAGGGCGGTTTCGGCACGACGCCCAGGGCTTCGTAATTAAACCCGCTCGCGAGCGGTTCATACGGGCCTGCGTAGTCTACACTTCGATCTGCCGTAATCTGCGCTTCCATGCCCAGTCCCCAGTAGGCCGCGTTGATGATGAGGCGGCGGAGTCCGGGACTTTCCAGGTCTTTCGCGCTGCCCATGGTGGATTGGAACACGCGTGCTGATTTGCCTTCGCTGGTTTGCCACGGTTTAATCCAGGCCACGGGTAGGGGTTCTTTATCGGGATTGCTCGCTCCTCCCTGCTCGCGACCGATGAGCGGCTGACCATACACCAGCGCGGTGCAACCCTCGGGGAGGCCGGTGCCTTCTTTATACGTGCGATACACATCGGAAGGTCCCCAGATGTCCTTTACGCCCATCAGGATCGGATGATTCTTCATTGCTTCAACGAGGTCGCCACGGGTCGAATCTCGATGCCAGTTGCCATGATGCCCCATAAAACCGCCGCCGAGCAGGTGGGCAAAATTTACCTGCTTGCCATCGATCTTGTAGGGCAGGGCGCGGAGGAAGCCATGGTTGGCCGTACGCAATCCGATGATCGGTTTTCCCGAATCCAGATATGAAACGATGTGCTGCTGCTGATCTTCAGGCAGAGTCAGCAGGCGGAGGAAAAAAATGACAAGGTCGGCTTTTTCCAAGTGTTCCAGTCCGGGAATGTTGTGGGTCTTGAACGCTTCCGGGTTCTTTTTATCCGGATACACGGGCATGGTCGGGTCGACCAGGCCGGTCTCGTTCACCCCGAACAGGACCGTGCAATGATATCCGTGATGTTGGGCGAGGATGTGGGCCATCATCGGCA
>JBLIND010000369.1:0-6519 GCA_047639095.1 Candidatus Omnitrophota bacterium | reverse complement strand
ACGGCTTTGCGAATGTAGTCGACTATCTTGTTGCGCAGGATACCCCGCAGCCAATATTTGATGTCGACGCGCCCGTCGAACTTCTCCAGGCCTTTGAAGCCCGCGAGGAAGGTCTCCTGAATAACATCCTGAGCCGCGGCCGAATCCTTCAGCCGCATCAGCGCATATCGATACAGGTAGTCACCGTACAGGTCGACCCATTCGTCGGGGTTGTGTTTTTTCTCCGCCATAACGTTACCGTAGTACGACAGCTTCCGCGTAGATACAACAAAATGTTTCAGCAGCAGGAAGTCGTGCTCGCGCCGCAGCATCCTCCGGATGAGGGTTTACTGGTGCCGCCGGTGACCGGGATGAGGTGGTTCGCATAGCCGGATTTCCCGTCGAGAATCTGCTGGTACTCCGCCTCGCTGACGGGTGTGCGTTCGCCGCGCTTGAAGATACGGCCCTGGTCGTCGGTGGCGCTTTTCCACGGTCCCTGGAAGACGACGTGGTTCATGCTTTTCTCCATGGAGAGGGAGGCCTGAGGTTTCCAGGCGCGCACGGTCATCGAGCGGAATTCAACGCCGTCAATCACCTGCCAGGCTTCGTCCTGACGCGCAAGGATTTCCATGCCCTGGAATCCGGCTTCGGCAAACATTTCGACAAACAGATCTTCCCGGAAGGCACCGGAAATGCAGCCGCTCCAGAGCTCGGGATCCGCGAGGATTTCCGGGGTAGGGTTGCGGTCACACACGATGTCGGAGATCACCGCGCGCCCACCGGGAGCGGTGACCCGATACATGTCACGAAACAGGTGCAGCTTGTCTTCGGGTTTCACCAGGTTGAGTACGCAATTTGAAACGATGAGGTCGACGCTGTTGGTTTCGATGAGCGGCTCTTCACGGCGCAGGCGTTCACACTCCACTTCAAAGCGCTGCAGGTCTTCAATATTATTGATGGGGTTCGCCTGCAGCCAGGCTTCGGCTTTATCAAATCCCAGACGGAGATCCTGAATCTTCCCTTTGCGGAATTCGACGTTGGCGTAGCCGACTTTCTCCGCCATCTCGTCCTGATACTTTCGTGCGAGTGCCAGCATGGTCTCGTTGAAATCGACCCCGATGACCTTGCCGGTTGCGCCGACCAGCTGGGAGAGGATGTAGCAGATTTTCCCCCCGCCGGATCCGAGATCCAGCACGGTGTCGCCTTCGGCAGCGTATTTAGATGGATCGCCACAGCCGTAATCCTTTTCAATGATCTCCTGCGGCAGGATTTTCAGGTAGGTGTCGTCATAGGAAACCGGACAGCACAGGCTGGCTTCGACCTGCTCAGCCCCTTCCGCGTAGCGGCGTTTGACTTCGATTTCAATGTCTTCCTGTACCTGGGGTAAATCCTGACTCATGGGCGATCCTTTAGGTTGATGATGATTGGAGTCGTATCGCTAGCAGGATTCTTACAGGCCGACAAATCAGAAGATTCGAACATTTTGTTGAACCGGCGGCGGCCTTGGGCGTGTATATTTGTATCAGCGTGACGCATGCGATGGTCGGGTGTCCCGGTTTGGGCGCTCGTTTGATCGCGGATGTCGCGGGAATCATGTGAAAGGTTACGCGTATGAAGACGCAGATGATGAAGAAAACCCTGGTGACTGGACTGTTGTTGATGCTGGGCATGACGCTGTGCTCCTGCGAAACCGTAAACAAGCGAATCAAGTCCAACCAAGTCATGTTTGATGCATGGCCGCTGGAAACCCGGTCGGAGATCCAACAGGGCCGCGTCAAGGTGGGCTTTGATAAGGACATGGTGTTGGTCGCCCTGGGTCAGCCGCAACGGGTCAAAAAGCGGTCGACGGAGGCCGGTGAATCGGAAGTCTGGAGTTACCTCGGCACCCGTTCCAAGCTGGTCTATGTGGACAACAATCTCTATGCCACACCGGTCTACTGTCCGCCGACCACCAAAGGCGGGCGCGGTCGTTATCGCTATGTCCATCAGTATTATGCTCCGGTGACGCAGTATGAAACGTACGAGACGAAACGCGTCGTTTTTTCCGAAGGCAAGGTCACCGAAATTGAGGCGTTGAATTGAGCCGCCGATCGTGAAAAAATCGGGCCATGCATAGTCACCCGCATAAAAGCCGAGCCGTACTCGAGCACCATCAGCTGCTGCGCCTTTCGGCCGGATTCGGGCGAGTCGTTTTGGGTATCCCGCTCTGCTTTCTGGTTTTTTCCAGTTACGTGAACCTGCCGGTTCCGTCCGTGCCCGCGTTTGCCTGCGGGTTGATCATGATTTTCTGGGGCATCGGCACGCTCTACACCGCCAAGCCGGTTACGGCGGTTTGGGATCGTAAGATCAATACCGCTTTTGCCCTGGCGATGATGCAGCTGTACTTCATTCCTTTTCTCTACTGGTGGCTGGAAGTTCCCACGGTGGTGTTCTATGCGATGAACATGCTCGCCATGGCGATGACCATCACCTGGCTGCTGATTGTCCTGAATCATCTGGCTGCGGAGTTTGCCGGGTACTGCCAGGATGATTACTTCAAGGTGGAGTCCCTGCTCTGTGCCTGGTTGACCATGGGTTTGCTGGTGACGCTCTTTGCGGGCTTCACCGGCTATGTCATTATTCACTACGTGCAGGGGGGCGGGCAATCCCTGCCGCGTCTGCGGCTTTACCCCTGGTTGTTGGCGGTGCTGATCATGCCGTTTACCTTGACCCTGGCCAGTATGTTCAAATGTTGGAAAAAGTGTGGTAAACTGCTGGAAATGTAATGGATGGATCGGGGTTTCGAGGGTAGTCTATCCTACATGAAACGCATGGTGCTACCGGGCATGTTGGCCCTCTCCCTCTTACTCGCGGCCTGTTCCAAGAAGGAGCGGGCGCGTGCTACCGTAAACTCGGATCCCGAAATCACGAACGTGGACACGAACGAGATCGCGAAGGTCGACTACCGCAAGCGCCTCCAGGATCGCCGGGATAATATCCCGGAAGATGATAAGGTCTTCGCGCTGCGCCAACGGATTGCTCAGTTCCAGTTGGAGATTGGGCGGGTGCCGACCAATCTCAATGAGTTGATCAAGCACCAGTACGTGGTGGACCTTCCGGTGGCGCCGCCGGGTAAAAAGTATGTGTATGATCCGAAACGGGGAAATCTGTATCAGGTCTTCGTCGATCCGACGCAGGAAGCGGAAGCTACGAAAGAGACCGATTCCAAAGATACCAAGTTCTTGAGTTTGTAAGGAGGGCGGGATGCCCACGCGCTCAAGTTATTCCTGCGATTCCACCCAACGCGTAGCGGAGCTGACCAGTTCGGATGCATTCCCCAGGTTCAGTTTGTCTTTGATGTGGGCCCGGTAGGTCTCGATCGTCTTGATACTAAGGTTCAACACCCCGGCGATCTCTCGCGTGCTTTTGCCATGTCCGATATGGCGGTAGACTTCAAGCTCCCGGTCGCTCAGGCTTTCCACGCCCTGGGCCTTGTTCTTGTTGGCACCGGACATGTTCTGGAGGAAGCGTTCCTGAATGTTGTCACTGACGTAGATCTTGCCTTTCAACAACCGTTCCAGGGCCTGTGACAGGTTGTTCGACAGTGCCTCTTTCATGATGTAGCCGTTGCCGCCTGCACGCAGGACGCGTTCGGCATAGAGATTTTCATCATGCATGCTCATGACCAGAATCGGGAACTCGTATTCCATAGCGCGGATGCTTTTTATCAGCTCCAGGCCATCGCTGCCTTTCAGTGAAATATCAATGATGGCCAGATCCGGGGTCTCTTTCTCGATCAGGCCGATCGCCTCATTGGCCGCATTAGCTTCGCCGCAAATGGTGTATTTTTCTTCGAGCTCGAGCAGGCTGATGACACCGGTTCGCACGATCGGGTGGTCGTCCACCACGAGTACCTTGTAATTGTCTTTGGCTACACGTTGCATGGTATTTCCTTCATTCGTTGGGGAGGCTGCAGATGACACGCACGCCTTCGTTCGGGTTGCTGATAATTTCAAGGCTGGCGCCGATCAGGTTGGCGCGGTACTTCATGATACTGGTGCCCATGCCTGGTTTGGGTGTGTCACTAAGCCCGCTTCCATTGTCGCGAATTTCGACTTCGAGGGCATTTGGTGTGGACCGCAGGAGGAGGTCGATGACCGTTGCGTTGCCGTGTTTGATCGCGTTGGTGATCGCCTCCTGAGCGATGCGGTAGAGGTTCAAGGCTTTGGATTTATCCAGGGCATAGGATTCCAGGTCGGTTTTCAGCAGGCAGGCTACATCCCACAGCCGCGTTGTATTGTCGGACAGCTCGGAAAGGGCGGCAACGAAACCTCGCTTCTCGAGCTCGGTTGGATAGAGGCCATGCGAAAGCCGGCGGGCTTCCTCCATGGCTCGCTGGCTGAGCTCCACGACATCCCCCGCAAGTTTTGTCACCGTGGGGTCCTCGGTCGTCACCCGGCGTTGCAGCGATTTGCATAAGAGCGAGAGGCCGGTTAATTGCTGAGCCAGCACGTCATGCAGGTCCTGACCGATTTCCGCGCGTTCACGTTCGCTCTGGCTGACGATCATATTCTGGAGACTCTTCAGTTCGGATAAGTCGCGGATAAATCCGACGAAGAATGAGGTGGCCTCGACTTTCACTTCACTCACCGCAAGATCGACCGGAAAGACGTGGCCATTTTTTCGCACGGCCGTCACCTCCCGGCCGATGCCAATGATTTTGCGTACGCCGGTTTCCGCATAGTTCCGGAGGTATTGGTCGTGCTCGCGATGGTAGGGATTCGGCATCAAGACGTTGATGTTTTTTCCGATGACCTCATGGGCCTGGTAGCCGAACATGCGTTCGGATGATGGGTTAAAGGTCTGGATGGTGCCCAGCTGATCGATGATGACGATCGAATCCACCGCCGTGTTAAAAATGGCTTGGCAAACTTCGGGCTGGTTGAAGTGGTGATTCGATTCCATGTCGTGTTCCTCGGGATTTTCTTCCGTTAAACACGACATATAAGGTAAACCCGATATTTTTTCACGGCTCATGTCGCATTAGAGTGGACTCTTTTGAACCGGGGCTGGATCAGGAAATCCCATGAGGGGCTTATCGGGTATTCCCTCATGCTTTTTGCCCGGTTGGGGATGGCCTCCATGATCGGGTGTCGGGTTATCCCTTATAAACACTCGTCTTTAACCCCTGATGTGGAAGTCTGCCGGGTCCTGCTATAAAGTGAGTGAACCTGAACGCTTTGGGGTGCTGAATATGAATCCTACAATCAACGATATTATGGTACGTAACGTCGTGACGGCTGAACCCCACCATACCGTCGAGCGCTTGCGCCGACTTATGGAAAAAGACCAGCTGCATGCGATTCCCATCGTCGGACCCGAAGGGATCGTGCTCGGGATCGTTTCTGCCACCGATCTTACCGGGTCGGTCAAAGGTTTTACCCCAGCCCATCTAGTCATGACCGAACGCGTAATTTCGATTCCCGACTTCCATCACGTGGAGCAGGCGGCTCGTTTGATGCGAAAACATCTGGTGCATCATTTAGTCGTGATGCACGAGCAGCGGGTCGTTGGCATCCTCAGCTCTTACGATCTTCTCGATCTGCTCTTAGAGCCTGGATCAGACAGCGGCGATGCGGATGAGCCCGCAGTAAGTAACACGGGAGAAGTCAGCCCGATGTCTCGGTTGGATTGAAGGGTGAGTGATCCGGGTCAGTGCATGGCAAGGGGTGTCAGGTTTCGCAATCTTGCGTATCATGCGGTGGCCGGATGGTTAAAGGCTGAGGTCAAAGCGAAAGGCGCAGCACGTGATGGCATATGCGGTATTTCGCTACCGTTGATTTGTTTTCAATAGCGTTGACCCCGCTTGCGTAAAGCGGGAAAGTGTAATCTTGGAGTGGTGGTCATGAGTGTGGAAAGTGATATTGCATATCTTCGAGAGATTCCAGCCTTTCAACGACTGGATGATGAGCATCTTCGCTTTGTTGCCGATTGCGCTGAGACGATAGCGGTTGCCCAGGACGAGGTGGTCTTTCATGCTGATGGGCCCGCCGATGCCTTTTACCTCGTGGTGCAGGGGACGATTGGCCTGTATCATACATCCAACGCCGATGATTGGGTCCATGTGCAGAATATTGAACCCCGGGAACTACTCGGATGGTCATGGATGGTGCCACCCTATGAATGGGAGTTTTCGGCGCGCGCCCCAGGCTCTGCCATCCTGATGCGGTTCGATGCCAAGCGGATCCGTGCACGCTGCGAGCAGGAACCCGCCTTTGGCTATCAGGTGATGAGGCGCGTCTGTGAGCAGATGTTGACTCGGCTGCACGCCATGCGCACCAGCATGTCCATGCAGATACATCAGTTGGAACGTTTGCAGAAGACGGAAACATGAAACCCACCTCCCAGACGAAAGAAGGCAAAGTCGGGGGGGCCGGCATCGGTGTAAAGCGGGTCCTCCTCCCGGTCGATCTGTCTTCCTGCACCTTGTCCTTTTTGCAGCAGGCCCTGGTGTTTGTGCGCAGTCATGATGCCGATCTCAGTATTATGCATGTTCACCCA
>JBLIND010000368.1:0-6520 GCA_047639095.1 Candidatus Omnitrophota bacterium | reverse complement strand
CCCCATCCACAAGGTCGAGGTGGTATCCACCCGATCCACGGCATTTTCGAGCAGAAATTCATCGAGCGGAATGCCGGCTTCGGAATTATAACGATGGTTTCGATTAAAGCCCGTCGCGATGCGCTGTTCCAGATTGGCATGCGGCAGCAGGTCACCCGCAAGCTGCTCGATGGTAAACTGGTCGAACGGCAGGTTGCGATTGTACGCGTCGATCACCCAGTCCCGCCAGCGCCACATCGTACGCGGCCCATCATTCTGATACCCATCCGTATCCGCAAAGCGCGCGGCATCCAACCAGCCCAGGGCCATATGCTCGCCATACCGCGGCGAAGCGAGCAGCCGGTCGACGAGATGCTCATACGCCTGCGGCGAGGCATCGGCGAGGAATCGCTCAACCTCCGCAGGTGGGGGGGGCAGACCTGTAAGATCCAAAGTGACCCGGCGAATGAGGGCAAGCCGCGAAGCCTCCGGCGCAGACTCCACCGACTCCGCCTGCAAGCGTGCGCGCACAAAGGAATCGATCGGATGCCGATTCGGCAAAGGCAGGACCGGCCGCTCGACGGGAACGAATGCCCAGTGGGCTTGATACACCGCGCCTTCGGTGATCCACGCGCGGAGCGTTTGCTGTTGTACCGCGGTCAGGCTGCGCTCCGACTTCAAGGGCGGCATACGCTCGTCCTCATCTGAATGGAATACGCGTTTAATCAGCTCACTCGCGTCGGCGGCTCCCGGCACGAAGGCTTTTCCGGCAAGGGCGTCTTCCCGGATATCCAGTCGCAGATCGCCCTTTCGTTCCTGGGCGTCGGGACCATGACAAAAGTAGCAGTTCTCGGACAGAATGGGCAGAACGTCGCGGGTGAAGTCGATTTCCGCACCGCAGGGGCGAAAAAGAACAGCACTCAAGCAGATTAGCAGTATGCAACACGGGCGCATGCAATTAAAATATGAACACAGCCTGCCGAGTAGCGCACTTAGATAACATCACAATTCACGCAAAAGGAAACCCGATGCACACGTTCAACTGCTGGACCCGCCGAAGCTTTATTCAAAACTCCATACTCGGCGCAGCCGGGCTCTACACCCTGCGTTCCGATGTATTCGCCGAGGAGCTGCTGAAAACACCTCCACAGGCGGAAGGCCCTTTCTACCCGGATGTACTTCCGCTCGATACCGACAACGACCTGATTCGGGTCAACGACCGGATCACCCCTGCGGTTGGCGAAATCACCCACCTCACAGGACGTGTACTCGACCGAAGTGGCGAACCGGTCCGCAACGCCGTGGTTGAAATCTGGCAGGTAGACAACCAGGCCAACTACATCCACACTCGAGGCGGAGGCGATCAGGCCGATAAAAACTTCCAGGGCTTCGGACGCTTTCTCACTGGACCGTCGGGTGCCTATTACTTTCGCACCATCAAGCCCCCGGCCTACCCGGGTCGCCCGGCACACATCCACTACGCGGTTTACCAGAACGACAAACGGGTCCTCACGACCCAGCTGTATGTGGCAGGCGACCCCAAGCTCGCGAGCGACCGCTTGTACCTGCGCGAAAAAGATCCCAAGGCACGGCAAACCCTTGCGGTAGACTTCAAGCCGATCAAGGAATCCAACATTGGTGAGCTCGAAGCACATTTCGATGTCGTCCTGGGCTGAGCACAGCCCGCAGGACCTGTTCTCCTTCATTCAACCCGGGCGCGTCGGTCTTCCAATCATAGGAATACTTTTTGAAGCGCGTTCCTATGATAGGAAACCCCGCCCTGCAGGCCTCCCCTTGAATAACGCTTGTCAAAATCGGCAAGCCTGTTGTTAGGTAGCGCCCATGAGCCAGCCACGCACATGTATTCGTCTCCCGGAGGTCGAAGACGTTGACGACTTCTCCTTTGAGGCCGAATCCGTCACCGGTCCCTATGGCGTCACGATGCATGTGGCCGCGATGCAGCAGGTGGTCGATTGGCAGGAGAAGCGCACGGCTCCGTATCATGGATATTACCGACTGATCCTGCCGCCGGTGGTGAAAACCCTTCAGGCTCGGATTAAAGCCCGGTATAACGCGCCAGTGGCGATCATGTATCGATCCGCCGAGATCGCCCTGAAAGAAGTGCTGGAATATCTCTGGCTGACGGGCGCCCGGACACTGCGCCTGCACGGCACGATGCCCGCCGTCAACCAACTGCCGTTCAGCATCATCACCGAGGCCGCCGACGTGGAGCTGAGCATCGGCGAACAGCCGGCCCCCGACGCTCCCGGGATCCGGGTGACCTGGGCGAGTTCCCTGCCCGATTCGCCCATCGACTTCAATGCGATCGACTACTGCATCGGCAGTTTGAAACCCGTGGACGCGCAAACCGATATCGATGCGGCTGCCGTGCTGACACGACATGTCGACGAAGCCGCCATAATCCATGAACGGAATCGGCGTCGAGGGGCCTGCGTCTGTGCCCGGGATGCGGCCTGGCTGCTTGGAAAAGACACAACCCTTTCTCCCGAGATGGACGTTGCATGCGATCCTGCCATCCGGCTCCGTGAACTGGAGGAGGCCCGCTTCTGCACGCTTTACCCTTCCGGCATGTGCGCGATCACGGTTGTGCTCGACCACATCCGCCAGACCCGGAAGAAAAGTCACTTCGTCGTGGTGGGTCATCCCTACAGCGACACCCACTTGCTGGTCAAAGACATGGACTGGGCAGGCATCCCCATGCAGGGAACGATGCTCGCCGGCGAAGATGTGGATGGCTTGAAGACCGCTCTCGAAAAAGGGGATGTGGCGGGTGTGATTGTTGAGACGATCAGCAATCCGTTGAGTGAGGTGCCCGACCTCGAAGCCCTCGTGAAGATCTGCCGGAGTCAGGGTGTCCCCACCCTCTGCGACAACACGATGGCCACACCATATAACTGCAGGCCGCTGACGCTCGGCATCGATTACGTCGTGCACAGCACCACCAAATACCTGAGCGGCAGCAACGATCATGGCGGTGGTGCGATTCTGACCAACGACCCCGCGACCGGGGAGACCTTAACCGCCTACCAGCACACCTGGGGACTGCGTATGTCACCGCTCGAAGCCAAGACGCTCGCGGTGGGCCTGGAAGATTTTGAAGCACGTATGGAACGATTCAATGCCAACGGACAGCGCGTCGCAGAATGGTTAGCTACACACCCGATGGTGGAAAAAGTCTTCTTTTCGGGGCTTCCCTCCAGCCCCGATTACCCGATCGCCCAGCGCCTGCTGAAGCCGGGGATGGGCAGCGTGGTCAGCTTTGTCCTGAAGCGAAAAACGTTCAAATCCATGCAACGTTTTTATGACTGCCCAATGCCCGGCATCAAAAAAGCCCCGAGTCTCGGGTCGAACATCACCCTGGTGTGTCCGTATACGATGCTGACCTATTACCCGCGCAGCGATGACTACCTGGCGGAGCACCGGCTCGAGCGCTTCCTGATTCGAATCAGTGTCGGCTCTGAGCAGGACATCGCCCCCATCATCCAGGAACTCGACCTTGCGATACAAGCCGCAGATCGAGAGCCCGTCACATGAGTATCGCCAAGCCGGATCAAGTGCGCGAGATGGCGGACGCCATTGAACAATCCGCACCGCACCAGTCCGTACTGGCGGGCTTCGATGGCTTTGTCGATGAGATCATGTCGGTGGTCGATCAGCGCATGTCATCCACGGAATTTGAACCGCTCGAAACGATTACGGAGTTTGGCGAAAAGGTATCGAAAGCCGCGGGCTTGAGTACGAACTTCGAGCTGGTCCCGCGGCAGATTAAACTGGGGGGCAACGGCCCCATCGTTGCGAATGCGATTGCCAAACATGCCTACCCCGTGCACTACATCGGCGCGCTGGGGGTGCCCAACATACATCCCGTATACCTGGACTTCGCGGCGCACTGCGCCTCGGTATGCTCGATCGCCGATCCCGGACACACCTACGCCCTGGAGTTTAATGACGGGAAAATCATGATGGGCAAAGGGATTTCCCTTCACGATGTGTGTTGGGAAAAACTCCAGGCGGCCTTGCCGGAGCCGCAACTGACGGATCGGCTGCACGCGGCCGGCCTCCTGGTCCTGAACAACTGGACCATGCTTCCGTACATGAACGAAATTTACCACGAATTCATCCGGATCCTGGGCGAACGCGCGCAGCGTCCCCGCATCTTTATCGACCTGGCCGACCCGGCCAAACGCCCGCGCGACGAAATTGCCGAAGTCACCCGGATCATCACGGCGATGCAGGCCGTTGCCGACGTGACCTTCGGCATGAATGAAAAGGAATCTACGCAAGTTGCGCAAGTCGTACTGGGTGTAAAACCCGACGACCTGACCGACCGGGCCGAACGACTACGAGCGAAGCTGGATCTTGAGATGGTGGTTATTCATCCGACGCACAGCGCCGCGGTTGCTTCACGAACCGAGGGCGCGGCGGTAATCGATGGCCCGTTTACACCCAACCCGAAACTGACAACCGGCGCAGGGGACAACTTCAATGCAGGTTTTTGCGTGGGGCTGCTCTCGAACCTGCCGGCCGCGGGTTGCCTGATCAGCGGGGTCTGCACATCGGGATTCTATGTGCGACAGGCGCGATCGGCCAAACGACCGGAGCTGGTTGACTTCATGCGCCGCTGGGCGGATGCCGGCTGCGGAGCGATGCCCTGAGCGGATTTGGGTGAAGGGGATGCCGGATCCCCAAGGGGCATGGTCGGCAGGCGGGTTACTGAACGTTCAGCGTGCTGCCGCCAAAACCGAACTCGATCGGCTCGGTATTTTCCAGCAATCCATAGGCCACGCGTACGCCGCTTAACCAGGCGAGGGCCCTCGCCTTTTTAAACGCGCGGTAGCTGTCATCGGTCGAGCGGACGATAAATGAGATATACTGGTTACTCTTGTTGATCGAGTTCAGGACGCCGTTATACCACTCGAGTTCGGTGCCCTCCGTAATGTTCGAGGGCATGATATGGCCCACCGCCTCAGGCTTGGAGCGGAGGAGAATGTTTCCGGTGAGCTTGGAAAGCAGATCGATCTCATAATCAGCATTGCCCACCCGGTTGCTCTCGGAGCTCAGCTGTTGGAGCATCTTATACTGATCCGCATTGGTCGCCGATGCCACGTCCGCAATCTTCTTCATCGCCAAGGCATCCAGCTCCTGCACGGGGATGTTAAAAATTTGACCACGGGCGCTGATTTCGAGATAGACCGGCTCGTAATCCGATTCCTGCTCGATCGGGGTTGGGATCAGGATCTTGGTCTGCTTGGAGTCGAGCACCACGAGGATAATGATGAGGATCAAGATCCCGGCCAGACAGGTCAGGATATCATTAAACGCCTCATCAGCGGTTTTGGGCGGCTTTTGCTGGTCACGTGGCATGATTCACGACCCCGATTCAGGGAGTCCCTCCCGCTTCAGTAGGAGCACCGCCAGTGCCAGCGGCCTCAGCTTCAGCCGCAGCCTGTTTTTTCTTCTGCAACAATTGTCGGGTGGAACTGACGTGCTCCACCTCTCGGGCCGACTCGTACAGTTCGATACCGATATCGAGGTTATATTTGGCGATGACAGTGTCTTTCAAGTAGCGCTGGAGTTTGGCCGCGCGTGGGCGCACGAGTAGAATCACGTATTGGTTCTCTGGATCCTCATGGATCTGCTCCAGGATGTCCGTTAACCGGTTCTTGGGCTGAAACAATTCACGCTGGGGGATTTCGGTCTGGCCCGGGTGAACAATAACCATGTTCTGGTGGACGTCGATGTATGTGGGTTCTTTTTCTCGGTTGCCATCGGGAAAGGCCTTGGACTCGCGAAACCCGTCGACCTTACTTTCAACCACCGAAACGATGCTCTTGTTGTCAGGTTCCGTGATGACCACGAGTACCTGGGCCACGAAGATGATCATGAGGATACCGAGCAGGATCAGGATCAGACACCCGATCAGGGAGGTCATGATGTCCGTACCGCTACCGCCGCCGTCGGTCAGATTATAATTTCGCTTAGGCATGCAAGCTCAGCTGCTTTACTTTGTCAGACACCGCTCAGCGATCGTCGCCGAGCAATTCCTCGGTCAAGGTAATGACACGAGGCTTGGACATCTGAGCACAGAACTCATCGGTCGTGGCCAGGTGTCCGCGGAGGTCGCTGAGTGTTTTGCGGAATTCTTCGGAGACCGCGAGGCCGTCCAGGCTGCGCTCAACCGATTCCTGCAAGTGAAGCATTTTGTCGATGTGCGAGGAGAGCTCGCGGATCTCATCCAGCTTGACCGCCAGTTGGGTGGCCGCACCGACGGACTTATCCATCCCTTCGCGGGTGACACTTTCAAGGGATTCTGCGCTGCTTTGATACGCGGCGGCCACTTCGCCGGCCCGATCCTGGAAGTCGGAAAGCAGCTCATTCACGCGGTTTGTTTCTTCCTGCGCAATTTTTTGACGGGAGGACACCATGGCCTCGTCGGTCGAGCGAACGTCTTCCACCACGCGGGACATGGATGCTTCGACCTGCCCGATCACATCACCCAGACTGCCTGCGAGACGCTTGG
>JBLIND010000367.1:0-6521 GCA_047639095.1 Candidatus Omnitrophota bacterium | reverse complement strand
GGTCGACGTTCAACGCGTCAGCGCCGTCGACCATGTGGATACGTTTCACGCGATGTACGATGCCAACATGGCCGCGCTGGATGCGGATTCGTTTTACCGGTTTGACCGCGATTTTTTTGCCAACCTGGCCCCTTTGTTGGACCGACAAGGCGTGTTGCTTGCGGCGGTGCTCGAGGGTCGCTGGGTGGCGGCTTCGATGTTTCTGCATGCCAAACCCTACCTGCATTATTATCTTTCGGCGATGGACCTGGATGCCCGGGTGCCCGGGACCGTGAATCTGCTTTTGAATGAAGCCGCGCTCATCGGCCAAACCCTCGGTTGTGAGCGCTTTCATCTCGGAGGGGGACGCACCGCGACCGAGAAGGATTCCCTGCTCCTGTTTAAAAAGTCCGTCTGCACCGATGAGCATGATTTCCATATCAGTAAACGCGTGGTGGATCCCGAGGGCTATGCCGCCATCTGTGATGCCTGGCGCCACGCGCATCCGGAAATGGCCGAACGATATGGTCATCGCATTCTCTGTTACCGCTATTTCTCATGAAGCCGTCACCTGATTCCTATTTCATCTCACCGGACGCGACCTTGCGCGCCTGCTTCGAAGCCATCGACCAGACCGGTCGCGGAATCGTCCTCGTGGTGGATGAAACCCGAAAGCTCATCGGTACGATTTCCGATGGAGACCTGCGGCGCGCCATTCTCGCCGGGATCGCCTTGTCCGTTCCCGTGGGCACGTTCCTGGAGCAGAGCTATCCCGATGGGCAGGTGCCGATTACGGCTTCGCGCGAGGCGAGCTCGTCGGAAATCCTGAGCCTGATGCACGAGAAGGGCATCCGCCAGGTGCCCATCGTTGATGAGGCGGGTATCGTCGTGGATCTCATCGTCATCGACGCCCTCTTGCCGGAAGCGCTCGCGCCCATGGGTGCCGTGGTGATGGCGGGTGGATCGGGTACGCGCCTCATGCCGCTGACCGAGCAGACGCCGAAGCCCATGCTTCCTGTGGGCGATCGCCCGCTGTTGGAGCTCATCGTGCAGCAGCTGAAGGCGGCGCAGATTGATCAGGTGAACATCACGACCCACTACAAGTCGGATCAGATCAAGGAACACTTTGGCGACGGCCAGAAATTCGGCATCGATATCCATTACGTGGAAGAGGATACCCCGCTGGGAACCGCCGGTGGATTGAACCTGCTGGCGAAGAAGCCGGAACATCCCATGCTGGTATTGAATGGCGATATCCTGACCCAGGTTGATTTTCGATCGATGTTTAATTTCCATCGGGAACATGGCGCCGACCTCACCATCGCGGTGCGGAAGTACGACGTGGAAGTGCCCTTTGGCGTCGTGGACTGCGAAGGTGCACGTGTCACCCGCCTGGAAGAAAAGCCGGTCTATGATTTTTTTGTGAACGCAGGCATCTACCTGCTGGAGCCGCATGTCTTTGACTTCGTGCCGGCAGACAAGTGCAACATGACCGATCTGGTCGACATCCTGATTGCCGCAGGCAAGTCGGTCATCGGTTTTCCCATCATCGAATACTGGTTGGATATCGGCCAACACAAAGAATACGAGCAGGCGCAGACCGACATCAATGAAATGGAGCAGCGATCATGAGTTTATCTGGAAAAAAGGTGTTGGTTACCGGTGCCGGCGGGTTCATCGGCAGCCACCTGGCGGAACGGCTGGTCGCCGAAGGTGCCCAGGTTCGGGCGCTGGTGCATTACAATGCAGTCGGCAGTTGGGGCTGGCTGGATGAGTCGCCCTTGCGCACGGAAATGGAGGTTATGGCGGGTGACATTACCGATGCCTTGAGCGTGCGCCAGGCCGTGGAGGGCTGCGATACCGTTTTCCATCTCGCGGCTTTGATTGCGATTCCGTATTCCTATGCCGCCCCGGCTTCGTACATTCGAACCAACATCGAAGGCACGATGAACGTGTTGAACGCCGTCCGCGATTGCGGGGCGCGGCGCGTGTTGCATACCTCAACCAGCGAGGTCTACGGCACGGCCATCGAAGTGCCGATCACGGAAAATCATCCGCTGCAGGGCCAGTCGCCCTACAGCGCGAGTAAGATTGGCGCGGACAAAATTGCCGAGGCGTATTTCTGTTCCTTTGAGACCCCGGTCGTAACGATTCGGCCCTTTAACACCTTCGGCCCGCGTCAATCCGCACGGGCGGTGATACCCACCATCATCAGTCAGTGCCTCGCGGGGTATACGGAAATCAAGCTGGGGAACCAGACGCCCACCCGCGATTTGAATTACGTGGCGAACACCGTGGATGGCTTCATCAAGGCGGCGACGGCGGATGCGGCCAGGGTCCTGGGCGGCACCTTTAATCTCGGCACCGGACGAGAAATCAGCATTGGCGACCTGGCTCGCACCATCATCGCGGTCACCGGTGTAGAGGCAAAGGTGGTCACAGATGAGCAACGCTTGCGTCCCGAGGCCAGCGAAGTGGAGCGCCTGCTCGCCGATGCTCGTCTTGCGTTCGAAGCGTTCGGTTGGCAGGCGGAAATTGATCTCGAAACCGGTCTCGCCGAGACGGTTGAATGGCTCCGCAATCACCAGGGGCGCTATCGGCCCGAGCAGTACACCGTATAATCATGAGCAACCAGCAAACGATTGCGTTTCTGATTAACGCCGAGCAGTTCGAACGACTGGATATCCATCCGGATTGGTTGGTGCTCACGGGCGATCTGCAGCTCCAGACCGAGTTGGACATCACGGGGCGCCGCTACATCGATTTCTGGGAGTACTTCAAGGTGTCCGAGGATGAAGCGCATACGACGCAGGCCTGGTCGCTGTGCGAAGGGGTGGGGCAGCATTTTGCCGGTCGGGTGATGGTGGATGATTTTGATCTCGTGGAGGGCATGCGCAACGATCTGTTATGGGCCTTTCGGGCTTCGATGAATGCCGCCCTGGTTTTGCAGCGGGTCGACGCGGCGTATCCGGGGTACGCATGGGTGTATGAAAACCGCCTCTCGGAAGCGATGTGCTGGGATCCCCCCGAGCCCCCGACCGATTTGTTTAATGCACTCGCCGCCTGGGTGTCGGAGGGGCGTGGTCGCGCCATTGGCAGCCCCGCTCCGGAGGGGGTTCGGCCGCTGGAAGTGGATGATCGTTGCCGGAATTTCGACCCGGAATGGCTGCGCCGCGACATTCGTTTTGTTTCTTACGCCGATGGTGTTGCCTGGGCCGAGCAGGGGATGCTCGTCGATGGCTACAATGATCCCGAGCAGGCCTGGCTGGTCATGGGGGAGCGCTTTTCCCAGGGCGGGATGCCTACCCAGCTGGTGGCTGAATGGTTGTCTTTTCCGTTTGCGACCGGGGAAGCCTATGCGGCCATCGACCAGCTCGTCGCCGAAGCAAAAAGTGGCTGGCGCGACGAACCGGTATGTATTTTTCAGAATGCGCACCTCGCGTTTCTGTGGGATTCGTTTGGTCGGTGGTTGAAAAACGGCGTTCGAACTTTTGCCCTCGGTAAGTTGATCGCCCGCGCCTATCGCCCGCATGCGGTGGTTACCGGGAGCGACGTGGCCGGTTCGGTGCGCGCTTTCACCGCAGCCCTGCGCGCGGAAGACGTGCCCGTAATTTCGGTGGATCATTGGGGCATCAAGCTGGATGAAAGCCATTTGCGCCACCAGGGCGCGCGCAACCATGCCGTGGTCTGTGGGGCGTACGAGCTGCCGGGGCATCTGACCTGGCGGCCGAAGGATGTGCAGGTTCGGGCGATCGGCACCTTGCGCCAGGGCATGCAACTGGAGATCGAGCGGGAACAGAAATCTCAATCCGATCGAATCAAGGTCGTTATCTTTACGTCTCAGATCATCATGCACGGTCATATGATTACCTGGTCACATCCGAAGGACCTCAAAGCCAGCTGGCGCGCGTTGTTGGAACTCATTCGTGTGCATCCCGAGTGGGAGGTGATCATCAAGCCGCATCCGCGTTCGGATCATTTCGCCTTTTACGAGAGCGCGGCTTTCCAGGCGGTTCCGAATATCTGTATGCGTCGGGATCTTTCCATCGCTGAAGCCCTGGTGGATGCGGACGTGGCGATGATCGTAAATATCCACACCTCGGTGTTGCCTGAAATCCTGGTCAAGCGGGTGCCGGTTATTTATCTCAAGGATGCGGTCGCCTACAGCACGGTTGACCAGATGGAAGACGGTGGGACCGTCGTGGTCGATCGCGTGGAGGAGGTGGCGGGGGTCATCGAGCGACTGGTACATGATGCCGCCTATCGCGCCGAAGTGCTGCAACGAACGATTGGCTATTTGGACAAGGCGGTCAGCGCAAACGGTGAAGAGGCCTTGCGCAACCTCCTCGCCCTGGTCGAGGAGGTGGCGCGGCCACCCCAGCAGGCTGCCAGCGCCGCGGCGCGATGGGTGATGGACCTGACCCTGTTGTTACTCGGCCTGCGGTATGGCCGCTTGCCCTGGGCGACGTTCACGCGTGAACTGGATCGCTTGTCCGCCGCCGGGTCCACCTTGAATTTTGATGAGCTGGACGATGTCGATTGTTCGCTGCTCGGTCCCTTCTTTCTGCATTTGTACATGCACGAGCCGGCCGTCTGGCCGGTGGGTGAAATTTCGCCGATCAAGGCGGCGGGTGCGGTATATTTCAAGTTGCCGGCCGCGATTCGTCCCGGCTGGGATTTGTATCGCTCCTGCCTGGTGCTGGCTTCTTCTCAACGCGCAGGCTCCGCGGGTGCGTTAACGCGCAGCGGCCTGACCTGCATGCTCTTCCTGCTGGCTCCGGGACGATTTCTGAAGCGGGCCAGATGAATATTCTGCAATTGAATTCGGCCGATCTGGGCGGCGGTGCAGAACGGGTCGCCTGGGATCTGTTTGAGGCGATGCGGGCGAGAGGACATGGTTCCTGGATGTCCGTAGGGCAGAAAAAATCTACCGATGCGGATGTTTTTGTGGTGCCGAATCCCGCGCCGGCGGCCTGGCGGTATGATGCCTTGCGTGCGGCGGATCGCACCTTGACCCAGACCTGGCCCGGCTCCTGGATGGTGGCGCGCGGCTTGCAGGTGATCGCGGGTGGAAAAAAGCAACGCGCCCGCGAACGCGGTGAAGAAATTTTTGATTATGTCGGTACGGGTCGCATTCCCGACCTGCCACCGGTGAAGCCCGACCTGATTCATGCACACAATCTGCACGGTTTTTATTTTGATCTACGTCAACTGCCACGGCTCAGTCGCGAGACGCCCTTCATGGTGACGCTGCACGATGAGTGGAGTTTTACCGGCCACTGTTCCTACACCCTCGATTGCAATCGTTGGAAAACCGGTTGTGGTGCCTGTCCACACCTGGATACGCCGCCGGCCATCGAAGCGGATGGCACCGCCTTTAACTGGCAGCGCAAGCAAGGGATCTACGCGGAAAGTGCACTGGAGCTGGTTACACCGAGCGAGTGGTTAAAGCAGCGGGTGGAACAATCAATGCTTCAAGAGTTGCCGGTTCGCGTCATCCCGAACGGCGTGCGACTGGATGTGTTTTGCCCCGGCGATCGCGTCGCGATTCGGGCCAGCCTGGCGCTCGATGCGGATCGTCCGGTGTTGATGTTTTCCGCGAATGCAAAAAACCCTTTTAAGGATGTGGCCACGATCGAAAAAGCGGTGGCCCTGATGCAAACGCCGGTTACCTGCCTGGTGATTGGAGGGGAGGAGGATCGAACCGTGCAACGCGGCATCCATGCGTTTCGCTACATTCCCTTTATCGTCGAGCCCGAAACCCTGGCGCGTTATTATCAGGTGGCTGACCTCTTCCTGTTTGCGACCCGGGCGGACAATTACCCGCTGGTCATCCTCGAAGCACTGGCCTGTGGAACGCCGGCGATCTGCAGCAACCTGGGCGGCATTCCCGAACAGGTCGTGGACGGAAAAAATGGATGCCTCGTACCGCCGGGCGATGCGGCGGCGATGGCGCGCGCCGCCGACGAGCTGCTGGCGCAGCCGGATCGGCTACGGGACATGCGCGCCTTTGCCGCCTCCGATGCGCGGGGGCGTTTTGATGTCAATCACATGGCTGAGCGGTACGAGCGCGCCTACCAGAAACGCTGTTCGACCACATGAAGCGCCTGATCTTTCTTTGTCCCCGCTACCTCTGGGCGGGTGGCGGTTCGGTGTTGTACACCCGGTGCCTGGCGGATGAGCTGGCCCAAAAAGGATATGAAGTGACCATCATCACAGACGAAACCGATCAACAAAGTGACCCCGGCGCGTTGGGAAAGACCCGCTGCCCGGTGCTCACGCTGCCGCGTGATCTTCAGCCGGAAGCGCAGGCTCGCCGCAGCCTTTCCATCGAAGAGAAACGTGGTGGCTATCGTCTGGGAAAGTGGTTGTTTCGTTCGGGCAAGACCCGGCTCTCCGCGCGCGGCCCCTGGTGTCCGGACCTGGAAAATACGGACCGCTTTACCGATGTGGATGGGGTGATTCTCATGAACTCCGGGTCGAGTGCCTGGACCCTGCAGGTCGCCGAGCTGCTGCCTCGCCTCGGGCCAAAAACCTGGACG
>JBLIND010000366.1:0-6547 GCA_047639095.1 Candidatus Omnitrophota bacterium | reverse complement strand
AATGATCGCACCATCTCAAAGGAGAGGCTGCCCGAACCGATCACGATAGAGGCACGAAATTCAATCACCGGCACCTGGGATTGCCGCAGCACCTCACCGGTTTCGTGCCGGCTCGCCAAGTGCGCGCTGAGTTGCTTGGAATCATCGCCCAGGCCACCGAGATAAATGATGCGTGAGACACCGGCGGCCTCGGCCGCCTGGGTGAAATTTCGTGCCGCCTGCCGGTCCTCCTCGACGAAGGAGCCTTTGGAGCCCATGGAGTGCACCAGGTAAAACGCCACGTCGATGTCCGCCAAGGCCGGAATCAGGGAAGGGGCGTCGAGTACATCGCCCGCTACGATTTCGGTATGCGGCCCTACCCGGGGCTCGAGATATTCAGGTTTTCGCGCCAGACAGCGAATGGAATAGTCCGCGGATTCCAGACGCCGCAGCAAGCGGCCGCCAATATAACCGGATGCGCCGGTGAGCAGGATGCGTGGCCGCGTCTCATTCAAATTTCGTGGCCTGGACTTTCTTCAGCAGCTCGTCCGCTTCTGCCATCAACTCGGCGTACACCTGGATCTTCCCATTTCGCTGGGCATCCTGTGCTTCTTTGAGCTTTGCCTCGTAGGCTTTCTGCTCACCTGATTTCTTATTTTTACCAAACATATCAATACTCTTATCACAACCCGGAAGCATTCCTTACAAACCATTCACAGGAATCAGCTGCAGCAGCATGAACAGGACAAGCACGCCCCGCGCAGTCCAGGCAATTGTATGAACCCAGTTCGTCGGAAATTACGGGTCAGGCCGTACATTGTAGCATTTTCGATTTCAATCGTTTCACGCTTCGCTCTTCACCCTTGTCAAACCGGCTGATCGCACGCGAGGCATTTACGCGATGCCCCATATTCAATCGTTCGGCCAGCCAGACACCGGTTACCACCGTATGCTTCTTAAGCAACCAGGCCACCGCTTGTTTTTCCAGCCGGGTGCTCTTCATCATCAGCAAGTCTGGTTCACGTACCTCCAGCTGCGACAGGGCCTCTTTTAAAAGCCGCTCGGCTTCATGTATGCCGTGCTCCATTCGCTGTGCTCCACGCAAGGTATCCGGAGCTTTACCTTTCCTGCGCTCGATCTGCTCGATCAGCCCGTTCCTGAACGATTCATCCCCGAAGGCCCAGCCACGCCGGATCGGCTGGTACTCGGCGCGCAACGAACGGGCTTTGACCGGATCACGTTCTTCCTGCATGCGTTCTTCCAGGATCGTCTGATAGCGCAAGCGTTCCCTGCGACCCTGTCCATGAATCGCGAAATTCTCCAGCACCCTGCTGGTTTCCAACCATGTTGGGCGCTTGCCGGGAGGGTCCAGAAAAGCAGGATAACTGCTCCACGGGTAATGCTCAAGCGCTTGCTCCGTGCCCAGGCCAGCGAATTTCGCGCGGAAGGGGTTCAAGTGGATGTACGTGCTGACGGTATTGAAATAGCCTTCCGCGTCAGGGTCAACGATCAGGGCCTTGTATCGACCCTGGTACAAATGCCCGCTACGGCGATTGGCTGCGTTGAAGCGCTGGGTATACGTTCCCTGGAACCACTTCATCCCGGCAACCAGGTTCGCTTCAGGCGTCTCCACCAGCAGATGGTAGTGGTTTCGCATCATGACGTAGCTGTGGATGATCCAACCCGTCTGATCGCACACTTCCCCGATTGTTGCGAGAAAGCGCTTCCGGTCTTCATCGTTTTTGTAGATATCCTGCCGGTTGTTCCCCCGGGCCAGGATGTGGTAGACCGCTCCTGGATATTCGATGCGTACTTGGCGAGGCATGGGATAAAATATGCCAATGGATCAAAAAAGCGTCAAGGATAATGTAACAATGTACGGCCTGACCCTTCGCCTCCCTGCACGGCTTGCCGAGCAGAGTAGGGCTAAATGCAGCACGTTTCTTATGAAAGATCTGCATGTATGGTGGGGTATAACCATTATGCTGAGGGATTTTCATTGAGCTTCATATTGTCCATGAGTTGCTGCACCGTTAAGGTGGTCGGCATGATAAACCGCATCGTGATTGCGGGTTTTGCCATTCATTCGGCTGATCCGAGAATGTACCGCCAGGATGAATAATATACGCCATGGCCCGCACATTTGTGATAATCTCACCACCATGTTTCGCGCTCTACTTATAGGATACTTCTGCCTCACCGGGACCGGGTTGTTTGCTGCCCCCGAGGTGGTGATTAATGAATTCGTTGCGGTTAATGAGTTGGGTCATCAGGATGAGGACAATGCCTACTCAGATTGGATCGAGCTTTTTAACCCATCCGATGACCCGGTGAACCTTGATGGCTGGTTCTTAACCGATGATGCGGGTGAACTCGACAAGTGGCGGATGCCTGCGGTGACCCTTGCCTCGAACGCGTACCTGGTGATCTTTGCCTCCGATAAAAATCGCACCAATGCCCTGTCTGAATTGCACACCAATTTCAGGCTTGCCGGAGATGGGGAGTACCTTGCCCTCGTCCGCCCGGATGGCAGCACCGTTGAACATGACTACGACGCCGCGTATCCTGATCAATCCAGTGACCAGGCGTATGGTCTAGTCCGCGAGATGGTCGACCTGCTGCCGCAAGGGGCCGAGGGTCGTTTTTTGATTCCCTCGGATGGTTCCCTGGGAACAAGCTGGATCCACGCGGGGTTCGATGGCAGTGCCTGGACAAATGCGCAATCGGCCCTGGGGTTTGATAGCGGAGCCGGCGGGTATCCCAGCTATTTCTTCACCGATGTGAGTAACCAGTTTTTTGATGTAAATGATTCCCTGTATCTGCGCGTTCCATTTGCGGTGGGTGATCTGCTCGAGCTGGAATCGGCTGAACTACACCTGCAATGCGACGATGGGTTTAAAGCGTACCTGAACGGTCAGCCCCTGGCATCAGCGCGTGCTCCGGCCAATCCCGTCTGGAACGATGCCGCCACCTCCGCGCATCCGGATCTCCTGGCCGTCGTCGGTGAATCATTCCCGATTCCCTTAAGTGATCTGCAGTCGAACAACCTGCTGGCCATACATGGCTTGAACGTCACACCGGACGATTCCGATGCCGATTTTCTGCTGGTACCCGAAATCACCGCGCGCGTACGCACCCCATCGTACCTGGAGATTCCAACCCCCGGGGCCGCGAACGCCGCAGGATTGCTTCTCGCACCGGTATCCGCCACACCTGGCCGAGGGTTCTATTCCAATGCGGTTCAGGTCGTGCTCTCGAGTGAAGTGCCAGGCGTAGAGATTCGATACACCACGGATTTCATTGAGCCCACGACCAACAGTATGTTGTACGTGGGGCCGGTCACGGTCGCCAACACCACCGTCTTGCGCGCGGCTGCCTTTAAGGATGGCTTTCAGCATTCGCCCTTCGTGACACATACCTACGTGTACCACGAACAAATCCTCACCCAGCCCAACAACCCACCGGGCTGGCCGAGTATCTGGGGATCGAGTACGGCATCATACCTGATGCGCTCAACCGTGATCGATGATCACACGACGGAAGAGAACATCGGCTTTCTGAAGTTCCTTCCCACGGTATCCATCGTGTCTGAAATGGATCATTTATTTCATGATACGACGGGTATTTATGATCATCCCAACAGTAAAGGCACCGCCTGGGAGCGTTCGAGCTCGGTAGAGTGGATCCACCCGGACGGGACACCCGGGTTTGGCGTCAACTGTGGGCTGCGTATTCAAGGGGGGCTTGGCGGTGGCGGCCGCAACTACATTAAGAAGTCCTGGCGGCTGCTGTTTAAAAGCAAATACGGACCCTCGAAGCTGCGTTTTCCGATCTTTACCTATGATGAAAATGCGACGGAGGAATTCGATCAACTCATCCTGCGCGCGGGTGGGAATGATCGGCAGGACTATACGCGCGATGAGTATGCCCGCCGGACCGCCACGGTCATGGGCGCACCGACCGCCCACGGGCGCCATGTACATGTGTACCTGAACGGGATCTACTGGGGGATGTATAACCTGGCGGAGCGTCCGGCCGGGGACTTTGCCTCCCAGTATTTTGGTGGCGGGGACAAAGACAACTGGGATGCCCTGGCCCACAATGGCAATAACATCATCAATGGCGACAACCAGGCCTGGAACGCCATGATCCTCGCAGGGCGGGCGGGTCTCGCCGATAACGCGGCGTATCAGCAGTTCCAGGGCAACCACCCGGATGGCACGCGCAACCCCGCCTATCCGGTCATGGCCGATATCCCCAATTACATCAACTACATGCTCGCGAACATCTACCTCGGCATGGGGGATTGGCCCGGTCATAACTGGTATGCGGCGCGCCAGCGGGGGGAGGACAGCACCGGGTATAAATTTTTTATCTGGGATGGGGAAGGTGCTTTTCGTAGCAGCGATGTCACGGGCGTGAATAACAACCTCGCTGAGCCCTACGATGATTTGCGGGCCAATGATGAGTTCAACCTGCGCTTCGGGGATATTGCACACAAACACATGTTCAATGGCGGCGTCCTGACGCCCGCGGTTGCGCTGGATCGTCATAATGCATTATCCGATACAGTGGAGTTCGGCACCGTGATGGAGCAGGCCCGCTGGGGGCATACGGGCCTGGATGGCTGGCGGAGCACACGCAGTAGTCGTCAGAACTACCTGGCGGGTCGCCGGGATGTCGTCCTCGGGTATTTGCGCGGCGCCGATCTCTATCCCGAAACCGACGCGCCCATGCTGGCTCCATTTGGCGGAGACATCGGCCCCGGATCCAACCTCAATATGACCAGTGGCAATGCCCTGAACATCTATTACACGACGGATGGACGTGATCCGCGCGAATACGATACCGGTGCGATCACAGGGGAAACGTTCACCGGCCCCCTGGTGCTGGAGCATACGGTTCGCGTCATGGCTCGGGCACGCGGGGTCGGTAACGAATGGAGCGCGCTGGTCGAGGCCTTGTACGTCGTGCCTGGTGAAACGTCCTTGCGGGTGTCGGAGATTATGTACAATCCGCGGAAGCCGGTGGGGTCCGAGACCAATGTCGCGACCCAGGCATCCGCCTTTGAATTCATCGAGTTTGAAAATACCGGTAAAGTCACTTTGGGCCTGGCCAATTTACGCATCAGCGGAGGCGTTGATTTTGATTTTGGGAGTGGAGCGGTCGCCGCACTCAATCCTGGTGCGTCCGTGGTCATCGTGTCCGACCTGGGTGCCTTTACCAATCGCTACACGAACTGGCGTGAGATGCAGATCGCCGGAACGTTTTCCGGATCGCTCGATAACGACGGCGATGGCTTCAATTTGAATAACCAGGATGATGAAACCTTGCTATCTGTAGACTATCGAGATGGTCGCGGATGGCCGCTGGCGGCCGATGGTGCCGGTCACTCTCTGGTTCCCTTCCGCGCGGCGGATCAAATGGATGGTGCGTTGGACTATCCCGGGAACTGGCGGGCGAGCAGTTATCTAGATGGTTCGCCAGGGACGAGCGATCCCGATCTGGTTCGCGAGGTGCTGCTCAACGAGATCGTGGCGCACACCGATGTAAATGCCCCTCCGTATGATTCGAATGATCAGATCGAACTGTTCAATAACGGTGATACGGCCATCCCGCTGGGGGATTGGTATTTGAGTGATGATGCGGACGACTTACGGAAGTGGGTCATTCCGTCGAATCGATCAATACCTTCCAGGGGCTGGATCCTCTTTGACGAGATGACCGGTTTTCATCAGCCAATCACCGAAGGCTTCGGTTTGAATAAAAATGGTGAGCAAGTCTTTCTCTCCTACCTGCCGGGCACGGCGCAGGATCGCGTGGTCGATGCGGTTGCATTCAAGGGGCAGGAAAATGGTGCCGCCAGGGGGCGCTATTCGGACGGCGGTTCCTGTTGGTATCACCTGCAGCCGACGCCCGGACTCGCGAATCGCCTTCCCGACCAGGACGTGGTGATCAGCGAGATCATGTACGACCCGGCGCCGATGGGTACGAACACCACGGATAACACCCGCGATGAATTCCTGGAGATCTGCAACACCACCGGGCAGGGGATCCTGCTGCAGAGTCCGGCGGGTCCCTGGCGCGTGGACGGGATCGATTACCGTTTTCCGTCCAACACCACCTTGCAGGCCAACGAATCCATATTGCTGGTTTCATTCGACCCGGTCGCACATCCGGGAGAGTTGGCTGCCTTCCGTATCGCCCACGGCATCACCAACGCCAGTGTCCGCATCCTCGGGCCGTACCTAGGTAAGTTGGCAAACGGCGGCGAATGCCTTGCACTTGAGCGCCCCCAACTTCCGGATCTTCCGGACGATTCCGTTTCCTGGGTCGTGCTCGACGAGGTGATCTATTTCAACCAACTTCCCTGGCCAGCGGGTGCGAATGCGACGGGCTTTTCCATTGAGCGCTTGAATCCGAAAGTATGCGGGAGCTTCCCCCTTAACTGGCAGCTGAGTGATTCGACGGGTGGGACGCCGGGTAAACCCTGTGAGGTTCCCTTGCTCCCCTTGATCGCGATCGATCCGCCGCGTTTGGACGTCCGGGGAATTGAAGATGTCAACGC
>JBLIND010000365.1:0-6548 GCA_047639095.1 Candidatus Omnitrophota bacterium | reverse complement strand
CAGAAGGACACGATCGATATTTTTATTGCATACGTCGTAGAGGAAGCGTCGGTCAAGGAGGTCGCCCAACGCTTCAAGCTCAGCGAGAACAATGTCTATCAGATCAAAAACCGCATGATGAAGCGTCTACAACAGGAAGTGGAAAAACTCTTCCCGGAAGAAGCCGAAGAAGAACCGGGGGTGCCCGATGACGGATGAATTCAACTGGAATGACAGCATGGCCGCCATGGATACGGTGTACGCTCCCATGGACGTCAAAGTCGGCCTGCTCGAACGACTGCGCACGGTCAGCCAGTACCTTCATGAGGATTCAGGGACCGCGTTGGGACCGCGCCTGATTTACAAAATGGACGGCAAGCTCTGCTACCTTCCCCTCAAAGAAAGCATCACGGTTGGTCGAAGCAAACGCGCGAGCCTGACCATCGACAGCCCCGAGCTATCGCGTATTCATTTCAAGATCGAGTACACCGACAAGGGCATCCTTTTCGATGACCAGGGATCGACGAATGGGGTTCATGTGAATGACGAAAAGGTCCAGGAAGCCTTTCTGGTCTCCGGAGATCTGCTCCGTGCCGGCCAACATCTGTTTGTTTTCGTCGAAGACTAGAACGAGGAGGAGCGCGCACGCGCGACTACATTTTCAGGAAGAGGCCAGCCGAGTAGGTTTTGTCGCCACTATCGCGGGTCACCACCAACATAAACCGGCCTTTTTTCGGATGGGTGAAATAGGCGAAGATCGGTTGCTCTTCCGTGCTTTCCGTTGCTTGAACATTTTCAAACTGGATGTCGTATCCTTCTCGCATGAAGCGTTTGCTCAAGCGGTCAAAGTACGCCTGGGGCTCGGCTCGGCTGCGATAAAATTGTGAGGTGCGATTTTCGCCGTTCTGAAGGGGATCTTCCAGCACCATCGCGGGCTCTTCGCCGTGGTTTTTACCCACAAATCGAGTGGGGATCAGCTCGGACATTTCCGGCGTACCGAACCAGCGAATACTCACCAGGTTCTTCTCCGGGCGTCCCACCTGGGTCATCGTGATATGAATGGACGCTTTCGGCCCCTTCATGACCAGGCTGTTCTTCATGGTCGTTTGGTACTTATCCACGTAGCTGTCATTCTGCATGGCGTTCCAATCCTGGTACTCGACCGGATTGAGTCGCATTTTCATGGACTCACGTGTGATGTCCTGCCAGCCCCGGGGGGAGAAATAGTTAAAATAAAAATCGAGGACTTTCTCCGCGGGCATTCGGGTTTCGAGGGCGCAGGCCTCCAGGGGGATATCGTTAATTCTGGACTCCTGGGCCCGTTGGACCCTCGCACCTGGCGGACGTGGAATGTGGCGTAAGCGGGGAATCCGCTTCGACTCATTCATCGACTCCTCAAAGTCCGCATAGATCCCGGCGATATCGTGTCGCGCCTTCTGCTGGGTCTGGTTGCGAAAGAGGAGCGGCGTGGTCAGGGCAAAGTGGGTAAAGATAAACACCATGTAGGCGAGGATCAGCGCCACCACCACCTTGAAGGACTGCTTGAGCGAGTGCGCCCACATGCGCCGAAAGAATGGAAAGACTTGTGACATGCGACCATCGACCCCGCTAAAATAAATCGATAAAGGCGGTGATGAATTTGACGAGGCCTTTGACCACCTTGATGAAGACTTCCATGATCTCCCCGAGCTTGCCCAGGAAGGTCTTGAAGAAATTGAACAGCACCTCCCAGATGCTCTGCTCACGCCAGGGATCCCCAACCTCATCCCAGGAACATTGCCCATAGGCCATCAACCAGTTTTCCGGGAAAAACAGCTCACCTGTTTGTTGCGTCGGCACATCCGGCAAAACCGGATCGTTCAGCATAAAGGGCAGCGTAGGCGCCATCTTCAGATTGGTGAAGGGGAAGCGGGTAGTGCTCTCAAAATCGGTTGATGACATTCCGTAGGTCACAAACCAGGCATACGGACCGGCCCCGTCCAGAAAGCCTCCCAGAAACTCATCCGTCGTACCCTTATCCTCACCCGATTTATTGTCGGCAAAGATTTGTGCGGCATCCGTTTTATCCATGCCAGTCTGTGAAACACGGACGAGTGAATTCGGGTCAATATTCAGCTTATTCTGTTCGGGCTTCGGCGTCTGAATGACGGTTTTCCGGAGGTTGCCACTGGCATCCACGGGGTGCCAGAACCAGTTTTCGATGTTGTTGTTATTGATCAGTCGCAGGAAGCGGTAGTTGGCCATATCGCGGGAATCCCCCAGTCGATCATGCCCTCCCAGCCACGCGACATGGCGGACGGCCATGATCACGCGGATCTTGTTCGAGCTCATGTACAACAGATGCCCGGCAATCAAGAACGCAAAGGTGAACAACGCGATACCAATCACGCTTTCCACCATCACCTGGCCTCGTTCATCGTTATGCATATCCTGCTTCATTCGCTTAATGGAGGATCCCGAACATGGTTCCACGCGTATTGATCAGAGGGATTTTTACCGGAATCAGGCTGCCGTAAGCACCATCACTGGGAAACCCGGATTTCCCATCCAGCCCCGGCAAGCCCAGGGCTTTCCACGGTTCAAAACCCAGGTTGTAATCAATCACGCCGTCCGGATCGTTCTTCCCATCGAAGTCCACCTGGGCCGAAGCCATCGCCATGTAAGCCGGAATGTAGGTCATGAAGGGGTCACCCTTGCGATTGGTGAAGTTATGCATATTGGCGCGCGGTGACATGAAGTCCGTGGTGCCGTCCGTTAGTGCGGGGTCTTCGACGAACGTTTTGTCTTCGGGATTCAACCACTCCCACGCCGGGCCATGCACCCGGGTCGGCCGTTCACGAAACGCAACCCAGGTCAGGTAACCCGGACGTCCGGAGTAATGCTCCACTTCCCACTCGGCCAGAAAGCAGGCCATCCAGATGGGCAGAATCCAAGGCAGGTTACTGAACGGATCGCCCTCATCGATCAACTCTTTGGATACCCCGAGACTTAAAGAGAGCGGATTCAAGGGAACCGCATACGAGTCGCCAAAAAAGAGGGCCAGCTTGGAGGCCGCACTGGCGAAGGTGCCCCCAATCCCCCCGGCGGTCGACCCGAGTTGCGTTTTTAACCCGATCTTAAAATCTTCGGAGAAATCCTTCGTGAGCTGATTGTCAATTTCGGTGGCGCCACTGAATTTTGCGTTCTCATTGGCATAGATGAAGGCCAGAATGGGCGTCACGCCCGCAATGACCCCTTGGGTGGCATGAATCACCGTGGTGGTGACCTCCTGCACATCCGGCATGACATCACACAATTTGGATGCCGGACCACAGGCACCGCCAATGGCACAGCAGGGTACGCAGATCCCGAGACTGGCTGCACATAAAATCTGGGCCAGCTTACAGCAACATCCGACGATCGTGAGCGCGGCGTACAGCCACAGCAGGATGTAGTGGAAGTTATTCAGATGCTGGATCAGGTTTAATCCCCGGGCCTGCCAGAGCACAGCGGAATCCGCGGCACTGTCCACCGCGTTCTGTATCATGATGCGATTGTAGATCGCCTCCGCCGTGAACAAGGTGCTGAAGGCGAACACCATAAACACAAAGGTCATGATGCCGGTCAGGACGAGCAGATTGCCACTCTCGTCGGACTGCACCTTTCGGGTGCAACCAAATATGTGCCAGATAAAATTTCGTGCGGCTTCCATCATTCGACCTTACTTGGGATTTTCACAGTCCTTACGAATACTCTTACGAATATCCTTCACATCTTCGTCAAGGTCTTCCAGTTCGCCCTCAAGGCTCGCAACTTTTATCTGGGCGGGCAGACAGTTTATCGACAAATCACTCTGTTGGTCCTGCTTACATTTGGCCAGATCCCGTTTCGCCTGGGGAAGCTCCACTTCGTCAATCTGCTTTATCCGTTTAGATTTCTTCTCCAACTCGGCTTCCTTTTCCTTGAAGCACTTCTTCTTTTTCTCCGTGTCCGCTTTGGTCAGCGTGCTTTTCTTCTTATCTTTCTTGCTGGCACCTGCGTAAACGCCACTCCAGCGCTCATATCCCATCGTGCACTTGGTGTGGATGATAAAAATTGCGTTGTTTAGACCCGACTCGTAATCCTCCTTGAGCGGATCGTCGTTGTCTTTGTCGTAGGCCTCATCGATGTCGTAGCCTTTGATCATGTTCCAGAAGGCTTTAAACCCCGGCATCGCCATGGGCAGACGATAATGCAGGTTCACGGTAAACTGATCGACATCTGCAGTTTTCCCATCTTCGGCTTGAGGATAAAACTCATCGATCTCCAGATCGTTGGTTAGAAACCCCAAACGGAAATACGCCGTGGCCAGCTTGAACCCCGGGTTAGATCCGTTGGCCCCGACCAGATCATCAAAGGTGCCCCCGAACATATCGGAGAACAGGTCCACGGCGGCATCGACGATAAAATCCTTCAACTCGTTCACGAGCGCTTCTTTGACGGTGTCCATCACCGCTTCGAGCCCTCCGGTCAGCAAATCAGACAGTAGGGATCCGGGATCCTCGATAAAGTTATCGAACACGTCCCCGACCCCCTCGCTGTCCTTGGCCGAGCCAAACATTTCAGCAAACAAGTCGGTGATCAGATTCTTGATCAGGCTTGCGATCGCGTCATCCACCTCCCCTTTTGCAGGGATGGAGACCGGCATGTAGACCATGGCCGCGGCGAGCTCAGCTTTCAGCCCGGCGTTATCTTCGCCACCGGGCCCGGCACCTGCGGTTACCGCATACGAACGCGCGGCAGCAAAGGCCGCGTAATGTCCGACATTCACACAGTTGGCGGCAAACAGAAGCTGCATGCCGATCAGAAAGACCAGCATCACCAACGGAAAGGCCACCGCAAATTCGGTCAGGGCCTGTCCTTTTTCAGATTTAAAGATCTTGGGCATGATTACTTAACGGTCCAAAGGGCGACCAGGGTTCCTGTTGCAATGGCGAGCCCGTAGGGAATACCCCCCAGGTCCGCATGCTCGGGATCCGTCTCATCCGTCGGTTTATTCTTCTTCCTGCGCGAGATCAAGAGGCGCATCGAACGCGCCAGACCTTCGAGCAGCTTCTTGTTCCAAGTCAGATAAAAAATGGCCATCACCGCGCCGATCAAGGACGTGTAAATCAACACGGCCACAATATGCTGAACGCCGAGCAAGGCTCCGACGGTTCCCATCAACTTCACGTCACCGCCGCCCATGCCACCGAAGATGTAAAAGATGAAGAGCGTGCCAAAGCCCAGGGCAAGTCCCACGGCACTGGACTGGAGATCGATGCCCCCGGGGAGAAATCCGTACACCAATCCAAGTACCATCCCGGTGTAGGTGATCTTATTCGGGATCAGGTTATCTTTCAGCTCGGTGTAGCAGGTGAGGGCAAGTACCACCACCAGCGTCAACATCGTTGCAAGAAATATGGTATCGTCTAACATGGGTCAGGGTCCGATCATCACCAACATGGCGAAAATATTCTGAAAAAGCGCGCGCACCGCGTCGAACAGCGGATTGTACGGACTGTATAACCACATGGCGAGGGTCGCCATGAGGGCCGTGATGATGATGTACTCCGTCATGGCCTGCCCGCGTTCGTCCGCCAACAGCTTGCGGAACCGCTTCACGAGATTGGGTTGCTCGGTTTTCATAGCAGGCTCACGGGATGGCGCGCGGTGAAGGTCTGATCTTTTCCGCGAAAGGTGAATTCGATCTCGATATCATCGGCCTCTTCTTCCGGCAGCGTGTCCAGGCCCCGGCCGTAGAGGAAAACCTCGTAATTAGCCGTGCCACGCACGGGGCTCACCTCGTAGCGAAACCGCGCGGAAGGCACTTTCACGCTCATCAACTCGAGCCCTTTCCGGGGATCCTGGGTAATGATGAGCAGGCGCTTCTGAATGCTGCGGGTGGCGTTGAAATAAACGATGTCCGGCTGAATCTCCAGACGACTGGGAAAGCCGTGGGCGAGGCGAAAGCTTCCCGGCAAATCCGCTGCTTGATCCGTGGCAATATGAAAGTCTGTGTTCGGGCCGGCCGGCACCCGTGAACCGTCCCAGCTGATGATGCAACGTACGGTATCCGGCTCGCCTTCAATCGGATGCAAGGTCACCTGAAGCTCGGGATTATGGGGCACGACGCGGTCGATTTTCCCGGTGATGGCTTTCCGTGCGCGAATGATTACATCAACCTGGGAGGCTTCACCGGGTACCAAGGCAATCGTGGGTGTATTGGGCTCTACCTGGAATGGAGGACGGAGAGCAACGCGGAAAGATACGGTAAGCGGCCTTTTACCCCGGTCAACGGTGAAGACGGAAACGGTTTGCTTCACCGGACCCGAGAATGCGCTGGAGTCGAAGGTCACCGTCAACACTTCAAGCCCACTCGGAGCCACGGTGGTTCCGGTCAGTTCATAGCTCAGGCAGGCGGAACAGCCCAGCTCCACGCGGGTAATCAGCACCGGATTTCCATCTGGATTTTCAAGATCGAAAATCATCTCGATTTGTTCACCAATGTAGCGCTCGCCCAATTCCTGATGCGCATCAGGAATCTGCAGCCCCGCCCACGCATGTGCGCA
>JBLIND010000364.1:0-6559 GCA_047639095.1 Candidatus Omnitrophota bacterium | reverse complement strand
AAACATAGAGGTGATCGCTGACCATGAGCAGAAAGGGGTCGTCCCCGGTGAAGGCCCGGGCGCAATGAACCGCGTGTCCATATCCGCGGGCTTCTTCCTGGACGTAAAAGCGGAGGTGATCCTGATGACCCGGTGCGGCATCGCGGTAGAGATCTTCGTCGCCCGGCGAAACGACCAGCGCGGTTTCCTTGATACCCGATCCAGCGATTTCATCGAGGAGCAGTGAGAGCACGCTGCGCGGGTGCCCTTCCCGGTCGATGACGGTCTGGAGCGGGATGTGTCGCTGGGTGCGGCTGGCCGCGGTAATGATCGCTTTTTTGATTTTCATACGTGCACCGTTGGGAATCTCAGGGAGCCCTTGTTTAATGATGTTTGGCCGAGGTCGACAATCTAAAATCTGCGGGGATTCGTCCAAGAATCATGCTTTGCTTGTTGAAAGGGATAAAGCGTGACCAAAGGACACGCACACGCAGTGTCGCTGAGACGACGACTACATGCTACTGCGAGTCCAGCCGGTGCCAGTCGGGCTGGTGATGGAAGTCGAGCTTGCTAAGGGGGGCGGTTGCCCAGTAGACGGGCTCTTTCACACCTTGGGTGTAGTCGTAGCGGCTGAAGTTGGCGTGGAAAACGGTCTGGTCATCCACCTTGTTTTCGCCATCGCTTAGGAAGGCATAGGGAATGCGGGCGGCGACGTCCCAGGTGCCATTGTCGTTCACGCGGGTCCCGCTTCGGAAATGCTGATCGGTGATTTTATACGGGCCGATGAGCTCTTCAACCGCGGGCCAGGTCTTGCGCTTGGCCGCAAAGGTTTCCGCGCTGTCGATCTTGAGTTGAAACTGCTGGTTCTGGGGACCGATATGCAATTCGAAGTAGGCTTCCTGGCCTTCGGGATGGAGGAAAATCTCAAACACGTCGCCGTTCATGAAGAAGGGGGCGTTGAAGGTGGTATTCGTATTAAAGATGTCCGGGTCGTGGAGTCGGGCGACGATGAGCAGGGCGTCGGCTTCACGGATGACCTGCACCTGGCTGCCATCGGCCTCGGCGGGTGCTTTCTCCCAGGATTGGCCAAAGGCCAACGCGGGGGCGTCCGCAACGGCTTTGGTCATGGTCTCCCAATCTTCCAGCGGCTTGAGGTGCATCGTCACACAGGCGGAGAGGGTCAGGAGCGAAAGAAACAAAAAAAGTCGGCGCATGGCAGGCTCAACTGGGTTTGAACAGGGTCACCAGGCACCCCCCCGCCGCAGCGAGACAGATGCCGACGTAAAACTGCCAGGGGATGCTCCCCCACCCGGCCTTGGGCGGATGCATGCACATGCTGACGGTCGCATTCACGATGGGTGCGCCGGCAAAGATGATCGCCATTATTACGGGTACGTAGGTGAAGGTCGGCTTGGGGGCGGCGCCAAAGGCGAGCAACACGCAGAACGCGCCGATCGCTCCGACGGTGCCTGCGATCAAGGACCAGGTCATCCCCTTGTTGGAAAAGGTGAAACTGCCACCGGATGATTTGATCATGATGGCCGAACCGACGACAGCGATGATCAGGTAGGCGATGCCGACAAAGAAGAAGGCTTTGTAGCGCACGTCGCCCGGGGGCGGACCATCGGCGGTGTGCATGGCCATCTGACCCTTGTGCAGAAAGATCCCGTACAGTCCCCAGTTGAGAACCACGAGGAGGGCGAAGAACAACCAGGCCAAGCTGGTGGAGGTGGCGGAATTTGGATCGGTCATGGTGTGTCGTTTCCTATTTAAAATACGTGTTCCGATGATCGGAAGCACGGTCAAAAAGTTTTCCTATGATCGGAAGCATTGTAAAGAGCGAAAGCGGGCGAATACCGCAACGTCTTTACCAGGAACGCTGCCGGTACAACTTGCTGTAAACCGCTTCGGCCATGGTATTCGTATCCAGGTGGCCCCCGAGGAAGTCGTTGATGCGGCCGGCTTCACGAATCTTGTTTTCGATGATGTCGTGGTACTTGATGTAGAGCACGTCGATGTGCTGCTCGGCAATCCACCTCCCCGCATCGCCGAGGATCCCGGTAAAGTCATTCATCAGTTTTTCTTCCGATACGCCGGCATCCTTTTTGCCCTTGCGCATGAGCACGCCATAAAAGCTGGCGACCACTTCGCGAATGTCGCGTTCGATGAAAATCAATTTGTAGGTGTAGCCGTCGGTCGGCAAGTGGGACAGGCTGTCCGCTTTGATTTTGACCGCTTTGCCTTCGGCGACGGGCAGCCAGGAGGAATCGTCGTAGGTACGCTTGGCGGGTTCGTAGTCGAAATAGCCGAGAGGATTGTCATCGTCTGCATTGCGATGGTCGTCGGTGACGAGGGGCATTCCACCCGCCTGCAGCATCTGCATAATGAGGGCGGTTCCGGAGCGGGGTAATCCTGAGACAAGGGTGATCATAATAGGTGATTCCGTTTCGATATTTCGGGTGCTTTATCTTGTATGTCGTTTACGGGTCAATGTTAATGTCGTCCCATATGGCTGAGATGGAAAATAACAAGGACCGGCCGCGGTTGCGGCATGTCGAACCGATGGCGATTGAGTACGAGGGCGAGGAGATGATCGTGATCCGCGATCCCTACGAAATCTCCGATTCGCCCCTGCTCCTATCGATGGACAATGTATACCTCGTGGGGCTCTTTGACGGGTATAATACCTGCGAAGAGATCGAGGAGATCTATCACGAGGATTCGGGCGGCCTGACGCTGCCCGAAGGCCTGCTCGCGAATTTGATTGCCCAGCTCGACGAGAACTACTTTCTCGACAGCCCGCGTTTTCATGAACGCTATAAGGCCCTGCGCGCCGCCTGGGATGCCGAACCTGTACGCCCGGCGGCCCATGCGGGGCAGTCCTATCCCGACGAGCCGAAGGCCTTGCGTACGGTGCTCGATGGCTTTTATGCGGAGGCCCAACTGGATGAGCTGGAGACGCCGCCTGGTCCCTTGCGGGCCATTCTCGCGCCGCATATCGATCTTCGTTCGGGCGGGGCCTGTTACGCGCCGGCGTTTGAGTTGCTCAAGCGCCACAGCGATGCCGATCTGTTTGTAATTTTTGGCGTCGATCATTACGGCGAACACGTGCCGTACAACGCCTGCGCCAAGGATTTTGCCACCCCCCTGGGCGTCGCAGAAACGGACCGCGAGCTGCTGGCCGCCTGGGAAGCGGAGGCGGGCCCCCTCACGGACACGGACTGGAGTCATCGCTCGGAACATTCGATCGAATTTCCAGTGGTGTTCCTTCAGCACGCCCTGGACCGGCCGTTTAAAATATTGCCCGTGCTCTGCGGACCGGTGGATCCGTTTATGGAATCGAACACCCTTCCGGGCGCGCATCCGGATACTGCTGCCAAGCTGGCGAGCCTGGACGCGGCCATCAAACGCTTGGGGCGCAAGGCCGTTTATGTTTTGAGCGTGGATCTCGCGCACATGGGCCCCAAATTTGGTGACGAGGAGCCGATAACGCAAGCGGGACTCAAGGAAATTGAAGCGCTCGACCGAGCCCTGTTGGAACCGCTGGTCCGGATGGATGCGCAGGGATTCCTGGATCGCCTACGTGAAGACATGAATGTTCGAAAGGTAGATGCCCCGATGGCGGTCCTCTCCTGGATGGCGTTGAATCAGGCTTCAAATGGATGCCTGCTGGACTACAACCAGAATTTTCAAATGGATTCTCAATCCATGGTAAGCTTTGCCAGTATGGCATTCTGGGAATAAGCTCAGCAGGAAGGTACGCAACTCATGGGCAGTAAAACGAAATCAGAAAAGAACCACTGGGTGGGCTTCGACCTCGGTGGAACCAAGATGCTCGCTCATGTCTACGACGAGGATTACAAGAGCCTGGGTTTTGAGCGCCGGAAAACCAAGGGCAGCATCGGACAGAAGGCGGGCATGCAACGGGTGATCAATGCGATTGAGGCCGCACTGGACGATGCCAAGGTGAATCCCGAACAGCTCAGGGGCATCGGCATCGGGGTACCCGGCCCGGTCGACCTGGATAAAGGGGTGCTGGTCAATGCCCCCAACCTGGGCTGGAAGGATGTCGCCATCCGGAAGGAGCTCGAGAAGACCTTCGGTTGCCCGGTCGCGGTAGCCAATGATGTCGATATCGGGGTGTACGGCGAATATACATTTGGCGCCGCCAAAAAGGCGCGCTGTGCGGTGGGGGTCTTTCCCGGCACGGGTATCGGAGGTGGTTGCGTCTACGAAGGCAAAATCTTCCGGGGCAATCAGCTCTCCTGCATGGAAATTGGCCATACGCAGATGATGCAGGGCGGACCCGCAGGTGGCGGCTCCCTGGAGGCCCTGGCAAGTCGCATGGCCATCTGTTCAGCGGCCGCCGTCGCAGCCTATCGTGGACGTGCACCCTACCTCATGGAACATTTTGGCACCGACCTCGCGGAAATTCGGAGCAGTGGCCTGGCGGCATCGGTGAAAAACGGCGACAAGGAAGTCGAAGAAATTATCCGCAAGGCGGCCCGCTGGCTGGGACTGGGTGTCGCTAACCTGGTGAACGTGATGTCACCGGATATCATCATCCTCGGCGGGGGCCTGGTGGAGGCGATGCCAGAGCTGTACCTGGGTGAGGTCAAACAAAGTACGAACCAATTCGTCATGCCAACCTATCGCGACACCTACAAGATCAAGACCGCTGAATTGGGTGATCACGCAGCCGTTCTGGGTGCTGCCGCGTGGGTACGCAGCTTATTCGGCGACAACAAGGACCACTAAACCGGTATGCCGCCCAGGAAGAAAAAGAAGAAGAAGGATCGCGTGATCCCCCCGGAGACCGGCGTCGAGCAGATCGCGGCGATTGATATCGGCTCTTCTTCGATCCGCCTCGCGCTGGCGGAGTTTGGGGCCGACAACAAAATGCGGCGTCACGAAACCCTCAGCCAGAACGTGAGCATCGGCAGCGATACGTTTACCTGCGGGGAGATCAGCCATGAGACTACCGAACAATGTGTTCGGATTCTCACGAGTTTCAAACGGGTGATGCAGGAATACACCATCACCCAACCAGAGCAGATTCGTGCGGTTGCCACGAGCGCCGTGCGCGAAGCGACCAACCGCGATGCGTTTCTCGATCGACTCTTCATGGCCACGGGTATCCAGGTGGATGCGATCGATGAAGCCGAAACCGCACGCCTCACTTATCTCGGCGTGCAGCCCTACCTGAGTTCGGACCCGGATTACACGAACACGGATACTTTGGTTATCGAAGTCGGTGGTGGCAGCACGGAACTCCTCTGGGTGCGGGGAGACGATGTCTTGTTTTCACACGTCTATCCCCTGGGGAGTCTGCGCATCAACGAAGCCCTTGGCGACATGCCTGCTCGCGACATCCAGCGCCAGATCCAGGCGATGGTCGATGACATCCGGCACAGTGTAAAAGTCGGCAAGGAGGTCCAATTAATTTTCCTTGGGGGCGAAGCCCGATTTACGGCGCGTCAAATCCAACCCGGCTGGGAAGTCCGCAAACATACCCGCATCTCCGTGAAGGCGCTGGCCCGGTTTAAGGACGAAATACTCAAATTGAGCGTCGATGATCGCGTCCGGGAATATCACCTGAACTTCTCGGATGCAGAAACGCTGGGGGTGGCGCTCATGGCCTATGCCCAGTTCGCAGAGGCCTTCGACTTGAAGAACGTACAGGTCAGCGGGGTCACCATGCGCGATGGCCTGCTCATGGAACTGGTAAACGGCGGTGCGTGGTCGGTTGAATTCAACCACCAGATCCTGCGATCCGCCAAGGAGCTGGGGGCAAAATACGCGTACGCTGAGGCACATGCCGATGAAGTGGCGCTCCTGGCCAAACTGCTGTTCCATGAGCTGCAGCCGGATCATCAGCTCTCTCCGCGGTACTTGCTCCTCTTGGAGGTTGCGGCGCTTTTGCATGAGGTGGGACTGTTTGTCTCCGACCGGAACTATCACAAGCATTCCAGCTACCTGGTCGACCAGGCGGATATTTTCGGACTGGGCCGGAGAAATACCAAGCTGGTGGCGCTGGTGGTACGCTATCACACGCGCGCGAATCCAGGGATGGGCCAATCCGCCTTCGCGGCCCTGGACCGTTCGGACCGCATGGTCGTGAAACAACTTTCGGCCATCCTGCGGATCGCCGATGCGCTGGGCGCTTCACGACGCCAGCGGGTTACCCAGATTTCATGCCGACGGGATGCAGATCGGCTCCTGATTTTCGTACCCGGTGTAGAAGATTTAACCTTGGAACAACTGGCTCTGCTTGAAAAGGGCAACCTGTTCCGGGACGTCTATGGCTACACCGTCGAATTCCGCAAACGGGCGGGCAAGTCCTAATCTTACAAGACCATGTCGAAAACAAAGTTTTTTAATCGAGATCTCAGTTGGCTGGCGTTTAACGAGCGCGTCCTGGAGGAAGCCTATACGTCGGCAACACCCCTGCTCGAGCGGCTGAAGTTTCTCGCGATCAGCAGCAACAATCTCGATGAGTTTTTTATGGTTCGCGTGGGTGGACTTACGATGCTGGAGTCCGAGGGCATCGCCAAGATGGATCCCTCCGGCTTGAATGTTC
>JBLIND010000363.1:0-6560 GCA_047639095.1 Candidatus Omnitrophota bacterium | reverse complement strand
AATCGGCAAAACCGGCCAGCCATCACGTGCTGGTAGATGCTATCGACTCGGTTTAGGCGGATCAGACAAAGGCACGTAGCGTCCATGCGACCCGCAAGGACCGACACGATTCAATAACGGGCTGATAACTCCTTGCCAGGCCCTAAAACGTTCTCCAGCACTTCGGGCGAGGGACTACTCCAATAATAACGACCGAAGTAGGCCCGACTTCCCCAGGCAACCGTGGCGACGTTTACCGCCATGTGATGATGCTCAAACATCTCACGGTACTTCAGCCAATTTTCATCAACGACCACACGAATCTCCTGCTTGAGTTCTTTCGATAGACGCCCTCCGCCCGCAGCTTCATGTGCGCGGAAGAGACGGAAACCCGCGACATAGGCCTCGGTATAATCCAAGCCGGCCTGGAGAAATTTTACTCGGGCGGCATGCTCGGGAACCGCATCAACATTCCCTGCTGCGCGCAGGAGATGGGCGCGCAACTCCCGAAGGATCTCGGGCGTATAAGGATGTGTGATTCTTACGGCCTCATCCGCTGCTACGAGGTTGGTCAATTCTTCGCGGCGAAGGAAGTACGCTTTAACGTCCGGGGCAGCGTCACCAAACCCGCTTGTGCAATAATCATCGATCAGGTCATCGACATCCAGCTCTGGATTCCAATGCAGTTTTTCACAGAGGTAATAATTCAGTCCCTGGGTCGCCCAATTGTACATACAGGAGTCGAAGTCGGTTCCAACCAGGGAGTGATTCGTGTCGCACCCAACGGATAGGCACCTATGTCCGGGCCATCGTTATCCGATGAACGAAGGGGATCCGGCCAATCTTCGGGCAATTCAACTCCTGCATTCACTGCGGGACGGTCTGTGCTTAAACGATAATCGTTCACGGCGCCTGGGCTTGCATCGAAACAGAGAAAGCCCGGATCCGCTACGAGCGAATGAGCGCTCCAGCCATCGGGATAGCGCTCCTGGTTCGCCTGCCTGCAGCTCGGTGAGGGCGAAGTTGGTCGTCTTCCAAGGCTTCAGCTTGGACCCCTCATGCCCATCGTCCCCTGAATGAACATCGACAAAGCGAAGCGACGTTTCCGGGAGCGGGCGATCAGATCCAGGGATCGGGCGAATAGGTGGACTCAGGGCCTGGGCCAGATCTGCAGCAAGCAGCACAATGAACAGGCAGGCCCGGAACACCCCCTCTTGCGATAGTCCCCAGAATCGTTGTGAATGAATAAAGAGAAGTGAAGTAACAGCCATATGAAGTCGCTCGGAGCGGTGGTGGATAAACAAATATACCACGTTCAAGCCGCAGGGTGTAACAGGACACGCATGCGGAAACGCCCAGCAGGGCGGCAATCTTTATGGTGCCCGCGTTGATGTGCCAGAATAGGGGGGCGATAGAGAAGACCCGAAAGCTGACACTCAGCAGGAGCATGCCCGCAATGACCGCGTAACCGGTGAAAACAAGCCATTGAATCTTGCGCTTGATGGGGCCGGGGTCTCTCGAAGCCGCATCCTCGATTTCGTTGACAAAACGATCAAATTCCTCGCGGGTCATATGCTACATATTTTTAACGCATGAAACTGCGGGGTAAAGCAAATGCTTTACCCGACGATGCCGCCGCTCTGACTGAGGAAGATGCCTTTGAGGTTCATCTTCAGCGTCTCTTCGTTCGAGGCGAATTTAAAGGCGGTTTCCTTGTTCACTTCCCCTTTATTGACAAGATCGATCAAGGCCATATTGAAGTTTTGCATGCCCTCTTTCACCCCGTTTTCGATGGCAGAATCCAGGCGGGGTATATCCCCATCTTCGATGAGCTTGGTGACGATCGGGGTATTGATCAAAATTTCGTTGATGGGAATGACCCCGCGTTCGATCTTGGGGACCAGGCGCTGGCAAATCACCGCGCGCAGGTTGTGCGAGAGGTTCTTCCGGATCCCCTCGCGCTCTTCGTACGGATAGAAATCCAGGATCCGGCTGATGGATTGAGAAGCGTTGCTGGTGTGCAGGGTCGTCATCACAAGGTGACCGGTTTCTGCGGCCGCCAGCGCGGTTTCAAAACTGTCACGATTCCGGAGCTCGCCGAGGACAATCACATCTGGATCCTGTCGCAGCGCGTGACGTAAAGCCGAATCATAGGAGATGGTATCCAGCCCGACTTCGCGCTGTTCGATAATACAATTTTCATCAACAAAATTGTATTCGATCGGATCTTCAATCGTAATGATATGCTTCCGAAAATTCTGGTTCAGATGCTGGAGCATACAGGCCAGGGTCGTGGATTTTCCCGACCCGGTACTCCCGGTAACAAAAATAATGCCATTCTTGGCTTCTGCGAGGGGCAGAATGATGCCCGGCAGCCGAAGACTCTTCAAATCGGGCACCTGATCTTTTACATGTCGGAGGGTGAACGACATCGCGCCGCGCTGACGGTGTACATTGACCCGGAAGCGGCCGACGCCTCGTTCCTCAAAGGCAAAATCCGCATCGCCAATTTCTTCATATTTGGCAATGGTTTGAACCGTTGCAATTCGCGAGATCACCTCACCGAGATATTCGCGTGAGGTAATGAAGTCATGCGGTACAATCTCTCCGGAAATACGCAGGCAAACCGGCCCATTTTCCTTGAGGTGCCAGTCACTGGCCCCTGAAGCCACTCCGCTTGCTAGTATGTCTCTAAAGTCCATCTCAAATCCTTTTATAGATAAACTCAAATAGCATGAGCTATGCCAAGGCCGTTTCCATCTCCCCTTTATTACCAAATAAACGAATCAAGAGCATTTTAGACGCCTGATGACGGCGGGAAGTAAACCCCGGCCACTCGACCAAAAGCAGGAACACGAAGAAGTCGGCACGGAATAGAACGTGGGCTTTGGGGCTGAACCAGGTGGGCCCTTGTTGATTCGTGGAGTCAGGCAGGGACGCTCAGGACTTTCGCCACCGAAACAGCTTCATCAGGTCTTCAAGGACCAAATACAGACAGGGAACCACCGCCAGGGTAAGGACGGTTGCACACAGCAGTCCATAAGCGAGGGTGATCGCCGCAGGCACGATGAAGGGCTCATAACCGCCTATGCCGAAGATTACCGGCATCATTCCCGCGATTGTGGTTACGGAGGTCAGGAGGATGGGCCGCAGGCGCACGCAACCCGCCTCCAGCGTCGCCTCAAAAACCCCTACTCCCTTTTTGCGGCGATCGTTGATAAAGGATACCAGCAGGATGGCGTCGTTCACGACGACTCCTGCGAGCCCCACCATGCCCATCAGCGCCATCATGCTCAACGGTTTATCATGAAGCACCAGCGCCACTGACACCCCGATGAAGCCCAGCGGTATCGAGGCGAGGAGGACAAACGGCTGGAGGAAGGAATTAAATTGAAGACAAAGAATGACATAAATCAGCAGGATGGCCGCGGCGAAAGCCTGGACCATAAATACAAATATTTTGCGATTCTCTTTCCACTCTCCACCGGATAGCAGACGGCAATCTGGATGTTGGCTGCCGAGGTCCTTAAACGCGGCGAATACCGCCCCGTTCTCCTTCTGGGACGTGGTGAGATCGGTGTTGATGGTCGCACTGACAGTCACCGCGCGACGACCATCGTGGTGGGCAATCCCGGGAAAGCCCAGGGCTTCATCGAAACGCGCGACCGAACCCAATGCGATCAGGCGACCGGTCTGGTTGGGGATTTTCAACTGCTTCACCTGCTCCAGCTCACTGCGATGGGGTTCCCTCAAACGGACCCGCACCTTCAGCTCCTCTTTTCCCTCCCGAACCACCGTGGCCTCGGCACCTTCAAAGGCCGCAAAGACGGTTTGAGCGACGGTCTCCAGGTCGAGACCCAACCGCTTGCTCGCCAGCTCGTCGACTTTGAGATGCAATTCCCGCTTTCCCTCATCGAGGTCGTCATCGATATCGTACACCCCTTCCCGCTCGCTCAAGAAGGCCTGAATCTCTCCTGAAATCTGCTTCAGTATTTCAAAGTCATCACCGACAATTTTCACCTCCAGCGGACGCCCGACGGGTGGGCCGGGACTGATCATATCAACTTTGATCTCCAGGTCTTCCAGCTCACGGAGTTTGGCATTAAGTTCTTCTTTGATATCAATGGTTTTACGCACGCGTTTTTCCTGGGGCGTCAGGTACACCAGCAGCTGTCCGTAGCGCGTGCCCTGGCTGGAGGCGATGCCATTGAGCGCCACCTGGGAACCGATATAACTGACGACCGACTGCAGCTCGGTATCGGGCAAGCCCCGGACCAGCTCTTCCACCTGGCGTATCTGCTTCTCCGTGTAGGCCAGCGAGGATCCCGCCGGCGCCGCGATTGGAACGGACAGAACATCAATGAGATCTTTCGGAAAAATATCAATCGCGATGGTCTTGACGGCAAAGACGCCCATCCCGGCGAAAACGCCCAGCAAAGCCAACAGGGTCAGGTAACGCAGCTTCAGACAAATTCGCATGGCCTTCCGGTAAAACCGCACATTCAATTCCATGAACCGCGGACCCAGACGCTTGCGTTTAAGTTGCTGTGCCGCGGAATCGTAGTTGCGACTGAATTCACTGATGTGGACCGGCAGGAGAAACAGACATTCCAATAAGGAGCCCACCAGGGCGAAGATGACCACGAAGGTCAGCCAGCGCAGAAATTTTCCATACACGTCCGGGGCGTAGATCAAGGGAAGGAACGCTGCAATGGTCGTGAGTACGGTCGCGAGCACGGGCAAGGCCACCTCGCGCGTTCCCTGTATCGCAGCATCGCGGGCGGACATCCCCTCCTCCATATGGCGAAAGATATTTTCCCCGACAATGATGGCATCGTCGACCACCATGCCGAGGACAATGATCAAGCCAAACATGGTCATCAAGTTGATGGTGGATCCGAAATACGCCATGAGCAGGAAGGCGATCAGGAAGGAAAAAGGAATCCCGAAAGCCGTAAATAATGCGACGCGGACGTTGATAAAGGCCAGCAGGCATAACACCACCAGTACAATACCCACCGCGCCGTTGTTTTTCACCACGTGCAGTCGCCGTTTCACGTAATAGGCCTGATCATCGACCAGCAGGAAATTCAGATCCGCTTCGACCGCGCTGCGCTCGGCCTCGACCAGCTCATGAACCGTGTCGGAGATTTTGATCACGTCCGCACGGGCGGACTTTTTCACCGAGAGCACAAATACCCGACGCCCTTCGGTCATCGCGTAGGCCGCATCCGGCTCAAAGGTCCGCCGCACCGTAGCGACATCTCCCACGGTGACCGCTTTGCCGCTGAAATTGGACCGGATCACGATCTCCCGAATCTCTTCCAGGCTGTGAAACTTTCCGATGGTGCGCAGGATCAACTCCTGCTCGCCCATGGGAATTTTTCCGCCGGGCAAATTGATGTTTCGCTTGCGCAGCACCCGAATGACTTCTGCGATCGACAGCTGATTTTCATCCAGCTTCTCGGGATCGACCTCCACCCAGTATTCCTCTTCGCGCCAGCCATATTTTTCGACCTTGCTGACCCCATCGATGAGCTCGAGTTTATCCTCGAGGCGATTCACATAGGCACGCACGTCGAAGTCTTCATTCAGCTTGGAGACACACACCCGAATGACCGGATCATCGTTCCGAATCTCACGCAAGACCGGCTCTTCGGCCCCATCCGGGAGACGGACGCGATCAATCCGACGCTGAATATGGTTAATGACCCGCTGCTTGTCCGGGGCATCCGGATCGATGACCACGGTCACCATGGAGAGGCCCTCGACGGACTGCGAAGTGTATTCCTTGATGTCGTCCAGCTCACGGAGCTCATCCTCGACGGGACGGGTGATCAGCTCTTCAACCTCTTCCGGCGAGGCATTTGGAAAGATGGTTCGCACAAGCACGATATCGAGACTCACATCCGGGAAGGTATCCCGACGCAGATTCCACGCGGCCATTGAACCGAGGATGACCACGAGCAGCGTAAGCATGTGCCCCAACATCGGGCGATTGACACTGAACTCGAAGAGCGGCATCCCTGGATCCCTCAGGATGTGCGGTTCAGGATACCGAGAGCGGATGCGTACGCTTCATCGACGGTGATGCGCTCGATGAGCGACGTGTCGTCACTTTTATACGCGCCATGACCGGACGGCAAACCCGGCGGACGAATGACCTGATGGTGATCCCCATACGGACCGGTCAGCACGGGATCCGTCGGTCCGAAGAAGGCCAGTACCGGAGTGTCTGTGGTGCTCGCGATGTGCATGGGACCGGAATCGTTGGTGACGACCAGATCCAATTCACGGATCAGCCCGCCCAGCTCGGGCAACGAAGTTTTTCCGCAGCGGTCATCCACAGGATGCTGAATCGCCTGCGCCAACTGCTGGCCGGCCTCCACATCGCTCGGGCCACCGAGCAGGTAAAAGGTGGCCGGATGCGAAGCGCCTATGTGATTGGCCAGTTCGGCAAAGCGCTCTACGGGCCAGTTTTTCGCCGGCCAGCGCGAGCAGGGAGCGAGGCCAATCCGGTGCGGTGCCTCAGGCAGGGTGACCTTGGGCCAGGAGACCTGAAAGGTTTTTTCGCCTGCCAG
>JBLIND010000362.1:0-6567 GCA_047639095.1 Candidatus Omnitrophota bacterium | reverse complement strand
CCTTCTTTGCCTACATCACGCCCAATGCCCCGCACGGGCCGTTCATCGCCCCACCCTCGAATACCGAGCACTTCAAGAAGCTGGGCTTCAAGGCGCAGACCGCAGGTTTCTACGGAATGATCGAAAACATCGATGAAAACATGGGCCGTCTGATGGCGAAACTCCAGGAATGGAATTTGTATGGCGATACGATCCTCATCTTCATGTCGGACAACGGGATGACCGGTGGCGGATCGGGGAGAGGCGTGTTGGGCAAAGCCCCCGATGGGACGGAGCTCAGTGCCTACAATGCGGACATGAAAGGCCAGAAAGGCAGCGTCGACGAAGGCGGTGTTCGGGTGCCGTTTTTCATTCGCTGGGATGGAAAATTCAAAGCGGGGGCGGAGGTGGATCGCCTGGCTGCACACATCGACCTGCTACCGACCTTCGCCGAGCTTGCCGGTGCCGAGCTGCCGAAAAAGCAGGTGGAAGGCCGAAGTCTGATGCCCCTGCTCGAAGGTGCCAAGCCCGACTGGGAAGATCGGTATCTCGTAAACCACCAGGGCCGTTGGAAAACGGGCGCGGAACCCGACAACGACCAGATGAAACGCTTTTCGATTCGCAATCAGCGGTATCGCTTCGTGGGGAATACGGCCTTGTACGACATGGAAAAGGATCCCGGGCAGAAGACGAATATTATCGATCAACATCCGGAACTGGTGGAGCAGATGCGGAGTTACTACGATGCGTGGTGGAAGAAAACCCGTCCGATGATGGTGAACGAGACGGCGCCGATGTCGAAGACGAAGCCGTATCATGTGTGGTATGAGGCGCAGCAGAATGATGGCGGAATTCCGGACTGGGTTGCGCCGGCGTTGTAGGTCTTGGCGAGTGGCTGCTTGGTGCTTGGGAGGGGGGCTTGGTGCTCTGGAACAGAATGAATTCCGGGCTACGCGAACTTACCGGGAGGGCTTGACCTGGCGGTTCAAGAGCAGGAGGAAGGCGGGGCTGTTTTTGGACCATCGTTGGGCGGACGCTGCCGGGGGGACGGTTGGCCCAGGGGTGAATGAGCCCAGGGCGACATCTATATCGCCATCGCCGTCGACATCGCCGGCGGCGCTGAGCAACCAGCGGCCGAGCACGGATTCGGGTAACTTGGCGGCGATGAACACCAGGTCGCCAAGGTTCTCCAGGTAGACGACGCTCTCGTCGGGCGCGGCCAGATAATCGGCAAAGAACGAACCCACGAGAAAGTCGAGATCCCCATCGGCATCAAAATCTTCGGCTTGCACGTTATAGGTTCCGTACATGGGATAGTGGAACGCTTCCTTGAAGTGATTTTGCCCATCGTTGGTATAGATGCGCAGGCCCTGGTAGGGCTTGGGCAAAAAGGATCCGTAGAAGTCACCGACATCACCGGAGGTCAGGATGATGTCAAAAAATCCGTCGTCGTTCACGTCGCGGATTTTCATCCCGGACGTTCCGTAGGCGGGCGGCAATTGAATCACATACGACTCATCGAATTCCCCGTCGCCGCGATTGTAATAAATGAAGGCCCCCTCGCGCCCCTGGCCGGCCGCGGCAAGGATGTCCAGGTCGCCATCCTTATCCACATCGAGTAACTCGCATTCGAGATAACCTTCGCGCGGCTGAATCTCATGCCGGATGTACGCACCGGTGGCATCCTTGCCGTACCAGGCGAGGCGTCCCAGCTTGAAGCCGAACTCACACACCACGACGTCATCGATGCCATCGCCATCGATATCCCCCCAGGCCAGATCCGCCGGGCGGGCCAGGTGATCGATCAGGGTCTGCACCCGGTAATTTCCGTTTTCCTCGTTCATCGCGACCAGCTTGCCCAACTCGCGATCATCGGGAAAAATCGAGCCGATCACCAGGCCCCGGTACCCGTGTTCCATCGCCTCGAGCTGAACCAGGGGGGGGATCTGGATGTTCGTCATCTGCCCATCGTGGCCGTTGACGACGAACAAGCGTTGGGCACGTACATCCAGGAGTCGGATCTGACGACGGGTGTTGTCGATCTGGAGCAGGGAAACCATCGGTCCATCGAGATGCAAACCGGGGTCGACCACTGAAAACTGGGACAGCCCGTTAAACAGGCGAAGCGGACGGGCCAGCGGGGGCAAACGATCGGGCGCCTCGTCGAGATAGAACGCGCGAATCGCCGCCCAATCGTTGGTGGTGAGTTGCGGCTCCGACGGATACATGCCGAGCGCTGTGATCTTTTCCAGCACCTTGGTCATGCCTTTGTCTTTCAACATCTCGACATGCGCCTTGCCCTTGAACTCCGGACCCGGAGTCATGCCGAGACGCAAGCCCATCTCGTCCAGGATGTAGTAGTTCCAGAAGTCTTTGGTGAGCAAATCCGGCTCGGGGAAAAGGTGGCAGGTCTGACAGATCCGCAGCGCGACTTCGCGCCCGGGGTGATCGCCTTCGCGATGCTCAATCGGCACCATGCGCTGAGGAATCAACTCCGGCGCCGCCCGAACTGACAAGCCCAGCAGCGCCAACAGCAGGACCGGTTTAATCAAACCATTCATCATCGGGATCAAACGCGGGCACGGGAACGTTAATAATTTTCAGCTGACCCACCGCGCGATGGCGACAACCGGGTTTGATGAAAATGGCGGTCATCGGCTTCACGGGAACGAGCTCGCCATCGAGTTCGAGGTGTCCTTCGCCTTCGAGGATGAAATAAATCTCCGTCATCTTTTTGTGATAATGCACCTGGCTGTCCTGTGAGATCTCCACGAGATGCATGGTCGCGGTGGTGTTCTCCGGCAGGTCAAAGGCCCGACGCGACTGGCCACAGGGGCACTTCGTCGGCGCGATTTCGTCGAAGCGTTCGATCAGGTAGTTTTTCGTTTCAGCTGCAGCCATGCGATGCTCCGGTGGAGAGTGCGTCCCATTGCCGACGCGTTTCACACGCGGCGATGGCGAAAGCGGATACGACATTGATAGAATTCTTGATGCCCACCATGGGAATATGAACGATGTGGTCGGCTTTGGCCAGCACGTCCGGACCGATTCCGAAACGCTCATTCCCCAACACCCAGGCGCAGGGGAAAGGTAGGGTCGTGTCAAACAGACTCGGATGTTCGCCGGTCTCCAGGGCAATGATCGCCACGCCCTCCGCCTGCAATTGATCCAACAGGGTATGGATCGAAGGCTGCGACTCCCAGCGACCCTGCTCGGCTCCCATCGCCGAGCGCAGGACCTTGGGATGTTCGGGCGTGGCGGTGTAGCCGGAACAGATCACCTGTTCGAAGCCAAAACATTCGGCGGTGCGAAAAACCCCGCCGACATTAAAGGCCCCGCGCAGGTTGTCCAGGATCACCCGGGCAGGCATGACCTCGCCCGCCGGGGTGGCGGCATCGACGGGCGCCATGAAGTCCTCGTCGCGCAGGGCGTAATGATGCAACTCACGTTCGACCGGGACCATGAAGGTACACAACTGCGGCAGGGTGATCGCGGGATGCACATGCAGGGCGAGCCGACCCAGAAACGGCTCATCGACATGGCGGGCCAGCAGGTCCTGCAGCTTCTGCAACTCTGCTCGCCGCATGCCTTCGCGCTCCCAGCAGCCCTCCACTACGTGAAACTGGCGAATCACCTGCTGGACAAACGCCTGACGTGTCCCGGTTTTCTTTGCATCGGCCATGAGCTGTTGTATGATGCGCCTCCTTTAAGATCAATGCCGATATACTGCGAGTGCTATGAGTGAACCCGAAAACGTAAGCAAACCCGTAATCCGCAAGCAGCGCCGCATTTCATCCGTATGGATCGTCCCGGTCGTCGCGGCCGCCATGGGCGGCTGGTTGTTCTATAAAAGCCAGGCCGAAGCCGGGATTCCCATCACCCTTCATTTTACCGATGGCGTCGGCCTCACCGCACATAAAACCAAAATTGTTTTCGAAGGTGTACCGGTAGGCATCGTGGACGAGGTTCACCTGAAGGAGGACTTCGATGGCATCATCGTCAAGGCCACGCTCGATCGAGAAGCCGTAAAAATGGCACGGGCGGATTCGCTATTCTGGCTGGTGCGGGCGGAGATCGGCCTCGGCGGCATCACCGGCCTGGACACCTTGATCTCGGGCAACTACATCAGTATTCGACCGGGCAAGGGGGAACGTGCGCACACCTTCACGGCCCTCACCCAGGCGCCGGGTCGCGATCCCGATGCACCAGGCCTGCATATCGTGCTCACCACGGATCAACTCAATGCAACCGCTTCCGGAACGCCCCTTTATTACCGGAAAGTGCAGGTGGGCGAAATCGTTGGTCATGAACTCTCCGAAAACCGGGATTACATCCGCATCCATGCCGTGATCGAGCCCCACTATGCCGACCTCGTCCGCGACAATACCCGCTTCTGGGATGTAAGCGGTTTGAAACTCAAGGCCGGTCTGGAAGGCGTGAGCATCGAGGCAGAATCCCTGACCGCCCTCGTCGCCGGCGGCGTGGCCTTTGATACGCCGATCTATCTCGCCCCGGGGGCTGAGGTCTCCCGGGGAACGGAATTTCATTTGTACAAAGATCGTGAAAGCGCATTGAAGCGCGGCGTGCCGGTGAGCATCCATTTCGAAACCTCCGAAGGCCTGCGCAAGAGTGCCTCCATACGCTACAAAGGCCTGGTCATCGGAGAAGTGACGGACCTGATCATTAGCCCGACGCTCGATTCCGTGATCGCCAACGGCCTGCTCGATGAGAGCGCTCGACAGATTGCGGTGAGCAATACGGTTTTCTGGGTGGTGAAGCCCAAGCTCGGGCTTTCCGGGGTTTCTGGACTGGATACCATCGTCAGTGGCAATTACATCGAAGTGCTTCCCGGTGATGGCGGAGCGTCTTCCAGCTTTGTCGGCTTACAACAGCCTCCAGAGGAAGAAGCCCCCGCCGACGAAGCGAATGATCCGGACTTCAACCTGATCGTCGTGGCCGACCGCCGGGGCTCTCTCAAACAAGGCTCGCCCGTCTTTTATCGGGATATTCGCGTGGGTCAGATCCTGCGTACCGAACTGACCCCCGGAGCGGACGGGGTAAAAATCTACGCCAGTATTCGCACCCGCTATGCACCCCTGATTCGCGAGCGCACCCACTTTTACAACATCAGTGGTATCGGCTTTGATTTCAGCTTGTTTGGCGGCGCCAAGTTCAAGACCGGCTCCATGGAAAGTGTCCTCGAAGGCGGCATCGCCTTTGCCACCCCGGAACGAAATGGCATGGGTCCACGCGCCGCTGAAAACTCTACCTTCATCCTCTTCCCCGAAGCCGAAGAGGAATGGCACAACTGGACGCCCTTCATCGCCTATGACGATCTGCAGGACGAAGAGACCGTCCAGGTCAACCAGCTGAGCGACTCCGTGCTGCTCAAGCGCAATCCCAACCTGCGCATCCATCGCCAGTCTTTGGAAACCGAGGCCCCGATCCCGAAATAGCCGTACCCTGGAGCACCGCTCCGAGGAGCCCCTACGGCCCACGCTGCTTGAGCATCATTTCCAGATTCCGCCGGGCATCTTCGAAGCCGGGGTGGAGGCGCAGCGCCTCCTGGCAATGCGTGATCGCGAGATCGAGTTGGTTCTCGCGGGCGTAAATGACGGCGAGCGCATGATGGGCTTCGGCATGGGCGGGGTTGACCTGAAGCAGCCGTTTAAAGGTCGCTTCGGCTTTCGAAAGATCCTTCACCCGGGCATATAGATGGCCAAGTGTGTAATAGGATTTCTCGTAGGTCGGATCGAGTGCGATCGCGCGTTGAAAGTTTTCCACCGCTTCGGGAACGCGGTCGTTGCGCGAAAAGATAAAGCCGAGGTTGTAGTAGGTCGGGACGTGCGTCGACCCGCGCGTGATCGCTTCTTCAAAGGTGGCGATCGCCTGTTCGGTCTGCCCAAGACTCGCATAGCAAGTAGCGAGATTATGCCAGACTTCGAGATCGTCGCCATGCGTTTTTAACAAGGCTTGAATCAGCGGAACCGCCTTTTCGTGCTGGTTCAGCGCCTGGTACAAGGTGCTGAGGTTATTCAGGGTCACCGCATTATCCTGGTCCAACTTGAGCGCCTGCAGGTAATACGGCTCGGCGGCCAGCAACTCATTTTTTTCGCGCAGCAGATCGCCCATGCTGAGGTAGGGCTGCCCCATCGTGGGATCGCTTTTAATCCATTGGGTGAGGTAGCTCTCGTAATCCTGGAAATAGCGATCACGGCCCAGGCTGATGCCCGCGAGCAGCAGGATCGACACGCCGGAAAAGATCAGGACGGGGCGCGTGAGCTCTTTGAGCGCCAGAAAGGCACAGGCCGGCACCATCAACCAGGCCAGCCAGATATAGCGCTCGGCAAAGTGGGCTTCCTGGGTGAGAAAATTCGCGGTCGGCGCCACCGCGGCGCCAGCAAACAAGACAAAGAACAGCATCGGGCGCCAGGTGTCGCGCCGCTGAAAAAACAGCTTCACGGTGACCCCGATCAGCACGAGCGCCAGCAAGGCATGCGGCCAGGACGGCCAGATGAACGCCCGCGGCTCGTAACGCAGGGCCACAAAAGGCGCAAACCAGGTTTGCAGCATGTAACCCAGGGTCAG
>JBLIND010000361.1:0-6592 GCA_047639095.1 Candidatus Omnitrophota bacterium | reverse complement strand
TACCGTATCCGAATATCGCAGCCGGCAGATTGGCGCCATCGGTGCCGTAAATTCACCCGGCGTTTATGCCATTCGTGAAAACGTCGTCACCCTGACGGACTTCCTTTCCCTCGCCGGAGGTCCTGCAACCGATGCCGCATCTGTGGCCTACATCCTTCGCCCTGCCCCGGACGGAAGCGAACCGCTCAAGATCACCGTCGACCTCGATGAGTTATTTAAAACCCGACGCACAGAACTCGATGCGGTCTTGCTGGCGGGCGACGTGGTTTATGTCCCTGTTGCGCCGTTTGTCTACGTCTACGGAGCCGTCCTGCAACCCGGCGCAATCGGGCTGAAAAAACCAACCACTTTTCTTGAGGCCATCGCACTTGCGGGCGGATTCGAACGCGAAGCCGATTCCGAGCGCGTGCGCCTGAAACGTAAAACGCGCGGCGTTCGCGAAGAAAGTATCTACGTTAACGTAAATAAAATCGAGACCGGGACCAAGCTGGACCCCTATCTGCATGAAGGCGACATCATCATCGTGAGCGAGTCTCCATCTAAGAACTTCGCACACGGCCTCTGGGAAATTTTCCGCAGCGTGCTGAGTGTATCGTATCGACTGGATACCAACTCACCGTAAGTGAGTGCAGGAACTCGGCTCAACAACAATCCATATGCACACTTCACCAAGCGCACCGAGTGACTCCGTTTATGATGACGAGTTCCGCGAAATCCATCTTTGGGACTACGTCAACATCGTCCTCAAGCGACTGTACATCGCGATTACCATTGCCCTGACCGCCTTGCTGTTAGGGGCCGTGTATTCGTGGACACGCACCCCCAAATATCAGGCGAGCGCACGCATACTCCTGCAGAAACAGGGGCTGAATCTCACGCGGATCTCCGACACACTCGATGTGACCAGCGCACCCTCTCGCGACACCGAGTTTCTGCCCACCCAAATCAAACTCATCACGTCCCGACCAGTATTGGAGGAAGTGCTGCATAAAACAGGGCTGGACCAGAAACCCGCCTTCAAAGAGGTCCAGGACCCCATTTCTAAATTGGCCCGGATGATTGAAGTCCAGCAGATCCGGAATTCGCTCTTGGTGGATATCCTTGTCGAACGCCCCGACCCACAGGAAGCCGCGGACATTGTGAATAATGTCGTCACCGCCTTTAAACTGGACAGCCGCAAGCGTCGGGCGGGGATTTCGGATCAAAGCCTGATCTATCTGTACGAAAAATCCAGCGAGCTCCTGGACGAGCTCGATTTCGCGACCCTGAACGTACAATCGTTTCTGATTACGAATAAGCTGACCTCGTTTACGCAAGACTACCAACTGGTGCTCGCACGCATCCAGGGCTTAAACGAAAACCTGTGGCGCATCGAACCCGTTCGCTTTAACCTGCAGGCCCAGCTGGAAGCCGCTGAAAAGGCCCTCGCGGAAGGGCGATCGATCGCCACCCTGCCCGCCGTCATGGAGTCGGCCGTCATCAAGGAGTTAAGCATCGACCTCGCCCGGATGGGCATCCAGCACTCGGAACTGCAGAGTCGACTGGGTGAAAACCATCCCCAATTGAAAAGCCTGGAAAGTCAACGGCAGGCCCTACAAGAGCAGATCGGTATTTTTGCGGCCGCGGCTCTTGAGTCCATTCGCACACAACTCGCCCAAGTGCAGAAGGAGGCACTGCTCCTCAAATCCGAAATTGAAAAGACACAGGAACAGGTACGCTGGTTCAACCAGATCCAAACCGAGTACGAACTGCTAACCCGGGTGAAGAGCACGGCGAAGATCAACCATGGACGTATCCTGCAACGGATCGAGGAGATCAAAATCAACATGCTTGATACCCAGGGCGACAACGTCTTTGAGATCAGCCGTGCGAGCAAGCCCGAGCGGCGGTCGTCACCCAATCACGCCAAGAATCTCGCCATCGCAGGCTTCATTGGTTCCCTCCTGGCGATCGGCGCATGCTTCTTTATCGAATACATGGACACCTCGGTTAAAACCATGGAAGAGGTCCGCACGCTTTTTGGTGCCGAGCCCCTGGGCATGATCCCCATGGCTGCGCAGAATGGAGAGCCAGGGCAGTCCTCTGATTTAATAACGGCCCAGGATCCCAAGAGCAACTTGGCTGAAGCGTTTAGAATGGTGCGGTCTTCGCTCGCACACAGCAACCATGGCCGACCCATTCGTCACCTGGTCGTAACCAGCTCGCTGCCGCGTGAAGGCAAATCCATCTCGAGTGTGAACATTGCCCTGTCCTATGCACAAGCAGGTAAGAAGGTCCTGCTGGTAGATGCCGACATGCGTAAGCCACGCATGCATAATGTTTTTGGGGCATCCAACGAAGTGGGCCTGGTCGATGTCCTGAACATGGAGGAATCCTTCAGCGGTCTCGAATCCTGCATCGAAAAAACAGGATTTGATAACTTATTCCTCCTGCCCGCCGGCCCCGCCCCACACAATCCTGCAGAGCTCATCGACAGTCCTCGCTTCGAGCAGCTCGTGCGACAACTCGAGAACGCGTACGACCTGATCGTCTTTGATTCCCCGCCCAGCGCACATCTCGTTGACTCACTCCTGATTGCCCGCCAGGTAGACGGCATGGCGATCGTGGTGCGACTCCTGAACACCCCTCGCCAGGCGGTGCGTTACCTCGCGAATAACCTCCGCTCCTCCAACACGAACGTCCTTGGCATCATCGTCAACAACATCGATGTCCCCACCAATGCACAATATGGCTATTACGCATACGGCGGTTACGGGAAGTACGGAGGCAGTGCCTACTACGGTGCGGAAGAGGCCAAAACCGCAGGTAAAAAAGGCGGCACAACCCCGGCCGGGAAAGCTTGACCCCATCTCCGGAAATGGATGCGGCACGATAAGCAAAGGACTGGCACGTTTCGTACGATCTTCTCGTACGGGATCCTCGCCATTTGCCTGATCTGGTCAACCCTCCCCTTTGGCGGCGTAGCCCCTTGGGCAAAAGCCAGTATCATCATCCTGAACCTCCTGGGTAGCGGCTGCATTTTAACCCTTTTCCGATTGCCGCTCGCAAACGACACCCTTCCCTGGTATCGACAACCCATCATCTTCTGGTACGCCTTGCTACTCTTGGGAAGCTGCTACCTCGTGCCACTTCCGGCCAGCATCCACCAGCTGATGCATTCTACCTATTCGGCCCGGGAAGCCTTTCAGGGGAATTGGCCATTGGCCATCCATCCGGCGGAATCCCGCATGACGTTGGCCTATTGGATCAGCCTGACCGCTCTTGCAGCCGCCGTATTTCGACTGGCTGCAAATCGGCGACAGATTTTCATCCTGGTTTGCCTGCTCCTCTTGCTGGGTCTTTTCCAGACACTCAACGGATTGCTCGGCGCGCGAATCGGCCTGCTCCCCGATAACCCCTTCATGCGATGGAGATTGACCAGCACCTTTTCCAGCAGCAATTCATTTGGTGGCCTCCTCGCGATTCTCATCCCTGTAACCGCAGGCACCCTGCTATACCAGATACACCTCTTCCTGCGATTAAAGCCCCCTCGAATAAACGGGCTGTTCCACTTGGACAAGCGAGCCCAACGCGAAATGCTGATCAGCGTAGCCGTCGGTACGCTCTTCCTTCTGGAGGTATTCGCCCTCCTCCTCAGCGCTTCACGCGGAGCGATTCTTTCCGTCATCGTCGCCCTCGCCCTCTTATCCGCATTTGCCATTTACCAACCACCGAACAGGATTTCCCGCAAGAAGATGGCGCTCGGCCTCGGCATCTGCCTGCTGCTCGGGCTGGGTCTCACCTCTGGCGGATTCAAGGTCTTTCTCCAACGCATGCCCCAGCTCGACAGCCTGGAGGAGGACGTATCCCTGGGTGGGCGTAAGGACATCTGGGAAGCGTCCCTAAAACTGGCCAAAGCCCATCCCGCCGGTGTTGGCCCCGGCTGCTACAAGGACGCCATCCCCACCTGGCAGCCCAGCGGATTTGGCCCATCCAGACTCAACAAAGCACACAATGATTATCTGCAGCTGGTTTGTGAAACCGGATGGCTGGGTGGAGGGCTCTTCGCGGCGTTCATCCTCGGTTGCGGCCTCTACCTGGGCAAAGCCTTTACCCGTATCAACCATCCGTTCCGTTGGCTGTACGCGGCCAGCACCCTGGGTGCGGCAGCAGCCGCCATTCATGCCGCGATCGACTTTAACCTTAGCTCCCGACCCGGCGTAGGCGTACCTTTTGCCATTGTACTCGGGGCGGCATTTGCAGGACGAAGACTCATCGGAGCGGAAGGCTACACCCCCCAAAAACTACGACCCGGTTCCGTCGGAAAACGGAGAATCTGGCTGATACCGATGTGGCTCGGCGTCCTGGTCATCACGGGCGACCTTTTCCGCCAGGCCGCCAGTTACTGGTCGCTGGAGACCGCCTGGGTTCGAGCCGGCGGGCAAGTCGACCCATACTTCTGGCTTCCGGGGAAAATCAAGGAAGATGGATCCGTGGATCAGGCGCTGGAATCCGCAAAGGCCTGGGCGGGCAATGACCCACATGTGCTTCCGACGATCTATCGCACCAAAGCGCTCGAACTCGAACAAACCCGGCAAAGCTATGTAGCCGAATTATATGCACAACAGCCGAATTTCAGCCTTACTCGGGTGGATCGCATGGCCGATCAGGCCATCGCCCCGGAGCGCATTACCCTGGCAGAAGCCAACGCAAGCATCCTGGACCAGGCCTTTACTCGCCTGCCCTTCAACCTTGAGCATCGGATGACCCTTGCGGCGATTCGAGTACAGGAAGTCGTAATCGCCGAGGATGACCAGGGTGAGCGCGTCCAGCGGGCGATGGCCGCCTTAGCCGAAGCCGAAACATCCGCGCCCAACGATGCCCAACTCCTTACCGCGATCGCGCCCGAATGGAGTCGACTGGTCCAGATGATAGAGTCGGAATCAGACCGCTCACACGCCATCGCCAACCTGAAACGGGTATGCTTTCGTGCATTCGAATCCGCGACCGTAGACCCACGTGCCGTCGCATTAGCCTGGCATCACGCTGGCCTGGATCTGAGCGAACTGACCCCCGCCTTTCCGATCACCCACTTCATGGAAGTCTACAAAGACTTTCAGTCCGAATGGACCACCGCTCAGACCCGGGCCTTTATGGATACCTGGCAGGCGCGGCTCACCCAAAATACCCAATGGCGAAAACGATTTCAAACCCTGGACCGCTATCAGGACTACCAGTCGCGATACTTAACGTTCACCCACAGGGAGCGGATCCGCCTGCTGATCCGAACGCTGAACCTGGACGAGCTGAAAACATATCAGCAGCAGTTTCGAGCGCACAGGGAGCAGGAGATCACCCGCACGCTTGAAAGCCTGGGAGACCTGGACTCCCGCGCACGCCTGTTCCTGGAGGATTCCTACGAAACCCAGGGCCTGAATTTCGACCATACCCTGCGCCTGGCCATTCTAACCGCCAATCGCAATGGTTTCGCGGCAGTAAATGAAATGATTGCCGATGCCGTGCTGCGTCACATTCGAACCGATCAACACATCGGAGCATTCCCGTTATACACGGAAGAGCTTCCTCGCGATGAAATCCCCGCCGCTCATCTGCTCGACGGCCTCGCGTTCTACCAGGCCGGAGAACAAGGGAAGGCCATGACCGCCATCCAGCACGCGATCGAGGGCATGCGGACCCGGCAGTTCAAACCCGGGGCGTACTACTTCTCGATGCTGAACCATGACGCACAAGCAGAAGATATAAACGTATGGGCAACACTTGAACAGGTTGCATGGGGCCTGGCCAATGATCCGGAACTGGAACCCCTCGGACGAGCCGCAGGCTTGATCCCTGAAGATGCCCCAGCCCCGGATTTTACGCCGGAAATCCCACTCGGCATCCTGCACGGAGGCCGATCAATGGAGCTGCTCGGCATCACGCCGCGGCCACCAAGCCATCCCAACGACCCCTACGTACATGTTACCCTTTACTTTCGATTCTGGCGCACGATTCCGGCCGACCTGGAAGTTCAGGCGTTTGTCCAATACGCGCGCAGTACCGAAGCCTCGCATCGCGAGCATCTTCATCTGGCAAAGGTGAATCCGCTCTACTTCAACGAGGGTGCCCCCCTGGCAGGCAGTATCTATGTCTGGCATACGCGTATCCCCCGGCGAAAAATCGAACCCGGCTCGACCTTCTGCGTTGGATTCCGTCAGTCCTATGCAAAGAAATGGATACCCACAACCGATGGAATCCCTTACATTGTCATAGATGATGCCCCCGGACTGTTCAAATGACTATTAGCTTCGCCAAGGGATTGTTCATCACTGGCACCGATACCGGTGTAGGGAAAACCGTGGTCACCGCGGCCATCAGTCTGGCCTGCAAGAGCGCAGGCAAGCAGGTAAGCCCCATGAAGCCCATCCAATCCGGAGCGGAGCATACCAGTAATGGACTCCGTGCCCCGGATCTCGATTTTGTCCTGGAACTGCTCCAGCTCAAGTATCATAAGGACATGTGCCCGTACATGCTCGAAGCACCCTGCTCACCTCACCTCGCGGCAGAAATGGTTTCCATCTACCTGGAAACCAATGAGATCCTCCTGGCGTACGAG
>JBLIND010000360.1:0-6632 GCA_047639095.1 Candidatus Omnitrophota bacterium | reverse complement strand
GCGATCATGGCACGAATCAAGATCATGGCATCGTGATGCCGAGCGTCTTCCCTGGCCACGTCCGCGGGCGGGGGTGGCGGGGGGGGTGGTGGAGGGGGCGCGCCGGGGGGCAGCGGAGTAGCGGTTTGGGCATTTTTTTTCGAATAGTGATCAAAGGCTTCGACCGCAACCGCGAGGACGCCCATCCCCACACCTCCGGTAATGAGCGTATTCAATCCGCCTCGACGTCTACGCCCGCGACTTCCGCTGCGCACACCCTGCTTCAACATCGCACCCAGTACTCGTTCCGCATCAAACATAAAAGAACTCCCTTTTTAATTGGCTAGCGCCGATACTACAGCATAATGGAAGGCCCAATGTCAGTTCAAGAGGACCTCCATTTATGAATTCGAGTCAGATTTTTAAGGAAATGCCCCCCGCGTTAAGCCATACGATCCTGCACTACCTGCGGGATGAGCAACGGGAGGCCTACAAGGCCACCATAAATGCCTTGGCCCAGAAACGTAAACTTCGCCCGGTCTATATTCAGCGCAAGCCGAAAGAGGCGCAGCTGGAATGGATCGGCCAGACCCTGACCCTGAAAGGAAGTGCGGAAATCGGCGACCAGATTCTGTCCCTCTTCCTCATGCAGGGACGCCAGGACATGCTGAAACATTTTCTCGATGCCATGGGTATCGAGCACGACGGCGACGGAACGGTAGAAGACCTTCCCGAGAGCCTGGATGCCACGAAGCTGCAACCCACGGTGGACAGCCTGCTCACCACCTTCCCCGAGCAGGAAGGCGTGTTGTACCTCAAGATCTTCCAACAGCAAACGCCTGAGGGATGGCCGGAGTTACAGGCGATTATCGACTCCGATCCGCGATTCACTCATACCTCCACGGAAGCAACAGGCTGAGATGAAATACGGGTTGTTATGGGTGTTGACGATCGGCTGGATGGGCCTTCATCCCGCCTGGAGTCAGACGCCAGAGGCGCCTGCAGCTGAAACACAGCTGGCGATCGATCTGGGCGCCCTGTTGGCCGACCTCGACGCGCCGAAATTTCAGACCCGTCAGGAAGCGGAGCGCCTGCTACGCAACCTCCCGTCCGAACGCCTTTCCGAGCTGGAAGCCCGCTTAGATCCGAGTGCACCCGAACAGCGGAACAGCATCCTTCGGGCGATCAACTACATCAAGGATCACGGCCCGCAAGGGGTTCGCACCCTCACCGACCAGGCGCTGGATGTGAGCCTGACCACGGCGCAGCGCAAGGAGGCTTTTCAAAAGCTGGCGTTGCTGATCTGCGAAGGCGATACGACGGCCATCAAAGCGCTTTCGGGTCTGTCCACCCGCCTGAACGCGACCGCAAACACCCCCGATGCTACGCGCATACGGGTGGAGAACATGAACAACATGCGCAGTGCATTTAACATCATGGGGAACGCGGCCGGTCAGGACAATCAGCATGCCATCACCGCCCTGGTGGTCGCCGCACGGGTTCCGACCATGCGCAGCTATGCGCCCGACGCCCTGGGTCAGGCCGCAGCCAAAGGAAGCGCGAAGGCCCTGGAAATCCTGACCGATCCCACCAAATTCGGCTTGAATGCCTCGAGCACGATTCTGGCCCTTCAACCTGCGATCGCGCAGAATAATGCGGCCGCCATCAAGGCCTTACAGGGCATGGTCGAAAAGCCCGGGAACGCCGGCCTTCATTATTTGATCGCAACCGCACTGCAAACCGCCGCCGCTCAGAACAATCAAGGCGCCGTAGACGCCCTGACCTATATTGTCGAGAACAACACCAGCTCCAGCACCCTCCGGCGCGCATTGGATGGCCTCAAGCTGGCATCCAATCGCGGCAATGAAAAGGCGAAGGGCCTGGTACAGACCTGGGAGCCCAAGGTGACACAAATGCAGAAAAATGGGGTCCGGGCCCGGGCGACCACAACCATTCGCATCGGACCAAACCCGCAAGTCGTCGAGCCTAAGAAATAATTCGGCGACCTGCCATTTGTGCTATCCGCGGTGTACGGGTCGCTTACTCCACTTCTTCCAGCTGGATCGTATCTACCAGCTTGCCGCGAATGGTTGCTTCGGTCAGGGTCACAATGGTTCCGCCCGATTCGGTAATCCCCTGCTCACGCAAGATGCGAATGGCCTCGACCACATTCTCATTCTGGTCGGATGCCACCTCGTAGAAGTACGGATTCAAGCCCCAGTACAGCGAGAGTTGATTCATCAACTTCTGGTCGCCGGTAAAGGCAAAGATGTTCACTTTGTCCGGACGTAACCAGGAGGTGTTGCGGGCCATACGACCGGTCTTAGTAAAGACAATCAAGGCGGACGCACTGCACTCGCCCGCGAGCATGGAAGCGGATTTCACCAGCTTGGCATATTTCGTATCCAGGCTGACCGCATCGGCATAGCTTGCCCCGCCGCTGCGTTCGATGCGCCGGGCGATGCGATCCATGATCTCGATACACTTGATGGGATAGCGACCAACGGAAGTTTCGCCCGAGAGCATAATCGCATCCGCCTGCTCGAAGACCGCATTCGCCACGTCGGTAATTTCCGCGCGGGTGGGCGCAGGGTTTTCGATCATGGATTCCAGCATGTGCGTGGCGACGATGACCGGCTTCCCCTGCTCGATACATTTTTTGACGATACGGCGCTGAATGATCGGCAGCTCTTCGTAGGGAACTTCGATGCCGAGATCACCCCGGGCGACCATGATGCCATCCGATGCTTCAATGATATCGTCCAGATTGCTCAAGCCTTCCTGGTCTTCCAGTTTGGCGATCACCTTCTGTCTCGACTTGCGGTAATCGAGGATGTTTTTGAGCTTTCGAACATCGTCCGCCGTTCGCACAAAAGACATGGCGAAAAAATCGACCCCCAGCTCAATCCCGAGCTCAACATCCTTGATATCTTTTTCGGTCAGGCCGGGCAGGTTCACCCGGACGCCCGGGAGATTGATGTGACGACGACTGCCGAGCACGCCCGGGGTCAACACTTCACAGTGCAACTGATTCTTGCGCTTCTCGAGCACCTTGAGTTCGATGGATCCGTTATCGACGATCACGATGTCACCAATACCGATGTCATCGACGAGCTGATCATAATTCACATCGACGGAGACATGCTCCTCCGACTTCTCGCCCCGGACGGTCAGGACAAGGCGCTGTCCAGGCTCCAGATTGAGATCGATCGGCAGATCGCCGGTGCGAATGGCCGGGCCCTGCGTGTCCATCAGGATGCCCACGCTTACGTTCAATCGGGAGGAAATTTCGCGCAGGTTTTTGACGATTTCCGTCGCCTGGGCTGCGTCTGCATGGGACATATTTAAACGAGCAACGTTCATGCCCGCACGAACCAGCTGCTCCAGCATGGCGTGGTCTGAGGTGGCGGGTCCGATCGTCGCGACAATTTTTGTTTTGCGTAATGGCATAAGACGAGGAGATAGGCCTTAAAGGGTCCTATTAAAATAAAAATGAGCGAAGAAGAAAAGATCACCGACTTTACAGCTATCGACTGGGCAACGTGGAACCCCAGGGATCGTGCTACACTTTTGTTTGTTATCCGCGACGGGCAGATCCTGCTGATCGAAAAGAAGCGCGGGCTAGGAAAAGGAAAGGTCAATGGTCCCGGTGGACGCCTTGATCCGGGTGAGACCACCCTCCAGGCGGCCATCCGCGAGGTGCAGGAGGAACTTTGTGTCACCCCGACCGGGATCCAGGAGCGCGGCACACTCTCCTTTCAGTTTGCCGACGGATACTCACTGCACGCCACCGTGTTCACGGCGGAGGACTGCGAAGGAACGGCAACCGAAACAGAAGAAGCGGTTCCGCTTTGGACCCCTTTGGATGCGATCCCGTACGAGCGCATGTGGGCAGACGACATTTTATGGCTGCCAGAGATGCTGGCAGGCAAAGGGTTTGATGGACGTTTCCTATTTGATGGCGATGTAATGATCGGCAAAACGCTCACGTTTTTTTAGAACGCTTTCGCGCTCCCGACAGCGCCAAATCCGCACTCGCTATCCGCCATCCTACGCGGGATCTACTGGTCTTCTTTCGCCGCGTCTTCGAGCGCCTTTTTGGCCTTGAGAATCTCTTCGCGAATGCGCTTCAACTTATCCTGCGTGGATTCGTCCAGCGCAGGCTTCACCTCTTTGCTCGGCTCGAGCTCTTCCACCTTGGGCTCAACTGTTTTGGGCTCGACTGTTTTGGGCTCGACTGTTTTGCCAGGCTTTTCAGGCTTCGGATCCTCGGGCTTGGCAGGCATGGGCTCCGGCTTGCTGGGCTTTTCTGGCTTGGTCTCTTCAGGCTTGTCCGTTTCAGGCTTGTCCGTTTTCGGCTTCTCGGGCTTGGGAGTCTCCGCCTTGGGCTTCTCCGGTTTGCCGGCATCGGGCGTGGCAGGCTTTTCGGGTTTTGCCATGTCCGGCTTGGATTTCGGCTTCTCCACTGTCGCATCGGACTTGGCCGCATCGGGCGTAACGGCCTCAGGCTTTTCCGGCTTGGGAACTTCCGTAACCGCAGGCTTGGGCACATCGGGCTTAGCAGGTTTTTTCAGCTTGGGTCCTTCAGCTATTTCGGGCTGCTTTTTCGGGGCATCGGGCTTCGTCGGCGACTTGGGCTGTGTTTTCGCGGTCTCAGGTTTCGCGGTCTCAGGTTTCGTTTTGGCAAGCTCAGGCTTCACGACAACCGCGGGTTTCGCAGGCGCATCCGGCTTCGCATCCGGCTTTTTCTCCGGCTTGGCGCCCGCCACCGGGGGGGGAGATTTTTCGGGAGCTGGCGCCTTCACGGTTGCCGCTGGCGTTGGCTTCAGCTGTTCTTTTGACGGGTCGGTTGACGGCTTATCGGGTGACTTGGCAACCTCAGCGGGCGTCGTATCCGGAGCCGGCATCACCGCGGCAACCTGCGCATTTTCCAGTCGACGATTGTTGGTCATCGCCACGTAACCGACCAGGCAGGCAATCAGAATCAACAAAGCGGCAAGCGCCCCGTTCATCATGACCGCGCGCTTCTCGGAGCGCTCCAGCAGTTCGCGCAAGGTCTCTTCCGAATGTTGGGCCCGTTCGGACAGGCTGCGGGTGGTCCCTTCCATGGAATGCAGGGTGTCGTTAAAGCGCTCCAGGCTGCGGGTCATGCCTTGATTATGATCGACCTGGGTTTCAAGCTGCCGACCGATGGCACCCAGCACTTCCTTCTGCTGGCTCGTGGCTTCGCCGATCGATTTCAATCCTTCGACCGCTTCCGGAAGACTGTTCATGGTCTCAACAAGACGCTCCTGGGAACTGACTTGCGATTCGAGGCTCCTGCGAATGGATTGAATCAGTTCAACGACCTGCACATGGCCTTGCTGAATCTGGGCGATCTGCTGATCGCGTTTACCACCGGGCATGATACGGCTCAACCAGTTGTTGCGCGCCGGAGCGTTCGCACTGGGATCGAGACGCTGTATGGCGTCTTCATGTATCTCGGTCTGTTGTGGATCTGCTTGCTGGTTCTCGTTCACTTTTAGGCCCATGGTTCTGAATTAATCCATCGTTTTAGTACCCTCTATCCTTGCGGAAATAAAGCATTCCATCCATATTTTGCAATGCCTTCATCACCCAATCCCGATAATACAATGAAATCTATCTTTATTACCTTGATCCTGATTCTTTGTGCTGCACACCTGTCCTGCAGTGCCGCCGAAAAACCTGAGGGAGAGAACGTGCGTAAAGATTTACCGTCCCGCGAAGAAATTGCCAAGCTCCCCGCCGATGGGGGTGATACGTTTAACCGACTCATCCACGAAACCAGTCCTTACTTGCGTCAACACGCCCGCAATCCGGTCGACTGGTATCCATGGGGACCGGAAGCCTTCGCACGCGCCAGGAAAGAGGACAAGCCCATCTTCCTGTCGGTTGGATACTCCTCCTGTCATTGGTGCCACGTGATGGAACACGAGTCCTTCGAAGTCGAAGAGGTCGCTGACGTGCTGAACGAAAAGTTCATCTGCGTGAAGGTCGACCGGGAAGAACGCCCGGATGTCGATCAGATCTACATGAATGCAACCCAGCTACTCACGGGAAGAGGCGGCTGGCCGAACAGCGTTTTCATGGATGCCGCACAACGTCCATTTTTTTGCGGCACCTACTTTCGCAAGCCCGATTTCATCAACATCCTGAACAACATTCATAAGGTCTGGACGACGGATCGCGCCCGCATCAACACCACCGCGGGCCAGATCTCGGAAGCGCTGGAACAGATGGCCTATCAGCAGCTCCCCGCCGCCCCGACCCCACCCGACCGGGATGCCGTCGCGACGGCTGTCCAGGCCCTGCGATCCAGCTTCGACCAAAAGCACGGAGGCTTCGGCGGGGCGCCCAAATTTCCGCCGCACCAGTCCCTGGCGCTGCTGCTGTCAGAATATGCACACGCCAAAGATGAGGCGCTCCTGGAAATGGCGAACGTGACCCTGATGGAAATGGCGCAAGGTGGGATCCATGATCATGTCGGCGGCGGCTTTCACCGCTACGCGACCGATGCCATCTGGTTCCTCCCCCACTTCGAAAAGATGCTCTACGATAACGGCCAGCTGTCCCGGGTGTATGCCGAGGCGTATAAGGTCACCGGAAACGCATGGTACAAACACGTCGCCCGA
>JBLIND010000359.1:0-6679 GCA_047639095.1 Candidatus Omnitrophota bacterium | reverse complement strand
TTTGACAAGGCCTGGAATCGTATCTCCAGCGTCCAGGCCTTCACGGCCTCGACCCAGATCACCAAATTCCAGGACAACACCTATACCGACGATCAGGCCTTCCCGTTCACGACCGCGGATGATGTCGGTTTCGGTGGCGGGTTCCCCGGGGTTCTACCCTTCGAGGGAAAGGTCATCCGATCAAATGGGGCCGGAGGAACGCACATCGATTACCACGCGGACAACGATGATCCGGGTGCGCACGACACGGCCTTCAACTTCTTCAGCGACTCCGCGTTCGATTTCGAACTCTTCAGCGCGACCATGGATATCGAGTTGGACAACAATAATCCAACTCTGGGCTTTGAGTTTCACGAAGGGGGCGTGGGCTCGGGTACGCTTACCCTCTTCGATGACCTGAGTGTCTCTGCTTCAATTCCCTCGATTCTCAGCGACAATGGTAACACGACGGTGCATACGGACAACGCTGGCGGAGCAAATGTGCTGAACACGACCAGCACTGATGTCGTCGATACCCCAACCGTGGTGGTGCCATGATGAGGTTGTTCAAGCATCCACGTGGTCACGGCTGCCGCACGATCCGCTTCGCTTGTGCCGTGTTGTTGCTTGCAGGAGTCTCGCATGCGGGGCTGGTTGCTCACTGGTCTCTTGATGGTACGCTGAGCGATGCCGGCACTCAGGGCCATCATGGCGCGTTTGAAGGTTCCGGCGCACCTGCATTTGAACCCGATGGCCGCTTCGGCTCCGTGCTCCGTCTCAATGGCGGGGATCAACGGATCAACGTGGGTCCCGTGATGACCTTTCAGAACGCAAGCTGGTCGCTTTCCTTCTGGGTACGATCCTCGATGTCGGGGATTGCGGTGCCCTTGGTGGGGAAAAATAACGGCGATACGGGATTCGGTTCCGGCGAGCGGGTGTTCGAAATCTCCGGACCCGGCACCTGGAATGGGGTGGGCGCAAATCAGGAGCCGGGTAATTTCGTGCTCAACGGTCACAGCATGGGCGGTGCGGCGGGCCAACTGAATCCCGGCGTACCCGTCGAGTTAAACGATGGTGCCTGGCATATGCTCACCGCGATTTGGGACAATGTCAGCGGAAAACTGATCAGCTTCATCGATGGTCAACTGGTCAGCACACAGACGGGCAGCTGGAATAACAACCTCCAACCCGATGTCGGCAACCTCTACCTGGGCTTTTCGAATCACTCGGGTGATGGCGTCGTGGGATATCTGGATGGGGATCTGGCGGAAGTCTCCGTATACGATCACGCGCTTGCTGCCAGTGATGTCGCGGAGCTTTTTGACGCGTCTTCCACCCCACTCAACAAACTCGAGTTGATGATGAGTCGTCTGCCCGCGGGTAAAGGCATCATCATTCAGCATTCGGCGGTCGTTGATAATCCGGATGCGCCGAATGGCGACTTGAACGATGATTTCCCAACCGAGACCGTCGAAAGCCAGGGGCAGGTATTCGGGCTCAATTTTAATCTCGTGCGAACGGATGATCCCGCCTCCGGTGGCGCGGCTGATCCGACCGTGACATCGGTTCCCATCAATGATGCACCTGAGGTAACCGTGCCCGGCGCACAAACGGTTGTTGCAACCGGCGCCGTAGGTGTTCCGCTCAACGTAGATGATGTGGATGGGTTCACTGTATTGGTTTCGATCAGCACGGCTTCTGGAGTAAATACGGTGAGCGTGCCCGGGACCAGTGGTGCTTCGGTAAGCGGAAATGGAAGTTCGTTGCTGACCCTTTTGGGGTCGATTACTCAGGTGAATGACGAGCTGGCGAGTTTGAGTTTTACCGCGGTTCAGTTGGAGGCGGGTTCCGATCGCATCATCGTTCAGGTCGATGATGGCGGCTTGAACGGCTACAACAATCCACCTTTCAATATCGGGCTTGGCACCAGCGTGGTCGCCGTGAATATTTCGGGACCCTTGGGCGTGCCGCCACTTCCGCGGCTCTATTACACCTTCGATGATGGATCGGGAACGGATGTGCAAAATCTCGGGCTCTTCGGTGGTTCCGGCGTGCTGTTGGGAACCGGCGGGAATGAGCGCTGGGTAGAGTCTTCCCCCGGCTATACCGCCGGTGCACTGGATTTCGATGGCCTGAACCTGGCGGATGGCGGAGATGGGATTCATACCGGCTTTACCGGTCTGGACCTCGGCATCTCCTCCAGCACGAATTACACCACCTCCGCCTGGATCAATTTCACCAAGGCCGCCGGCGATAACCATGTTTTCGGTCAGACAAATGCCACCGGTACCGTTCTTCATAACGGGGTGCGAAACAGTCGTGCCCATCTCGGACACTGGGGTAATGACATCACCGCAGCGACCGTGCTGCAAACCGGCATCTGGTATCACGTGGTCTGGCATTACGAAGACGGAGTCGAACGCATTTACCTCAACGGCCAAATCGACGGCGGGCCAGCCGTACGCGGCGTGCTGAACAACGTCACCCCGGTTGTTATCGGAAACAACGGTCCCGGTAACTGGGGTTTCCAAGGCATGATCGATGAGGTGCTGGTCTTCGATGAAGCGCTGACCCTGGGCCAGATTCACCACCTCGCGAGCGGAGGCGATCCCATTGGCCTGCCGACGGGCCCGTTGACCGATGGCCAGTTTTTCACTGCGCCTTTTGGTGCTGGCGACACCTGGAATTTGTATCAAATTGTGGGCGGTGAGAGCGGGCTTCCCTCAACCTGGTATGATGCACAACTTGCTGCGAACGCCACCGTGGATCCGTCAGGTCTGACCGGACAAACGGGCAACCTGGTCAGTATCGGTTCTCGCGAAGAAAACTTTACCATCAATCGCATGTCGGGCTTCCGGATCGTGTGGCTCGGGCTCACCGACGATGACACCGTCTTTGGTAAAACCGAAGGAACCTTTGAGTGGCTTTCCGGTGAGCCCGTCACTTACACGCGTTGGAACGATGGTGAACCGAGTAATGGAGGGCCAGCCGGTGAGGATGTGGCCTTTATGTTGCAGAATGGCTTGTGGAACGACAGTTACAGCAACATCCCCGGATCCGGCCAGACCACAAATGCGCCATCCTATGCCTATGCCATCGAATGGAATATCCAAAACAGCGGTCCGATCCCGGGCGTGACGATTCCCGATCCGATCTTACCGCTCGACCTTGCCGGGCCTCCGGGTGAAGACCTCGCCTTTGGTGTACTCGCGGTGAACGGTGGGGCAGCGATTCCAGAGATCATCACGGCGGTTCAGCGCGTGCAAAGTGGTGCGGGCACCATTACCACTGGCCTGGCATCAGAGATTAACTTCGTGGATCCCGAATCGCCAAACGGGGGTATTTTTCCGTCTGATGTGCCAATTATCGGCGACACCGGCGCGGTCGACGCACCCATCGTGCACCGTTACACCGCCCGGATCGTCATTCCCGCGGAGGACGACTACACCTTCGGCTTAAATACCGATGAAGGCTTTGCGCTTCGGATTCTCGGCCAGGATTGGCTAAGTACAAGCGGCCTGGCTAGCATCGATACCTTCAGTCCGGATACCTTGTACAATGATCGCGGAATCGGCGGATCACGCGGAATCATTCATCTCGCTGCGGGAGAATACGATCTCGATCTGGTGGTCTTCAACAGTGGTGGTACGGGCGGGCACGAATTGTTCGCTGCGGCGGGCAGTTTCGCCAATGAGCTCGACACGCCACTCTGGCGCCTGGTCGGTCATCAATCTGTAGGCGATCTCCCCATTCCGGGAATCAAGATGGTGAACGGCACCAACTGGCTGATCCGCACGTCGACACCCGGCGGAACGCCGCTCAACAATCTGGCGGATGCGGTCAATGAACTGGCGACCGATCCGGGTGTGACGTCCGCAAGTTTTGACGTCGTCAACTTTACCGATCCACAGGGAGCCGGAGGCGGCGGCACCTTCGGAAACAATATCGATTTCCCGAATGGCACGGCGGGGGGTGATGAGAACTTCGCGGTGGAAGCAACGGCTACGCTGGAGATCCCCATGGATGGCGATTATCAGTTTGGCTTTAGAAGCGATGACGGAACCGAGTTGGAAATCACCGGCGGCGTCTTCTCACAAATCCTGTTCGCGGTGAATGCGACGACGGTCATTACCAATGGCGGATCCATCCTCCAACACAATGTCAATACCGGCGACAGCAACAGTCGCGCGAGCATACATTTGACCGCAGGGACCTACGACATTCGTGGCCTGTTCTGGGAGCGCGGCGGCGGCGCCTACTACGAAGTCTGGGGCGACTCCATCCAGACGCCGATCCCTCGCCTGTTGCGAGGAAATGGAGCGGAAATCATTGCCGATCCCCAGGGCATCCAGCTGGTGAGCTCGTTTCCGGCCATCGTCATGGGGCTTCCGGTCGCCGACCTGCAGGCGGAAACGGTTTCGCTTTCATGGACAAGCCAACCCGGTGAGGTGTTCGTCGTCGAATGGTCGCTGGACTATGTGACGTGGAATGAAATCCTCCCCGCGGTGCCGTCGCAGGGCTTCACTACCAGCCTGTTGCTTACCGTGGATTTCCTGAATCCCTTTACGGTGTTCCGGATACGGAAATTATAAGTCCCAGATAAAGGCCTCAAGCGCTTCGCGATCCGCCTTGGATAAGGCCTTGTACTTCTTCACCGATTCCGCCGCTTCACCGCCATGCCAGAGGATGGCTTCGGTTAAGCTCCGCGCACGACCGTCATGCAGCAATTGTACCCGGTTGTCTCTGGCGGCCGCATGGGTTTCGGCGAAGGTGACCTGGGTGTCGCCCGGGCGAAATTTTCCCAGGTGATCCTGGCCGGCGTCGCGCGTATTCTTCAAAGCCCAGAGCGGAGCTGTTCGCCACTTACGGGCGAGCGCGGCCGGCCCGGTGTCGGCCAGACCTTCTCCCATGTCATGTAGCAGCAAGTCCGTGTAGGGGTGAATGCGCTGGTTCTGCAGTTCGGGGTATCGGGCCGATCGGGTGAGCAGCGTCGGCAGGTGGCAACTTTTGCAATCCACTTGATTGAAGATCTGTTCACCCGCAAGAATCATGGGGTCCTCCGGGCGATTGCGCGGTGGAACGCCGAGCAGGGCCACGTAGGCGTCGAGCTCGGCGATGGCTTGCGTGGCCAGCGCGGTTTTGCCGGCATCGCTTTTCCCATCCAGGGTCATCCGGCCTTCGCTCATCACACCCATATCGTTGAGCAGCGCACTTTGAATCTGGTCGGTGAGGGTGGGCTGCCCGGCCTTCCATCCGAAGCGACCGAGTTTTCCATTCACCATGCGGGCTTCGCCATCGGAACGTTCGTCCAGTGCGTGAATGAGTTTTTCCGGCACCGCCTCGAGCAAGCCCATGCCGATGAGTGCCGGCGGCGTGCGTGGGGAGAGGCCGAGCGCGTCGGTTGGGCCGCTCACCTTGAAAATAGGTTTGGAGAGGGTGACCATCGTACCGTCATCCAGTTTTACCTCGTGGGTCTCAAAGCGCGCGATCTGAAGATCGCCTTCCTTATCTGCACCCGCGGTTTGCAACTGACCGCCGAGCGTGGGGTGTGGATTCCCGGTCTCGGGCACGCTGATCCGAATCAGGGGCTTGTGAATCTTTTCGTCGAGTGCATCGGGCAGGGGGATGAAGGCACTGCCGTTCTGCCGGTGGCAGGCATTGCACGAGCGGGCGTTATACGCACTCGCCGCTATGTCCGCTCGCTCCGCTTCCATGTCCTCGAAGAACACCGAGGGCTTGTCATCGGATTCGTCGCCCACGTGTTTACCCGTCTCGAAATCGGTGTGAAACCAGGTGCGACCGGTGAGGAAGAGTGGGTTGTTTTCCGGCGTCAGGTTAAAGGCATTTTGTTGCAGCGCCATCCAGGGCTCGACGCGCACCGTCGGCAGGGTCGTCCAGCCGCCGCTGTAGCGGCGCGGAGAGGGGAAGGCATTCGGGGTGTCGATGTCGTCGATGTACAAACCGGGTTCGCCGATGCGGATGCGGAAGAACTCGGAATAGTAGGCGCTGAGGTTGTGGGGATTACGCTTTTTCTGGCGGGCCCAATCGGGATGGCTCTCGTTGTTGAAAAAACGAAATTCGAAGGTGAGTAACTGCCCGGGCTTCAGCTCTTCCGGATGTTGTCCGAAGGACACCTTGCCGAGCTCCATCTCGAACGATTTGAAATCCGGCGAATGCTTCATCCGCGCGTTGATGGCAAATTTGCTGCGCAGGGTTTCGTCGGCGAGTGGGTCGCCCTGGTAGATCGCCGAAAAATCTGGCCCGCGATAGGGGGTGGCATCCTGTGGCCATTCCGTGGTCATGGTGAAGACGAGCTTGTTCTCACCCAGCGGCGTGTAGTCTTCTACCTTGAATTGCGTGTGCCGTCCCTCCCAGTAGAACGGGTTGTACTTGTTGAAATCCATGTCGTTTTCGTGACGCCGCCGAACCCGGATAACCCCCTCGGTCACTGCGACACCCTCCTGGATGGAGGCGTTCACCCGGTCGCCGATTCGGGAGTAGTCGTATTCGGCCAGAGCAAAAGGTAGGACGGCGAGCAGGGCAAAGATGGAACGTAGCATGCGATCTGTCCTACCTGACCTACTCAAGCGATGCCAGCCTATCTGCTCTGGTAAGTTGGCCGTATCATGGAGCACCGCTCCGTTTTCCACCCTTTTCGAGCCCCGGCGGTAATATGGAGCGGTGCTCCATATTACCGGTG
>JBLIND010000358.1:0-6696 GCA_047639095.1 Candidatus Omnitrophota bacterium | reverse complement strand
AAAAGCCCGCGAATACTTCGCCGGTCGAAGGCAAGGTGAAGGTTCCGCTCTCGCCGACCATCTGGTCGCCATTACTGCTTGGATCAAACGATGAACCGAGCCAAAGGGTGGAGTAATTGCCACCGGAACCCGTCAGTAACATCGGCGTGATCGAGCCCCCCTGGGCGTGATCCAATACGTTCAGTGACCAGTCGCTCACCCGGTAGGTGCCCGCGCTCAAGGTGGTAAACAGACGCTCGACATTCAGGCGGTCCTCGCCAGGCGTATCCTGATTAATGGCATTGCTGATACCTGAACCCGGGCCGATCGCTCCCCCATTCAACGGGTTGGCATCGGTCACGCGTAGACCGGACGAATAGGTTCTGCCCAGGTTATTGTTGGAGAAGACAGGCAACTGGTTACCAACGACCGGAATCAAGGCCGGTGGACCATTATGGTCGGTCGCACCACCACCGTTAAACCCCACGGCGTTTTCCGTCATCCCGAATCCAGAGTAGATGCGGGTCGGCTGTGCGAGGGTAAATTGTTGCGTACCGGGTGCGAAGGGCGAGGTGTTCAAACCGATCACCCCACCGCCTGCGCCCCCCACCCAAACGGGTGTATACTGCTGAGGACCGGTAGCCGTCTGAGAGGAGAGAAAAGGCTGCACCGTTCCGCTGGTGCTCACGCCCCAAAAATTGAACTCATTGACATCGTACGTTCCCGCGGGAAGATACGCCCAGCTTTGGTCGATGTTCGTACGCCCGCCTGTACCATCCGGGGTGGCCCCCATCGCGGCCGCGCCTGCACCAATTTCCGTTCCAAGACTCGATGCAACCGTCAGCCATATCAAGGAACAGCTCAGAACAATTGAAGTGGATATCCGATTTCGTATCGCCATGATGGTCCTTTGCTATGTAGTTGCATGCGGGAGAAGCACTTCCGCCTTTTACAAGAGTACAAATATAGGGCTCTACCCTACTCCCTGTCCATCGTTATTTACACTCGAGCCCAGACAAAATCACAGGTTTTGTTGAGATCATAAGCGGCCTGAACAAATGCCCATTTTATTGCGATCTAAAAAGGCTTATCTCGACATTCCAAAAGTTCTCGGAGAGTGGCTTCTTAAACGCTCACGATACCGGCAGTTGAAGATGCGACCTATCGGGGGACAGCCAAGGCACCCACCATCTTACGGGGCGTTCCAGGTCTATTGCCGAACGGGAATTTCATGCCGGAAGGGTCCGGTCGGCTTCCAGTTCCACCAGGTGGTTAATTGAAAGGCGTTGGGGCAAAGGTGCTACAGACTAGCGAAGCGCACCATCATCTGTTACGATGCCTACGTGTTCATCCTATGATATATCCGCCAGCAGATAAGGTTCATCCCCTGCCTTTCATCGCGGACCTGAAAGACTATAACGGATCCAAGGCAGTCTCCGACCTGCTCGCAGGCATCACGGTCGCGGTGTTCGCCGTCCCCCAATCCATGGCCTACGCCATGCTCATGGGCATCCCCCCCGTGTACGGCCTGTATGCCGCAATCGTCATGTCCATCACGGCCGCGCTCTGGGGAAGCTCGGCCTTCGTCAACACCGGACCGACCAACTCGGCCAGCCTGCTGACCGCTGCAGCCATCGCACCCATAGCGGCCACGGCCCCCCCCGCCCAGGTGCTGGAAGTTATTTTTGCGCTGACCCTGCTGGTTGGTATCATCCGCTGCCTGATGGGTATGTTCCGCTTCGGAAGCCTGGTGGATTTTGTCCCGGAATCGGCCTTTCTTGGCTTCACGGTCGGGGTGGGACTCATGATTGCCATGGGCCAACTCCACCATTTATTAGGGGTGCCCGGCTCACATCACCCCTGGTTTCCCGCCCGCATCATGGAAGTCTTGCAAGGCCTCCCCCATGCCAATCCGATCAGCCTGATCGTTGGCCTCAGTGTATTCGGCGGCGTGCTGCTCACCCGTCGCTGGGAGCGCAAAGTACCGACCAGCCTCATCGCGATTGTTTTGAGCACGGTCATTGTTTCCGTATTCCAACTGAATGTCCGCATCGTCAGCGACATCGACAAAGTGCCTTTTGGCCTGCCGGGATTCCACATCCCGATGCTTGAAGAGTGGGGCCTCCTGCCGGACCTGCTGCCGCAGGCCTTTGCCATCGCGCTGGTGGGCCTGATCGAGGCCGTGTCGATTGGCCAGGTGCTAGCGGTCAAACACCAGCAACACATCAATTTCAACCAGGAGTTCTTTGGCCAGGGCCTTAGCCAGATCATCGGATCATTCTTCCAGGGTATCCCGGGATCCGGCTCCTTCAGCCGCACCACGCTGATCGAACAATGCGGCGCGGTCACCCGCTTCTCCAATGTCTTTTTCGGTCTGGCGACGGCCATTGCCCTGATCTCCATCCCCGCCTTGCTGGAGCGGATACCTGTCGCGGCGTTATCCGGTCTCCTGCTCTACATCGGGTATCGCTTGCTCAACGGCCGGCGCCTGAAGCGGGTCTGGAAAACCTCGAAAACGGATACGATGATTCTCATCGCAACCTTTGCGGTAACCGTGTTCACGAAGATCGAATACGGCTTACTCGTCGGGGTCATCGCCGCGGCCATGGTGGTGCTGAACCGGGCGGCCGAACTGCGGATCTATGAACTCGTCCCCATGCCTTCCGGTCGGTTTGACGAAGCACCCTATCTGCCAGGTGAGGCGCATGAGCCCGGAGAACTTCTGGCCCTGACCATCTACGGAGAACTATTCTACGGCATCGCCCACCAGCTGCTGGAGCAGTTGAACGAAATCGTGAAGCTGCAGAAACCGACGGTGATTGTTCTGCGTATCCGACGGGCGTACTCGATCGACTACTCGTGTTGGAATGCGATCTTTGAATTCGCCGAGGCCTTCAACATTCTGGGTGGAAAACTCATCCTCGCCGGCGTGCGACCGGACGTGCAGGACTTGATCAAACAAGCCCAGATGGAGGCCGTGCTGCCGCCGAACCAGGTATACCCCAAGACGGATGCCGTGATGTCCGCCTTCAAAGACGCCCTGGAAACCGCGTTCTACTGCATTCAGGATGAAAGCCGATTGCAGGGACCCTGGCTGGACTACCGCGAAAATCCGCAGGTGCTCAACGAACAACAGATTGATGACATCGACCGCTTTCTGCGCGGCGATCTATTCAGTTGATCACGCAAAATGCGCGTTGAAGGCCTTCATGGTCTGCTCAGCCGCTCCATCCGGATCGGGCCAGGCAAAAGCTTCGGCTGAAGCGTATTTGGTGTAGCCAATGTCCTTGAGCGCCTGAGCGGCCTCCCCCATGTCGGTATGGCCGAATCCAGCCGGGCGGCGATTGCTGTCGGCCAGATGGAAATGTCCGATGTGGCTTCCCGCCGCACGGATGGCGTCTCCAATGGACGCTTCTTCGATATTCATGTGAAACAGATCGGCAAGCAGAACGACATTTTTCGTATCGAGTCGACCCAGGAATTCCACCCCGCTGGCCATCGTGTTGAACAAGTTCGTCTCGTAGCGATTGAGGGGTTCGTAGATCAAGGGCACACCCTGATCGGCCGCGTGCTGACCCAGCTGATTCAAGCCTGCAGCCAGGCGGTCCAGGACCGCTTCGCGCGCTTCCCCTTTTTCGACATTGCCCTGCATGGATCCGATAATGGCCGGGGCACCGTGACGCGCGCCGAAATCAATCATCCCCTTGATAAAGTCGACGGCCTGCGCGCGATTGGCCGAATCGGCATTCGTGAGCGTCCAGCCATTGAGCACCTTGCCTGCGCCCGTACCCACCGCCGAACAGGTGAGGTTGTTGGCGGCCAGCAGATCGTTGAACGCAGCTTCTTCAATTTCCGTGGAAGTGGCGGTGAAAAGCTCAACCCCATCAAAGCCCAGCGCTCCGGCTTTCTGACAACTCTCAGCCAGGTCGTCCCAGTAAATCCAGGGTCCACCGCGCAAGGCGGATACGAGTGAAATGGTTGCGCTTAATTTGATCATAAAGGGGCTCCGGTGGTTTAAGGGATGAAACGAAATAACAGACCTTACGGGTCGAGACAAAAAGAAAAGCAGCAGGAATCCACCTACCCTTGAGGCTGAAGGGCCTTTAAAAGCTGGTAGGCACGCCTTAAATCCCGCATGGAGCAATCCTGGATGGACTGGCTACCCAACTGAATGTTCGTCACCAGCTTTAAGTCGTCCAATTTGTCCTTATAGGCCTGCTTGGCCGTGCCGGGCGTGAAATGGAGCGGATCCGGACGCTGGTAATCCCGGTAGCGCTGCTGAATGATGGCCACATCATTCTCGAGCTCGGCATTCAGGACCGTTTGAATCCGATTCAGATAGTCACTCACTCGGTCGGGATCCATCTGGGCAGGCTGCTCACGAAACCATGTCACCATGTCGCCGGGTAAAGACGCCAGGCTCTCTGTTTTTGCACCGAATACCTCAGGAAATTCCTGTACCCGCTCAATCATATATCTCTTCAGGGTGGGCGAACTCCAGAAGGATTGCAACCCCTGCTCGATCCCGCCCACCCAAAGTCCTTTATGAGGCATCCGTGCCCGCATGGACCGGGCAAAAGCCAGGTCGTCATCCACGTCGGCGGAATGCAGATCCTTGAGGGTCGCGATGTCGATGGTGCGTTCGCACGCCCGCCCCAGCAGAATGACTTTCTGTTTCAAACCAAATTCACCCGGCGTGGCCACGGCTTCGCACACATCGATGATCTTGCCAAAAACGGGGCCATAGTCTTCAGGCGATTTCTGATCCAAGTTTACAATCTTACGCAGATCGAACTCGAATGGCGAGCGGTCCACCTTCTTAAACCCCTGAACCATCAGGTAGTTCAGATCGCGCAGGATACGCGGGAACTCCACATCGATTACGTCGAAGGCCAGTAAGCCCGCGCTGGCGCGTTCAATGCTCAGGAAGAGCGGTCGAATCATTTCGCCCACCCCATCCATGTCGACTTCGCCGTCCAAACCATCGACGATGTAGAGGACCTGTTGAGCTGCAATTTCACGCCCTTCCCTGCTCTGGTCTCCCACCCCTTTCATTTTCAAGGTGTGCGCTTTGGAGAAGGTCTCAACCAGGACCGCCAGGCTGGTCATGAATTGACGGCGGTGGGCATGCTGCAGCTTGTGCGGATTCGGTGAACGCCCGGCCTCTTTGCGTTCGGCGAAGTTGAAGATGGTTTCAAAATGCAGATCGAGCGAATACAGCCGATTGTTCATGAAGGCCAGCGCCTCCTCCGGCGTCATGTGCCGGGGGAATTCCTGCAGGATCTGGTTCTTCAACTTGAACGCCATCTTGTCCGACAGATAACTCCCCGCATACGTCTTCGACAGGTTGTTAAAGCGCGCACAATAGTTTGCCGTGAAACCTTCCGCGTTGATCTGCTCGACCAGCTCGTCCAGCCGATCCTGGGAACGCTGGTTGGTATAAGGAGCCAGCACTTGGAAGTAGATCCAATAAATAAGGATGCAAAGGAGAACCAGAATAAGGCTTAACAAGGGGCCTCGAATGGCGGAGGGTATGTGCATACCGAAGGTTTACACTGGCAGCATGAATCAGGCAATACAAAGCCAGTGGCAGCCCCGGGGACGGCCCGTATTAAAGCGTCTGACGCCCTTTTATCGCCCGGGAAAGCGTGATGGGATCCGTATACCCCAGGCCACTGCCTGCGGGGATCCCGGAGGCGAGACGGGTAACCTGCACGCCCGCGTCGGAAAGGATTTCATGCAGATATTGGGCCGTCGCATCGCTTTCGACATCCCCGTTCATGGCCAGGATCACCTCTTTGGTTCCCCAGCGCTGCATCCGGTCTTTCAATTGAAGCAGGCGTTGACTCCCCACGGTTTCACCCTGCATGGGCGAGAGTTTCCCCTGGAGACAAAAGTAGCGGCCTTTGAATCCCCCGGAGCTTTCGACGAGTTGGATATCCCCCGGCTCTTCCACAATACACAATAGCGTATTATCCCGGCTGGCATCTGAACAGAGACGACAGGGATCCTGCGTCTTCTCCGTGATCTTGCCACAACTGGAACAACAGCAGATGCTCGTCCCCGCTTGTGCGAGCGCGTTTTGTAATTCATTCAGCAGCTGGTTGTCGTGCAGGACCAGCTTGTAGCCAATGCGCTCCGCACTGCGACGACCGATGCCGGGCAGCTTGCTGAGCGTCCGGACCAGATGATCGAAAGTCATGCTCAGTGTTGAACGAAGTGTTGAACGAAGTGGTGTACGATCAGGTGCCTGATCACCTAGAAAGGCAGATTCATGCCGCCCGGCAATTTCAGCCCTTCGGTAACTTTGGCCATCTCGGCCGCCATCTTGTCCCGTCCAGCCTGCAAGGCGCCTTCAACCGCCGCGAGCACCAGGTCCTCAAGCATTTCCACGTCTTCGGGGTCGACGACCTTGGGATCAATCTTGATACCTTTGAGATTGCCGTCACAGCTTGCGGTCGCCGTAACCATGCCGCCGCCGGCACTGAAGTCGATGGTCTGCACGCCTAGATCGGCTTGCAATTTTTCCATCTGGGCCTGCATCTTCTGGACCTGCTGCATCATTTTCATTGGGTTTGCCATAAGGATCTCCTGCTATTCTTTTGCTTTGTAAATATCTACTATATCCCCATTGAAGGTTTCCAACACCTTTTTTACCAGAGGATCTTTATACCAATCTTCTCGAAGCGCCGCTTTCTGCGGATCAAACGCCTTCTG
>JBLIND010000357.1:0-6749 GCA_047639095.1 Candidatus Omnitrophota bacterium | reverse complement strand
GATTCGTCTACGCGTAACAAGACCTGGACCCCCGGCTGACCGGTAACGCTTTTATCGTGGTTGGTCCAGTCGGCGGTATACATAAAAGAATCGCCGAAGCCCTTCACCGCAGGATGATCCTTCGCCGCCGGATCCACCACAACCTTGGCCTCAAGGAAATCTGAATCGCTATCAAAGTCGCAACCGCCGACAGTGCTCAACCACGGCCATTCTTTCTGATGCACCAGCGCCGCATGCAAGGCCACGATGCCCCCGCCCGCTTTGTACCAATCCTCGACCGCCTTCCGGGTTTTTTCATCGAGAATCGTGGTTAACTCGTTCGCGTTGTTCAGCACCAGCACATCGTAACGCTTCAGAATCTGGAGCAGATCCTTGGGTGACTCCGACACATCGATCTGCACGCCCAGTTCGCCGGACAAACGAGCCAGCCAGCCATTGATCGCCGCGGTTTCCGGATGCCGGTACCAGCCGGTCGCACCAAACACCAATACGCTGCCGGTGGCTTCAGGTCCCCGATCCGTCTTCTTCTCAGCGGCGTAACCCGACCCGCACCCCAGCAACACGACGACAACAAACAGCAACAGATTCGATTTCATTTTGAGCACTCCGGTTTGGAAAATGTATGCGCGACAACTTTAAATGAGGCTATCGTTTGAACAGGTCCGGGCTCGGCCAGCGATCTTCGAAGCTGCGGATCGTCTCCTCTACCGGGGGCTTGATGTTGGGCCAGTTGTGCGGACGGATGCGTACGATACGACCCGGGCGAAAGCCCTCAAGGATGAGCGGGACGTCGAAGCGTACCCGGATACCACTGCTTCCGAAGGGAGGCGTCCCAGAAGGTTGATCCACCGCGATGATTCTTCCATCCATGCCATCGTGGTCCGGCCACCAGGTGCGGAGGGTGTTTTCCGCGGCTGCCATCTTGCCACTGCTGTCGGGTTTGAAATCCGCGTAGAGCGAGGGATCCATGCCGCCAAAGAGCGTGGCGACCACCGTGGCCTGGCCGAACTCGCCGTACTCGACCGCCTCCACCTGGGCGGGCATCCAACGGGTGCGGATGTGCCGGATGTGCCGCTGGCGCTGGCGTTCGGTCGCGACCTGCATCGCCGCTTCGTCGAGCCAGAGGTCGGACACATGAAACTGCTGGTAGAGGTAACGCGCGTGCCAGGTGAGGGCGAGCTGCACGGGCTGGTCTTCGTACGTCTTTTCGCCGCTCGCGGGCCAGGCGCCCTCCGCAATCAGCTCGTCGAGCCCGAGCAACTCCCGACCCCGCCATATACGTGTGGACCCATCGAGCGTCATTTTATGCTCCCCGCCCAGGCCTTCGCCCCCTTCCTTGCGATCGAGCTGGGCGACGAGGTGCCCCTCGGCGCCCTTGATGCCGACCTCTTTGAGCTTCCAGGCTTTGCCTTCGCGCAGACACAGGCTGGGCCCGTCCTCCAGGAGGATGGCGTGATTCTCCGGGGGCGCGGTGACATCGTTGCTATTGAGATTCACTTTCGGCACCGTGGAGGCCTCGGGATCCGGCGCCAGGAAAAAACGCCCGTACAACACGGTGCCGATGGGGATGTCCCGCAGTTCCGCCGGAGCGCCGCGATAGCGAATCACACCGTAAGGCAGCATGGAAAAATGATGCAGCCGCCCTTCGTGATAATGACCATCCACTTGCAGACGCAGACTCCCGCGCCGATTCACATGATCCACAAAGACCAGCTCGCCGCGATAGGCCTTCGCCGCGTCAAGCGAGGGGAATGTGCCAGGCGTCGGACGAAACGGTTCGTCTTCCGCGAAGGCTGCGGCAACCAGGAGACCGATGCACAACAGGAAGCGGCAGCAGCTCACCCCAACTCCAGGTCGCGCTTGCTATCTGCGAAGCGCTCGGTCTCCACGCCCATCTTCTGCGCCATGGTTAACAGCAGGTTGCTCATGTGCGCGTCGCTGTTGGCGGGGCGACTGCACAGGCGATAATGGTCGCCGGGCTGATCGAGTTTATACCCGTCGAAGTGCCCCTGGTTCAGGTCGAGGTGGCGGCCATGCTTGAGTCCGCAGCCCGTCCCGCCGGCAAGCACGAGCGGGAGGTTGGCATTGCCGTGACTGTGCCCGTAGGCCATCCCGCTGCCGAACAGCGCCATGGTCGTGTCGAGCAGCGGACGCCCGGTGAGATCCTTCGTCTCCGCCAGTCGGGTGATAAAGTAACTGAACTGCTCGACGTTGAACGTGTCGCTCTGGGTCAATTTTTCCATGTGTCCCGGGTCGCCGTTGTGGTGACTGAGCGCGTGGCGCGACTGGGTAATCCCCAGCTCCGGAATCGGCAGCCCCTGGCCTTCCATGCCGCTGCTGAAGGTCGCTACTCGGGTGGCATCCGTCTGGAAGGCGAGCACGATAAGATCGTAGATGGTTCGATAGTACTCCCCCGCCTGGGTCTGAGGCACGTCACGGTCGGCCCGATTGCGATCCGAATCGTCGATAGCTGGACGCGGAATATCGAGCCAGGCATCGGCCCGGTCGGTGCGGATTTCGGTCTCGCGCACGGAGGTGAGATACTGGTCGAGCCGCCCCTTGTCCTCCGCCCCGATTCGCGCTTCCAACGCACGCACCTCAGTCAGGTTGGCATCGAGCACGCTGCCCTTACGCCGCAAAGCCCGCCGCTGCGCTACGGTGCCGCCCTTCGGCTCTTCGAAAAGATGGCTAAAGATTTCGCGGGCGCGCCCCATGCCGGGGAGACGAATGCCGTCGGCCGTCCACGCCAGCGATTCACCGTTGTTGGCGACCTCGAGTGAATGAAAGCGGGTGTGGGGCGCGGTGACCTCGGCCATGCGCTGGTCGACGGAAATACTGTTCCGATCCGTGGGTCCGAGCTGTCCCCCAGTGAGCCAGATCTTCTGGCAGTTGTGGTGATGGCCCAAACCGCCGGGATGATGCAGCCCGCTGATCGGCGTAACCACGTTACGATGTTTTTCCAGGGGCTTGAGCGATCGGGAAAAGGTAAATTCCGCACCCGGCTCGGTCACCTGGAAATCGAGGGTGTTCACCCCGTTCGGCAGGTAGATGAACACGCTGCGTCGAACCGGCGGTGCTTCTGCCGCGAACGCCGGCCGCATGCAGTCGAGCAGCGGCAGGGCGATAAAGCTGCCGAGTCCACGCAGGGCGTGACGGCGATCGATCAACCAGGATTGGGATAGGATATTGCTCATGATAGGCCTCAGCGTTTCTGGATCAGGTCGGACAGGGCGACGGCACGAATGATGTCCCGCAAACGGTACTCCTTCTGCATCGCCTCGTCCACGATGATCTCAAGGTCCTCGCGGTCATCGAAAGTGAGCACCCGGCGAAGGCCGTAAGTGCAGAGCTGTTCGACAAAGGCGCGAAGAAAGATCTCCCGGTCGGCGAGCAGCAGGTGCTTGAAGCTTTCGGCGTCCGCGAAGGTCCGCCCGTCGGGCAAGGTGCCGCTCGGATTCACCAGCGGGTCCGCGCCCATACCCTGGGGCACCCGCTCGTGGGTGCGCCACTGGCCGATGGCGTCGAACTGATCGAAGGCCAATCCGAGCGGATCGATGCCCCGATGGCAGGCTGCGCAATTCGGGTTCACGGCATGGGCCTCCAGCTTTTCGCGAATGGTCGCCTTGGGGCTGTCCGGAGGATTGGGTTCGATGGGATCGACGTTGGCCGGCGGGGGCGGCGGGGTCTTTCCGAAGATCGCTTCGCTCAACCACACCCCGCGGTGCACCGGGCGATGGCGGGTGCCGTCGGAGGTCAGGCCGAGCACCGCCCCCATGGTGAGCAAGCCGCCACGGTGATGCTCCGGGCGCAGCGTTACCCGCTGAAATCCCGACACCGCCGGTTCCGGCAAGCCGTAGAATTCGCACAAGCGGGGATTGGCGACCGTCCAGTCGGATCGCAGGAAGGCATCGATCGGCAAGTTGCTCGTGAACACCTCGCGATAAAATTCGACGACCTCTTCACGCATACTCGCTTCCAACCAGGCGTCGTAGTCGGGGTACAGCTTGCTGTCGGGCTGGAACATACCCAGGCGATGCAGTTGCAACCACTGGCGGGGAAAGTCATCGATGAAGCGCGCGATCTTCGGGCTGGCGAGCATGCGATCCACTTGGGCAGCGAAGCCGTCGCCGGTCAGTTTACCGGCACGTGCCGCATCGACCAGCGCCGCATCCGGCATGGAGCTCCAAAGGAAATAAGAGAGGCGCGAGGCGAGCTCCCAGTCGGTCAGCCGCTCGCGAGGTTCGACGTCCCCTTCCACCAGATAGGTAAAGTTGCGGGAGGTCAGCAATCCGAGCAAGGCAACCTTGTAGGCCGCGTGCAGCTCCTCACCTTCCGCCCGCTCGTCGGCATAGGCCTTCAGGTAGGGCGAGAGTTCCACCTGGTTGACCGGTCGACGCCAGGCGCGCTCCGCGAAGCGTTGCAGGCATTGCGCGACCATCTCTGGGCTCGCATCATCGAACGGCAAGAGCTCGTCGCGCGTGGCACGCTCGGACGGACTCTCGAGCGGACCTTCCCATTCGATCCAATCCACCAACACAAAAGAAAAAATTCCGTTGCCGTCTTCGTCGAACAACTTGGGGCCGGTGGGGTTGAGCAGTCGGGTCTCGCTGGTGTGGGTAAACATATAGTTCGAGCCGCCGAGGATGTTGCGATGGTGCCCGCCCTTGTCGCGCGAGATGATATCGGAGACGATCACGTTGAAATCGAGGCTGGCTGGCATTTCCAGAAACACCTCAAACTCGATGATCTCCGGCTCGTCTTCGGGCGCAAGAATGTCGAGCTCGATCAGGCCTTCGTTGGTCGCCTCGTCCGTTCGCGTCCCGATACGTAAATGCGCCGGCTGACCGCCTTGAGGACGGATCCCACTGACCTGCATCCGCGCGCGATACAGTCCGCTCTTCTCCGGGCCGATGCGGCCGAACCAATTGGGCCGCAAGGCCTGCAACGTTCGCCCGGGGAAGACCAACGCGCGCAGGGGGCGTTTGATGCCGAAGCGATCGAGATACGCCTGCTGGTTTTTTCCTCCACCGTAGCGCAGGTCGGCTGCGGTCATGCGCACCTTCTGGGGTTCGACCGGCGTATCGGGAAAGGCGCGGGCGAGCACGATCTCCGCCGCGCGGTAATACCGCTCGACGTGCGAGGGAGAGAGCGAGAGTAGCGAGCCGATCCGGTCGTAGCCGTGCCACAAGGGATCCGCGGTCAGTTCACCCGGCTTGCGGGTATCGTAGCGCACGCCGAGCAGGTCGTAGACGGTGTGTTGAAACTCGCCCCGACTGAGCCGGTAGTGAGCTACCACAGGTCGCGCCGCCATGCGCGCCGCCCGCCCCTCGCGGATGCGGTCGTTGAGTTGCGGCACCACGGTCGCGATCTCGTTTTCGCTGGGCTGGTCTTCATCCTCCGGTGGCATTTCGCCGGCATTGATGCGCTCCACGATTTCCGCCCAGTGATGGGCGTCGATCCCCGCGCCGAAGTCGCGTGACAGCTGGTCGATTCGCAAATCGCCCTTCGCCTTCTTCGGTCCATGGCAACGCAGGCAATGCGCATCGAGAAAAGCCTGGTAGGGCTCGGCAGCCGAAAGAATTACCGCGCTGATCACGGATACGGCCAAGATGAGGATTATACGCTTCATACTGGACTAAACCTACGCGAGAAAGGGCGTCGGCATGACCACGGTATAGTCGGGAATGAAGCGATCGAAATATTTTTTGAACCCATTGCCCCATCCGGGCCATAAAATGGTAGATGCACAGCCTTGTGACCGAAGAAACCCTCATCCGATCCTGCCAGACGGGCGATCAGCAGGCCTTTGAGCAGCTGCTGAACCTCCACGAGGAACGCCTCCTGTCCCAGGCCACCGGCATGTGCCGCAACCCGGATCTCGCGGTCGAGCTCGCGCATGAAACGTTCATCGAAGCCTGGAAATCGATCCGGCGCTTCAACTTTTCCTGTCGCTTCAGCACCTGGCTCTTCAGCATTCTCCGCAATCGCTACCGGAATGCGGTCCGGCGTTCGATGCGCAAACCCACCGTACCCTTGCTGGAAGAACCTCCGGCCGAGCCAGTCCAATCATCCGACATCGATGGCGAAAAGCTGCTCGCCCAGATCGACCAGCTGAAAGAAAAACACCGCGAGGTGATCCAGCTTCGGTTCTATGCCGATGCCTCCATCGAGGAAATCGCCACCCTGCTCGGCATCGCCCCGGGCACGGTAAAATCACGCCTTCACTACGCACTGCTCGCCTTGCGAAAGAAGATCGAAAAAAAGTGAACCCTTTTCACCGGAGCAACCATTCATGCCTGAGATGAACGAATTGGAAGACCACCTCCGCAACCTGGGCCAGCCAGCCGTCGAGCCCGAACGGGTCCGCGAGCTGCATCGTCGGGTCATGCGGGACCTGCCGGAACAAACCAAGCGCCCCAATCTCGTCTGGATATCACTCGCCGCGGCCGCGTTGATCCTGCTCGGCCTGGGCCTCCGGCACAACCGGTCGTCCCTCGTCGAAGCGGAGATGAACTTTTTCGCCACCGCTTCCGATGCCCCCGCCCGGGAATGGTTCCAGTTTGACAATCGATCTCCGCGGGTCAGCCAACCGACCTTCCGCCACTACCAACTCGCCGAAGACCTCGACGCCCAACTCGAAGTGGATCGCATACGCCTGCTCGGGCGTGCATCCGTCAGCATGCTTGAACCCAAACACCAAGGATAAGCCCATGAAAACCCTCGCCTGTTTCTTCTTCCTTTTGTGTAGC
>JBLIND010000356.1:0-6776 GCA_047639095.1 Candidatus Omnitrophota bacterium | reverse complement strand
GGAGAAGAGAGGTTGCGCTTCTTCAAAAGAGGTACCCATCAACAGGACAGAGCGTCAGCGATGAATTTCGGGAAAAGTTGTTAACAGGCCGGACTGCGCTGAGGAGGAGACTCCGCTCGGCCTGATTAACAACTTCGGATTGGCTATATGGATTGGCTATACGGATTGGCTCTACGGAATTCATTCCGTCCCCGTGACCCTGGTTTCTGACACTGGCCGCATGGCCGGATTGCAAAGGTGAATTTTTGTCTCGGCTTAACCCTCATTCCGTATTGGAGCGTGGGAGCTGGGACGGAATGAATTCCATATCACACCTGGTGCTCTGGGGAGCGAATCGCCCCGCGTCCTTCGCCATATCCACACCAATCTTATCCTTCAACACACTCATCCCTTTCGCGTTCTTTCGCGGGAAAAAACAGCCAACCACTCACAAAAAAAAAATGGTCCAAGGGTCCAATATGACTCACCCAATATGCGTGGGTAGAAAATGCTGGATGGCGAATGCCATGGGGACGGAATGAATTCCGCGCTACGCTTGGGGCCGGGTCAGGCGGCTTGGGTGGCGCTTCGTTTGTAGCCGGACTCCTTCCAGTGATGCCAGTCGAAGCGCCTGGCCCAATCGGCCTGCACCAGGTCTACGAATAAGATCTCGAGGGCGGTAACCAGTTGTTCATGTCGCCAGGAGGGACAGGTAGGGTGGACTGCCTGCTCGTCCAGGTAGCGGTATACCAGGGACGGCGTCGTCTCCCGGAGCTGGACGGCCCCTTTATACCGGATGAATCGATCAACGTGCCCAGCGTAATAGCTGTGCAGCTGTTCGGGAACCCCTGCACGCTTCAGGCGATCCACATAGCGGACCCAAAAGGCGGAAATGGCTTGTTGCCGGTTCATGTATTTAAAGTAAACCTACGTACACCTTATGTCAAGCGCGGATTTTTAAGCAGGTAAGCAGGCTTTGGTGTGATGGGCTAGTTGACGATCAGGATGTAATAACCTGTAGTGCCGGTTTCAGTCCGTACTGGATCGGTGTCGGTCCATTCGAGCATGCCGCCGGTGCCGAAGACCCGGGTGTTGGGGAGGCGTTGCCAGACGTTTTCGCCGAGGCTTGCGCGGTAGCCGATGTGATAACACCGCCCGGCGGTGGAGGGCCAGCGCAGGGTGAAAGGCGAGCCCATGGGAGCGATGAGCAGGCCCGATAAGGCATCCCGAGGATCCGTGCCCAGCAGGTATTCCGACTCATTGCTCAGGCCATCCCCATCGGCATCTACTGCCAGCCCCGAGATCGGCATGCCTAACTCGCTGAGCGTGAAATGGCTTTCCAGCCAGACCTGCAGCGGCATGCTCCCCGGTGAAGGTGCCTGTGCCGACCAATTGGAATTCGTGTCGGCAAACTGGGATTGGACCAGGCGGCCAAGGGCCATGCCGGTGCCATCCGCCCCGATATCCCAAAGCCCTCGCAGGAGATAGCTCACGCGTTCTTCTTCTACCAAGGGCCGGAACCCAGGTTGACCCGCCGGTGAATCATCGGCCCGCAGCAACCAGAGGGTCTCCCCGGCATTGTTGAGGTGACCCGACCAGGGGCCCAGCGGGCTGATGGCGCCATAGGCGTTCTGGAAGGTCTGCAAGGTATTGGTGCTGGTCGGGTCGAAGCCGACGATCACCCGCGTTTCGCCCGGGTGAATCGGGGTGTTGATTTGGAAGGTGTAGTCGACCGCACCTTCGAGTTGCCAGTCCGCCAGATCTTCAATGGTCAAGCCGATGTTGCCGAGCTCGATGTATTCGAGGTCGAAGTCGTTGGTGCCCGGCGTGGGGTTGTACATGATTTCGGTGATGACCAGGGGGCCGGTGCGCACGTGCCCGTTCTCGGAGCCTTCGCTCAGGGTGGTCATGGGATAGAAGGGGCCGTCCCCGTTGTCGAAACGACCGAGCGATTCTCCGTTCAGCGTCGCACGAAAGGCGTGCGCGTCCGCTACGCGGATGATTTGCCCGCTGGCATCCGCTTCGACGAGGTACACCTCATCGCCCATCGATGCGCTCAAGGCGAAATGACGATTGGTGTCGATGGGACCCGTCGGGTTGGCGTTCCATGCCCCGTTTGGATTAAAATCCTGTTCATCGAAACTGAGGTGCGCGCCTGCGGGTAGAACGGTCCCTGGTGGGATTTGAAATTTCTGATACTCGAGCGCGTCGCTCAGCCACCAGTTACTGATGTCCACCGGATCGGGGCCCGGATTGTACAGTTCAATCAGGTCCGTTAAGGGCGCATCGGTATGGGCGAGTACCTCGTTAATGACCACGTTCCGGCAGTCGGTGCTGCCCACACTGGTCGGTGTGCCGTGGAGTTCGCAGGAGGGGCGCCAGTCGCTTGCTTCACTGCTCCCTTCCGCTCCGGCGAGAACGATCAGGGAGTGGCCGAGACCGTCGGATAAGCTAAGGTCTTGGAACTGCAGCGTCTGGATGGCTTCGCTATTTCGGCCGATCAGGGATAGCGTCTCACCCGTGTTACCCAGCTGTCCATTGTAGCGTCCGGCAAACGCCACTCCAGGGTAGCGTGCGGCAAAGGCATCTTCCTCGGGGGTGAGGATGATTCGTTCGCCAGGGCCAAGTAGCAGAATGCCGCTCCCATCGAAGTTGAAGCTGATCCCGTTGGTGAATGCGACACCGGACAGGTCGATTGCCGATGCGGAGACGTTCATCAATTCGATAAACTCATACTCATCCGGGTCGGTGTATCCGCTCTGCTGCTCGAGGGCATCGGGTGGGTAGGGGTTGTAGTGAATTTCCGTAATGGCCAGGTTGTTTGAGGAGGCGGGCGGGTCGATGTTAAACGTGGTTTCGGCCTTCGCACTCCAGGCGACCGTTCGCTGGAAGGGGAAGTCCACTTCGTTCCCGCTGCTGTACTGAATGCGCGTGAGCAAGCGGGTGCTGGTGACCAGGTCAATCGGTCCCGCGTAGACCTGGGCATTGGTGGCGACCGACCCGCCCGGCAGCCTCGGATCCGATCCGTCGAGGGTGTAATAAATCGTGCCGGCGGCACCTGCGGGCAGGCTGATCGCGAGGTCGAAGCCGGGAGGCGCAGTGCCGCCGTGTTGATTGAGTGCCGGGGGTTTACCAAACGAATCGTCCATGGCATTCAGCCGCGTGCCCAGCCAGGTCTTGAGGGCATCGCGTTCGCCGATCAGGTTGCCAAACCCATAACGCGAACCGTAGCCTCCGATGTTCCAGCGTGAGGATTCGTCGAGGGGGTTGTTGCCCGGTCGGGCATATGCTGCATGGATCTGCGCTTCAAGGGCGTCGATGCGCTGAAAGAGGGCCGTGGTCAGCAACTGGCTGCGTCGCCAGGCATACCAGTTGTCCTGGTAGCGGATGCGGAATTCCTCGCGGTCGAAGAGTCCGTCCCACCAGCCGTATTCGTAGTACAGCGTGCTCCCGCCTACGCCGCGAATGTTGGTGGGATCGTCGTCCCGGCCGTCGGTCGATGACAGCGTGCGGTCAAAATCCCATTGGGGTCCGGCGACGATCGGGCCATTGCGGTCCTTGTAGTAATACCCACTCAGGCGAAACGCATCGACGTTGTGAGCAAGCGTGTTGAGCATATGATAATCCGCCCAGGCATCCACATCGATAAAGGCCGGATAACCGGTCGTCGGATGCTCAGGATTCGGGCCATAAAGCGCATTTACAGTGGCGACTGAATAGTCCCGGATGGCGTCCTTCTGCGCCTGGTTCAGCGCGTCGTTTTTTGGGTCGATGACGTTGATGTTGTTGGCGTCCGGCATCAGATTCTGGGGGTCGGTATTAAATACGTACTGGTTGTTGTCGCCGCGATCGACGCTGAGGATGTACCCGCCCGAAACGTGTGGCTGCGTGGTGTTGGCCGGGTCCAGTTGTGCGATATCGACCCGGTTCTGGTCGATCTTGATGCTCTCCATGAGCACATAAATGCCGTCGTAATCATTGGTGCTCACGGTGTCGTTGTTGTCATTCAGGAAGACCTCAACGAAGCGTGTGCCCATGGTGACCTGGCCCATATCCCGACCCAGTTCATACATGAAGTTGTTTGCGATCATGTTGTGATCGAATTGCCCCGGAGCATAGAGGATCCAGTCGGATTCTTTCCCCAGGCCAAGCAGGTTCGCTCCCGTTTCGGTCAAGGTTTCGTCAACGAGTTCCATCTTGTATTGTTTTTTAGGAAACCCGGCGGAGCTGCTCCCGCGAATCGCGAGGGTGGCGGTGGAAGTGATGGCCGCATCGTCGACCAGGGAGCTGAGACCGGAGGTCGGGTCGGGTTCGATGAGAGCAAAGACTGAAATGCCCGGATTGGTGTCGGGGATGGTTGAATTGAACGTATCGATCACGACCAGGGGAAGGCTGGAGTCGAAGCCGAGCACATCCGGGTCAACTTTGATGTAGCGACGGGTCTCCGGATCACTGGTGCTGCCGTCAGCAAAAGCAACGGATGCTTTTAAAATCGTGCGGGTCGTAATGAGGATAGGGGACGTATACTGGGTATCATTCGTGGTTGGGACACTGCCGTTGGTGGTGTAATAGATGTCGACGTCCGGCAAAGTGCTGGATAAGGCGATGCTCAGCGTGTTGGCAAACAGCTGATTCTCCTCGGAGAACAGGATGGGCGTTGCGATGCCGGAGGGATTCGGCGCGCCGGGCGTCGGAGTCGTGAGCCGACCGTGGGGCGCCCCGTTGAGTGAGCTCTGGCCGGCGACGAGCTGAAGACGCATCAGCATGTCCGAACTCCCGGTGCTGCCGTTCAATCCGTGAACGGCCAGGGTGTTGTTGCCGCTTTGCAGGCTGGGCAGGCGATGCGACGCGTTAAAGTCCTCAAATTGAATGGCTGAATTGTCGTCGTGTGTCCCGGTTGAGGTGCTGTTGTAGGTCGGGGCGGCCGCTGGTTCGTTTGCGCCATCAATGTAGCCGCCGTTCAGATAGGCGATGAAGCCGTCATCGTATTTCATCCGGAGTCTAAGCCCATTCCAGCTGGGAACGCTGGGGAGGTTGAACGTAAATCGCGTATACACGGTCACGGTGTCGGTGGGGATCAGGCTGTTGATCAGGTTTTGATAACCGGATGAATCTTCATAACCGACGCCACCGATTCCGCTGTTCCAGCTGCTGTCGTCGAAATTCGCCGTCGTCCAGGTCAATCCCAGGTTGTTGTTGGTGGGCACCAGCCATTGCACAGCATCAGTTTCATCGATCACGATGGTTTCCGAGGCGCTCATGGGGAAGCCGTAGGCCTCATCGGGCTGAACCTCAGGAAATGCGGGTGAGAACTCGGTTGCGATACTCAAATTGGGTTTTACCAGGGCCAGGTATTCGCCACTTCGACTCAATTGAAAATTCGTGTGCTGCTCGCTGCCCGAAACCGCTCGGTTCTTTTCCGACGCAAACACGATGAGAAAGCTTCCCGGTTGAATGAGGGTCTGGGGAAAGGTCCACGCGGTAAGGTTCGTGCTGCGGTCGGTGAGGTGCCACCCCGCAAGGTCGATTACATTGGTCGAAGCGTTAAAGAGCTCGATCCAGTCGGAGCTGGTGCCGTCCTCATCCGTGATCGAGGAGCTGTTCGAGGCGAGGAACTCGGAAAGCACAACCTGGGCGTGCACGGCACTCGATAAAAGGGCGAGGATCAGAGCAAACTGTAAACTAGCGGGTATTCCAAGAAGGTGCCTCATTCTATAGTTGTATAAACTACCTTCTCAAGGGTCAAAGGTTTAAGCGTGTTGCGGGTGAATGTGTTTCGATTTGATCTGAACTAATCAAAATGGGGTTTATGAACATATTGAACTGGAGGTCGGCATACCTTTTCTCGCTGGCAGGTCGGTTCCGATGATCGGAACGCTGTTGCGACTCGGCCGAAACCTCTTCGGATCGGACACACCGAGCCGCTAACCGTCGAGGTTGATCCGCCGCCGGTTTACGCGTGTGATGCGAATGGCAACATCACCAACGACCTACTTCTGGAATTTCGAGAACCGCATGATCGCATGATCAAGGCCGAGCCGGTGAACCCGGTCGACGGCGCCCGCAAGATCGAAAACGTCTTCGACGGCTTCGGCCGACGCGCCGTCCGCAAAGAATTCCTCCGGGCGAACAACGCATGGACCCTCGATTCGACTACCCGCTACAGCTACGACGACTGGAACGTCGCCTGCGAAACCGTGGATCACGCCCAGGCGCCCGTCGAAGCCCGGCACCACTACTGGGACCTGGATCTTTCCGGCAGCCTGCAGGGCGCCGGTGGAGTAGGGGGCCTGCTCTGCGTCAAGGAGGTCACCGCCTGGAAAAGCGAGCTGGTCAAGAACGCCGAAAGCCTGTTTGTCCGAAAGAACGCGGTCGACGAAGAACGGGTCGATATGGAACGGGCAACGGAACGACTGGAATGCAACGTTGGCCAGTTGGTCATCGAAAAAGAGTTCCTTAAAAAAAGTGCAAGCAGTTGGGGATCGATCTATGAGGAAACTCATGGTGGAACCGGAGCATCCCCAGCGCTCGATTCGGAAGCAGGCCCGGCTGCTGCATATCAACCGCAATCGACTGAAGCCCCGCAAGGTCTTATCCTGGGAAGTCAGCACCACGATGGACGTGACGTTTTGCCTGTCCGCCTGGCACAAGGCCATCGCTGCGGCTGGCTGTGCGCCGGAGATCATGAATACCGACCAAGGCAGTCAGTTCACCTCGACGGCCCGGGTGGATACGGTTGGGTTATCGGGTGCACAGGTGAGCATGGACGGCAAGGGGCGTTGGATAGACAACGTCTT
>JBLIND010000355.1:0-6789 GCA_047639095.1 Candidatus Omnitrophota bacterium | reverse complement strand
GCCCGCGGCATGGAACTCCACAGTAAAATTATCGATCCGGACGATCGCGCACGGCGCTTTCATGAGCAGCACCATGGGATTTCAAGCACCTATGAAGCCGTGCATCTGCAAACCATCGTGGACCGGGGTGAAACCTATGACTTCGTGCTCAGCAATCATGTGTTGCACCACCTGGAGGATGACGATGTACACGCGCTCTGTCTTGCGGCTGCCCAGGCTGCCCGGCACAAGGTGATCTTTAATGACATTCACCGCCAGCGCCTGGCTTACACCCTCTTCACGACCACGATGCCCTTGTTGTTTCGCAATTCCTTCGTGGTCGAAGATGGCGGGCTCTCCATTCAGCGGAGCTTTACACCCCTTGAACTCCGAGCGGTCGTCCCCGATGGCTGGCGCGTCGACACGCTGTTCCCGTTTCGCCTGTTGGCAATTTATGAACACTGAATACCGCGCACGCCATTGCACCATGCGTGGGGCGGGACTGCTCAGCCTATAATGGGCCGCCGGGAGGCAGCGAGGACTGCTGAACCAGCACCCGGAAAAAGGCGGAACCGACCAGGGGTGTTCCGACGCCACCACAGGTGATGGCCTCACGAAACTCGTCGGCGGTCAGCGTCTGCAGGGTGATCCAATTGAGATCGGAAGAAATATCGTTGGTCGTCTGCATGATGTAGGTCAGACCCACCATCGAATTGAAGGAGATCGAAACTTGCTCGGTATGGCAGGCGATATCCAATCGAGTAACCGGCATCAAATCGCGGAAGCCTACATTGCGATCACCAGCCACCTGCTCGAAGGTGCCCAGAAGATACTGTTCTCCGGCCGGGATCTGGATAGTGCCGATACGGGCATGGTCGATCGGTATGCTTAAGGTCACGGGAGACGCGCTCGGATTCACGAAGACAATCATTGCCAGTCCTTCCGCCAGGTTATTCAGCGGAACCGCAAAGTTGCCCGAGTCACTGGAAACATCGTACATGTCATGTTCGACCCCATCCTGATAGATCCGAATCTCGATACCGCCAAGGCCTTCGCCGCGATCATAAAACGTGTTGGCATCGCCATCATGAAAGATGCTACCCGTGAAATAGTGATCGCTGCCGCGCTTGCCGAGATCATAGGTGTAGTATTCCTCCACGAACTTTAACAGAAAACCCTGATGCGTTTGCTCAAAGTTTTTCTTCGCGTAACCGATCCCCACTTCGCGCGCATCGGCATTCAGCATGGTTTTGCGGTGCCCGCGGTCAGCAATCGATGAATCGATGAACAGCGAGTCCTGAGCACCCATCGGTGTCATGGCTTCCACAGGATAACTGCCAAATTGGCCCAGGCTCGAAGTGATCAGATTTTCAATGTAACCTGTAACCTCATTCTCATACCCTTCCTGCTCCTGACGCGCAAAGGGACCACTGCCCAGCGGATAGAAGTTTCCGGTCGGGCTGCTGTGAGCAAACGCACCGGAGTTTGACAAATCCAGACTGTGATTGTCGCAAGCAATGCTGATCAAGCGGCTCGGCGCCAGGGGTTGCTGCGGTGTCTGCCAAATCACCCACTGTGTAGGTCCCTGACCAAAATCATTTGCACCTATCGTATCTTCCGCCACGTCATACGCCCCGTTGGAGCCCGAAGTGGTATTGACCATGTTCAGGCGATCCGCTTCGGCTTCTGGTTTCGCCCGTGTACGGTTCAAATGCCAGCGTATGGCCTCGTTGGCCGGGCTGAGAACGCCATCTTCAACGAATTCATCCGCGGAAACCGAAAGCGTGCTCAGCAGCGCTACGGTGGCGATTTTCCATAAAGTAGATGGTAATTTCAAGCTCATTGGATCAACTGTCGACGTGTTAGGCGGTTTGTTAGCAGGTACCACGCCGAACGGTGTTAACAATTCAGCAGATATATTTCATCACTAATGGCCGCAGGAGTTCGACACCTTTCCTCCACGAGGTCCCCGCCTCCAAAATGTATCTCAGCCATCTGATAAACTGAAGGCTTCGCTGGCTCGCTATCGCGTGCTGGGCAACCAGGCTGTTGGGCTTCCCACCCCGCTCCCGGATACTGGCCTCCACCTCGGCGGATCGCTTCCTCCTTTTTGCATGAACCGTCTCATCGGTAATACCCTCTTCCCGATCCAGTACATGCTCGAAGAGGGTCATTAGATTATGCGCCAGACAAATGAAGCGCGCTTGCATACATTTGGAGATCGCGGTTTTTGCCCACGATTTTTTCTCCATCAGTTTGTTTTTCTTCTCATAATCGCGTCCACTACTCGCAGGAGTAGATGACTCGGCCGAAGGCGGCGAGAAGAAACTCTTCATCCGAAAATTCATTACATTTTCTCTGGGAAATCGCCGTTTCAAGAGCCGCAATCATCGGAGCGAAGAAGCGATTTTGGATCGTAGTATTTATAAATTCGTTCATGAAATAAGTCTATCCGGAAGACCGCAAAAAGAAAGTTCCTTAATATTTAATATCTGGCACACTCGATGTAAATATTTCGGAAAGTTAAGCGGTCGAAAAGGGCTGTGAAGGTCGCGTACGAGCCGGTGGTCGAGTTTTGCGCCCCTTGTGTGAGGCGGGTTGCGAGTGTAAATTTCGGAGCCGATCAGGGGGCGTGCATCAGGAGTGTAACGGCGTGTGCGGCGTATAGTTTCCGCAGTTATTAACACCGTTCAACTCGCCAAGTCTTACGTGACCTTGAAAATGGGCTAACCATTTTGTCCGACTTTGATGGACCGCCTGAACATGACAAACGGTACATCCCGGAGAGCCTTTCAGGCCTCGCCAGATTCGCGGGAATGCGAATCAAACCACCTACCGTATCCGGGGCCTCATTTGCCCGATTCAGAGGGAGAGCACCAGGATGGAAAGGGCGGATAGCCGAACAAGCATAGACCGAGTGCGCGTTCCGATGATAGGAACCGCGTTTCCTCCTCGAAGTCCAAGCCGAAAACAAACGTTCGTAGCTCGGTCAGCCATGGCTTGCGGGAATACCAAGCACCTGTTACCATCGTCGGCAGGAGTCCCCATCGATGAAAACAAAAACCGCCTGTATCCTCGTCACCCTGACCGCTTTCTTTCTATGCAACTTCGCCCGAGCGGCCGTGGAGGTCATCGGGACCTCCAGCAAAGGAAACCCCGGTCTGCAATCTATCAACGTGATCAGCTTTGCCCCGGGCGGCATCCTCCTCGTCGGCGATGGCGCAGCCGCACAAGTCGTGGCTATCGATACGAATGACAAGGTGCCCACCCCTTCCCGCAGTAAACCGATCACCGATTTCGACAAGCAGCTGGCCGGTCACCTGGGAACCACGCCAGAGGGCATTGAGATCATCGACCTCGCGGTGAACCCGGCTTCCGGCAACATCTACGTCGCCCTTCGCAAGCAGGATGACAAGCGCTTCCTAATCGTTCGGGTGGATGCGGCCAACCAGATCCGGGAAGTTGAACTCGACGATGTCCGATTCGCGCGGGTGAAACTAGCTGCAGGAGATGTTCAGGTCAGCCTGATCACCGACGTCGCCTGGGCGGATGATCGCCTCGTCGCCGCCGGACGTGGCAACGAAACCTTCGCATCCAAGATCTTCACCATCGCAGCACCGCTGCAACACGATGCGACGAGTAATTTTTACAGTGCGGAAACCTATCACGTGCAACATGGCCGCTGGGAAACCAAGGCCCCGATGAGCGTGCTCCTGCCCATGGTCGAAGATGGCCAAACCTATGTTGTCGGCGCCTTCAGCTGTACCCCTGTAGTGAAGTATCCCATCTCCTCCCTGCAACCGGGCGCCAAGGTCAAAGGAACCAGCGTCCTCGAACTCGGCTCGGGCAACCGACCGATCGACATGTTCATCTACGAGAAGGACGGCAAGCCTTTCGTACTGACGAATACTTTCCGCTTTCATCACGCCAAACGCCCCATGGGTCCAAGCCCGTACTTCACGGTTAAATTCGAACAAGGCATCCTCTCCGAAAAAGAGGCGGTCAACGAAAAGGCCCTGCTGCGCCTGAGCGACTTCAAACCGGCGACCGATCGCGTGCAAGTCGTGGATGCCTATCACGGCGTCATGCAGATGGATTCGTTGAACAACAGTCATGCGGTCGTCCTCCGGCAAGTGGAGACCGGTGTCCAGCTTGAGATCCTCCCCCTTCCCTGATCGCTCGCTTGAAACTTCTCGCTCTGCTCTTCCTCCTCAGCAGCCTGTGCCTGCACGCGCAGTCTTTTAGAACGCCCGAGCTTAGTATTGAGCCGTCGCCAACCCCTGGGCAGGTGACGGTGTCCTGCTACCTGACCCGGCCACAACAGGTGCTCCTGGCCAAGGTCGACCCCATTGATTTCGATCAGGGGCGTAAGCTCGTCGACCTTCGCCTGGTCGATGCCGGGGGAAAGAGCGGACCCGCCATCTTCGCAAGCTACCGCCAGGAGAAGGATCACCTGATGCTTCGACCACGTTACCCCCTGCAGGCGGGTCAAACCTACCAGGCGACCGCCTACCGACCCGACCAGACGACCATCCAGGCCACCTACACCGTTCCTCCAGCAAGCCCCAGTGAGGCACCCCAGGTTACCCGCATCTATCCGACCGCCGAAATACTCCCGGCCAATTGCCTGAAATTCTATATCTACTTTTCACAACCCATGCGCGAAGGCCGCGCCATTTTTGATGACCTGGAAATGCTCAATGCCGATGGCGAGGTCATCGAAGACGCCTGGCGGCGTACCGAGCTCTGGTCCAAAGACGCGCGCCGCCTGACTCTGTGGATCCATCCGGGACGAATCAAACAGGGCGTAAATCTCCGCGAGGATTACGGCCCGGTTCTACATCCGGGTCGCCGCTATCAACTCCGTATTTCCACACGGGTCACGAATATGGCCGGTGTGCATCTGGAAGAAGCCTTTGTGAAAGACTTTCGCACCCGCGAGGAAGATCGAACCCCGCCGGAGCCGAACCGATGGCGGCGGAGCCAACCGAAGGCCGGATCACGCGAACCTTTGCAGATCACCTTCGATGATGCCCTCGACCATGCGCAGCTGCCGCGTTTCCTGACGGTTCGCCAGGATGCAAAACCGTTTGCCGGAACGCTCGTGGTCGAGCCGGGTGAAACCGCCTGCACCTTTACCCCCGATGACCCCTGGCCTACCAGCGGGTGCGACCTTATCGTCAACGGCCGCCTGGAAGACCTTGCCGGCAACACGCCGCTGCGCGTGTTCGATACCGACTTGCAGGATCCCGCGCGGCGGCCCCCGAACCTCGCCCTGCCGATCAAGAACTTGTAGGTCGGTCAGGCCATGATGCCAGGAATCACCTGGCCGTGCACGTTCGTCAATCGGCGTTCGATGCCGTTGTGGTAAAAGGTCAAGGCCTCGTGATCCATCCCCAGCAGGTCGAGCACGGTGGCGTGGAAATCGTGCCAGTGCACCGGATTATCCGCCGCTTTCCAACCGATGTCGTCGGTGGTTCCATACGACATCCCGCCTTTTAATCCTGCACCCGCCATCCAGTTGGTAAATCCGTACATGTTGTGATCGCGGCCGGTGCCGATACTATCCTTCCCCGACTGGGTAAACGGCGTGCGCCCAAATTCGGTCGTAAAGAGAATCAGCGTATCATCCAGCATCCCGCGCTGTTTCAAATCCGTGATCAAAGCCGCGACCGGCTGGTCGATGCGCATCGCTTCGCGCGTGTGATTTTTCACCATGTCCTCGTGACCATCCCAGTTGATGCGCGGCGAACCAAACGAGCCGCCGGAAATCAGCTGTACAAACCGCACGCCCTTTTCGAGCAGGCGACGCGTGAGCAGGCAGTTGCGACCGAATTGCGCAGTCTCCGGCTCATCGAGGCCGTACAGCCCGCGCATGCTGGCGGGTTCACTGGCGATGTCGGTGACCTCGGGCACGGTCAACTGCATCCGTGCCGCGAGCTCGTGACTCCGCATCCGCGCGACCAGGGCATCGTCCGCACCATGCTGATCCTGATAACGTCGGTTCAAACGACCCAACAAATCCCGACTCGCCGATTCGGTCGACACCTGGATTTCACGCGCCGGAAAGAGATCGGGTATGGGCATCCCTTCGCTTTCAAAGGCCACGCCCTGATGAATCGATGGAAGGAAACCATTCGACCAGTTGATCGTACCGCCCGCCGGATAACCCCGCGCATCGGGCAGTACGACGTAGGCCGGAAGGTCATCCGTCTCCGAGCCGAGGCCATAGGAAACCCAGGACCCCATCACGGGAAAACCATTGAGCTGAAAGCCGGTATTCTCCTGGAAGGTCGCCGGAGTATGATTCGCCGATTCGGAAACCATGGATTTAATCACCATCAGCTCGTCCGCAACGCCCGCAAGGTGCGGGAAAAGATCCGACACCCACAAGCCGCTTTCGCCGCGCTGCTTGAACGCGAAGTCGTTTTTCCGAATGAGTCCGATTTTGTTGAAGAAGGTTTCGGGATGCTCGTCGGAGGGCAAGGACTTGCCATGATAAGCCTCGAGCTCCGGCTTGTAGTCGAAGGAATCGAGATGACTCAACCCACCCATGAGGCAGATGTGCACCACGCGTTTGGCCTTGGGCGCGAAGTGTGGCTGCAGGACCGATTGCGGTTCGCTACCCTGGACCAGGCTGGTCAAGGCCGCCCCGGTCAAACCATAGGCCGAGAAGGAAAGCAGCTCCCGGCGACTCATCTGACGGTGCTTATCGGACATAGAGAAACTCGTTGCTGTTGAAGACGACCCGGCAATACGCCGCCAGGCTGTGCGAGGTGATAAAGGTCTGCGTCAATTCAATTTCGTCTG
>JBLIND010000354.1:0-6813 GCA_047639095.1 Candidatus Omnitrophota bacterium | reverse complement strand
CCTTCGGCAGCAGGTCTTCTCTGCGAAGGGCGTAGGTGAAAAGGATGATAGATAGATTAGTCGTACTCTTTTTCGTGCTCGGCGCTGTCCTGGCCGGTGCCGCAGATCGCTTGAACGTGGTCTGGATTATCGCGGATGATCTCGGTCCTGAGCTGGGCTGTTACGGCTATCCGGATGTCGCCACGCCCAACCTGGATCGTCTGGCGAAAGAGGGCGTGCGCTACACCCAGGCCTTTACCACCGCTCCGGTGTGTTCCGCTTCGCGCAGTGCGTTTCAAACCGGGCGGTACCAAACCACGATTGGTGGACATCACCACGACACCCGCGACAAACGCCCCTTGCCGGCGGCGTTCCCGACCATCACCGGACTGCTGCAGCAGGCCGGATATTTCGTCAGCAATGGGCACGGCACCGCGATCGCCGATGGGAAGCTGGCCTATTATAACAAAGGGATGATCAAGCGCGGTCTGGATCCCGAAGTGTCTGACCGCGATTACCTCAGCTGGTGGGAGAAGGAGCTCGGTGTCAAATAAGCTCCTCCATTGCTTCGGCTACTTGAGCCTGTGCAGTCTGGTTTTTGCCGGTCCAGTCGATCTCGTTACGCCGACCATGACGGATGAAGCACCCGCGGTCGGAAAGCGGGTCCGCCAGGTGGCTCCGGAGTATGCGGGCACCGATGTGCATCACGCCCTCTACCTGCCAACGGATTGGAAACCCGGCGGTTCCTATCCGGTCATCGTCGAATACACCGGCAATAAATGGGATGCCTGCGGCTCCTCCGGCAAAGTCGAAGGTGCCAACCTCGGGTATGGTTTGAGTGGCGGCAAAGGCTTTATCTGGGTGGCCATGCCCTACGTGCAAAAAGGCGGCAAAGAAAATGCCGTCACCTGGTGGGGCGATGCCCAGGCGACGGTGGACTACTGCAAGCGCAACCTTCCGCGCATCTGTGAAGCCTTCGGCGGTGATCCGGAACGCTGCATCGTGTGCGGCTTCTCCCGCGGGGCGATTGGCTCGAGTTACATCGGTCTCGCCGACGATGAAATCGCCGCCTTCTGGTGCGGTATGTTTACTCACGATCATTTTGATGGCGAGCGAACCTGGGGTTATCCCGCCGATGATCGCGCTTCGGCCTTGACCCGCCTGGCTCGGTTGAAAGGTCGTCCGGTGATGGTCTGCGGCATGAATATAGACGCCCTGCGTGACAAATACCTCGGCCAGCATGCGGACCTCGCGGCGTTCACCTTTCTCAACGTGCCCACGGCAACGCTTTTTAAGATCCCCGAAGGCAAGGTCATCCACCCGCACACCGATCTGTGGATGCACAAGGACAGCGCCTATCGCACTCAGGCCCGGGCCTGGTTGCAGCAGGTGACGCATCCAAAAGAACCTTGAACGAACCCAACCCAAGCCATGGAAACTCTATGAAATATCCGAAAGCGATCCTCTCCCTCCTCCTGCTCAGCTCGGTCGCCTTCGCCGAGCCGAAGGGCACCCTGATCTTTGAAGACCGCTTCGATCGCAATGAATCCCAGGAGACCAAGGAGGATATCGGCAAGGGCTGGGGCTCCAACAGCGACAAGCGTGCGCATGGCAACAAGCAGGTCGATCTGCGCGACGGCGCGATGTACATCACTTTCCACGCGTCCGCGGACCATGCGGTATCCGTCACCCATCCGGCTGAATTCCAGGACGGGGTGATCGAGCTCCGTTTCATGCTCGAAGATGCCAAGGACAGTCTCGGTCTGAATTTTGCCGATCTGAAATTCAAGGAAGTCCATGCCGGGCATCTTTGCATGGCGAAAATCAACACCCGCTCGGTGCAGCTTGCCGATCTGAAAACTGGGAACATGGCCATGTCCATTTACGATCTCAAGAAAGCGAAAAAGCTGACGGCCGAACACAAGGCCATGTTGAAAACCAAGGCGGAAAATGTTCCGAACACGTTGAAGGCCGGAACCTGGTATGACCTGAAGACCAGCATCGTCGGTGACACCTTGAGCGTGACGATCGATGGCAAAGAGGTGGGCTCGTTTTCTTCAGAAGGCATCGCGCATCCGACCAAACGGCTGCTGCGCCTGTCCGTTCCGCGCAACGCGGTCATCGACGACATAAAAATCTATGCGCTCAAGTAGTTCCTGTCGTAGGAACGGAAATTAAAACGTCTTCCGATCGTCGGGACGCCCCTTACTTGCCGAGCAGGTGTTCCCGCATGTAGGCGTCGGCCCGGACGGAGCCCGGTTCCCCGCAACCGGCGACGTTGTGCTTGCCGCCTTCGACCACCACCATCTCGACCGGGACCGATGCCGCTTTCAAAGCGGCCTCGAGGACCTTGGCATGTTCAAAAGGAACGACCACATCCGCATCGCCGTGAACAATGAGCATGGGGGGGTCGTCTTTCGTAACAAAGTGGAGCGGCGAGACGTCTTTCTTGAGCGCGGCGTCCATATCCGCCGCCGGGGTCCCCGGTTCGTAGGCGAGGAGTTGGCGATAGGCGGGGTGTCCGTGCTGGATCGTGCTCAACAAGCCCCAATCGGTCGGTCCGGCGAAGGGGATGCTGAAGGACACGCGCGAACTTTCCCGCGTGACGGGATCCTCGGAGGCGGAATCGGCTTCGTCATCCTGCACGGCCATATACGCAGAGAGGTGCCCGCCGGCTGAACCGCCGGTGACGCCCATGCGGGTCGTGTCGAGGTTCCATTTCTTGGCGTTGTGGCGGACGAACTGGATCGCGCGCGCGCAATCGTCGACCTGGGCGGGGTGGGTGGCGACATCGGTGAAGCGGTATTCGACCGAAACCACGGCGAGCCAGCCTTCGGCATTCGCCCGGGCGAGGAACCCGGGAATCCCGTTCTTCGATCCGCCGCGCCAGCCACCGCCGTGAATGTAAATCATGACCGGCGCGGGTTCTTTGGAGCTGGCCAGGTAGACGTCGATTTTTTGGGCGGCGTGATCATCGTCGTAAGCGATGTCCTTCAGCACGCGTTCATTGGCGAAGCTGGTGGACGCCAAAGCGAGGAGGGCGGTAAGGATAGAGCATGTATATTTAATCATGCCCATCCCTTAGCGGGATAGGGCTTGCTTTGTCGATCCGGCAACGCCAGCTTTGAACGGATGAATCTGAAACGCCCCTTTTCCCGTGTACGCCTGCTCATCCTCCTGCTCGCAGGGCCGAGCGTTTTATTTGCACAATCGGCCATCTCCTTGATCCAACCCACGCAGAAAATGGGAGGATGGCAGTTTGACAACGGTCAGGAATTTCCTGGAGCCAAGGGCGCGCTCGCGCTGGCGGAAGCCCAACATCGCGATCAGCCGGTGCTGGCCCTGCAGGCCGATTTTACCGGCGGCGGGAACTACGTGCAGGCATCGGTTAAGCTGCCAAAGCAGTCGGTGGACACCCTCTCGTTCTGGGTCAAGATCCCGCCAGGCACCGGCGTATTGCCCGTACGCCTGGTCGATGGGAGTGGGCAATGTCACCAGGTGAAGTTGAAGCTGAACGACAAGGGCGGTTGGCAACAGATCTCGGTTCCGGTGGAACGATTCTTTAAGAATTTCGGCACGGCCGGTGCGCTGGACCTCGCGGCGTCCTACGAAAAGTGGGGTGGGGCGAATGATGGTCGCTGGCATCAGCCCGGTCGCTTGTTCGTCGTGATGGCGACCCGTGAAATGGGGGACACCTCCGATTTGCTCTTGAGCGATGTGGTGTTGCAGCCGCCTCCGCCCTCATTGCAGGTCATGGATACGGTGCAATTGGAGCAGCTGGAGCAGGGCGTGCTGGACTGGGGCTTCAACCTTGGCGAAGAGTTCAAAGGGGCGGTCGGCGGACTGGAGCTGGTCAGCGGCCAGCCGATCATGCGTTTGCACGCGGACTTTACCAAAGGCGGCACCTATGTCGGGATGCGGAAATCGTTCGCGGAGATGGGCTTGCCTCCGACGAAGGTCGTTCGGCTGAAGATGCGTTCGGAAACCGCGAAGGAATTCAGCGTTCGTCTCGTGGATGCGACGGGTCAGTGCCATCAGCGAGGTGGGATTGCGCTCAAGTCCGACGGCGCCTGGCAGGACGTTTCGCTCGTGCCGGAAAAGATCGCAGGCGGTGAGCATTGGGGCGGGGCAAACGACGGGAAGTTTCATCAACCGCTGGCATTCATGGAGCTGATGCTCAGCACCCGTTCGCATGCGGGCAAAAAGCCCGAGGTCTGGCTGTCTGACCTGCGGGCGGACGTGATGGTTGAGGCCACGATCAGCGCCGCGAGTTATCAAGAGAATTTCGGTTCGCCCGAGGCCTTTCGCACAGGCTGGAAAACCCGGGGCGATGTCACGGCGAATGCAGGGGCGTTGGTCCTGAAGCGCAGCCTCGAAAACCTGCCGGTTGAAACCGCCGCGGTCGGCGAGGCCTTTGTGGTGACGCCCGGTTTGTGGCAGATCGATTATGCGTGGAAAGCCGATCTGCACTCGCCGGACAACTCCTATCACGGAGCGGTGTCCCTGGTGGTTGCGGATCGCGCGGGCACGGTGCTGGAAACGATTCCCGTCGGCATTGGCTTTGGTCGATCGGACGGGCAGGAGGTGTCGAGATCGATCACCTTGCCTCAAGGCGCGGCGAAAGCGCGCTTCCGGGTGACGATTGAGAAGACCTACGGATCCTTTGCGATCGATGCCTTGTCCGCCGCGCGATTGAAGGTCCAGCCGCGCGAACAGATCGTCGAACGCATCAAGATCAAGGGCGATGCTCTGGGTCATCTCTTTTTCCCGGAAGAGGACGTGCACTTCCAGATTACCGTAGAGACGAAGAAGGCCCTCGCCGCGTCGGATCAACGCCTTCGGATATCGGTTCGGGATTACCAGGGTGGCGACGTACTTCCTTTGGAAGAGCGCACGCTGACGAAAAAAGACGGCGCTTACGTTGCGGATATTACGCTCCCCACGGCGGGTCTGGCCGTGGGTAAGTATTACGAATTGCACGTGGATGTCCCCCAGGGTACGGCGGATCCGGTGCAGGAAGTATCCGGCTTTGCGCGCTTGCCGCTCGCACCATCGAAGTCGTTCGCGGCGGAAAAAATCCCCTTCACGATTCGCAATTGGGACAGTCGGATTACGGAGTATTTCCATCTCGCGGATCGACTGGGGATTCGCCAGCTCGGCGTCTGGGGGGGGTGGTCAGCCAAGGCCCCGTATAAGGCGCACGGCCCGGGGATCGATCTGTGCAAAGAGCTCGGCGCGAAGTGGATCACCGGCACCCCGGCTGCGGACATCGAACGCAATGGCTTCAAGACCTACAGCGAAGTCGCCTTGCGCGGCGGGATGAAGAATTTCCTCGAAGCCTATGCGGATCCGAGCCTGGCGATGATTGCCATCGGCAATGAGCCGCACGGCACGGGCAAAAAAGTGTTGGAGAATGTGCGCGCGTACCAGGCGATTTACGAAACGGTAAAAGCGTTTGATCCCAAGATCCATGTGCTCGGGACTTCGGTGGAACCCAATGAGGCATACTTCAAGGCGGGGTATCAGAACTACCTGGATTCCTACGATTTTCATATCTACGAGCACTACACCCATGTCCGGTCGACGATGAAAGCCTATCGGGCGCTGATGGAGAAGTACGATGCGGTGAAGCCGATTCATTCCACCGAGCTGGGGTTGAACAGCCAGGGGCAAACCCGTCTCGCAGTCTCACGGGAGATGATTAAAAAGGTCGTTTCCTTTTTTGCCGAAGGAGGGGCGACGGTGAGCTGGTTTACGATCCAATATCCGGATCCGGATGGAAAGGCGCGCGGGCAATCGGGTGACGCGCATTGCATGTTCGATTGTCGGTACAACCTCTACAATCCGCGTCTGGATGCGATCACGCATTATCATCTGTTGAATGCGATTGGCGTGAAGCGCTTCGTGGAGGAGCAGCATCAGCCGCGTGGGGCGCAGACCTATCTATTTCGCGATGACCAGGGGCAGTGCCTGCGGGTGGTCTGGTCAGACGAAAAAGAGGAAACGATGCGGATCCCGTTTGGCGAAGGCTTGCGGGTGCGGGCGATCGGGATCGACGGATCGGAGGATGTGCTGATCAGCCGGAACGGTGGGATCAGCGTGACGGTGTCTGATGATCCCTTGCTGCTCTTGTACGAGCAGCCGTAGCGTCCCGTAGCATGGGCTTCAGCCCGTATTCATTGGGTATAAGTGGATACGGGCTAAAGCCCATGCTACGGGGGATACGTGGCTTACTTTTTACCTGCGAGGAAGTTCACGCCATCGATGACCAGGTGTTGAAACGGCTCGGCGTTCCAGTCGCTGACATCGTGTCCGGTGCTCAGGCCCATGACCTGTGATTTGCCCTGCGGGCAGGTCCAGACGACGACGTAATCGTCCTTGCCCTGTACGCCGCGGATCAAGGGTACGACCCCGTCCACTATGTACACGTTATTATACAGTTCGGTATTGCCGGTCGTGAATCCATCGGGGAAGCGTTTGGTCACCGGGTGCTCCTTGTTCACGACATTCATCTGGATCGGTTTCTTGGGGCCATGGCGTTCGCTGGCCACACCGGTGAAGTCGCCCCAGGCGGGGAAGGCTTTGTCGGGATGGCTTTTTTTCCACTCTGCGACGAGGTCTTCTTTGGCTTTCGCCTTGCCCAGGTAATCGGGACCGATGGCTTTCGGTACGCCGTTTTTGTAGGTGTCCCACCAGCTGTGCATGGCGCAGTGAATGAGTACGGCCGGGACGCCGTTAACGCGTGTCTGGTCCATCAGGTTGTCGGCGGCTTCAAGGTCGCGGCTGTGGGCGAAGCAGAAGTTGTATACGACGGCATCGTAGCCCTTGGCGTAA
>JBLIND010000353.1:0-6817 GCA_047639095.1 Candidatus Omnitrophota bacterium | reverse complement strand
GGCCAGCGCCCCGCAGCCCGCACGTCGTCCCGCTCCCGCCCGCGCTCCGAGTGCGTCCAAGTCGGTCGGTAAGGCCAAAGCACCCGCCAAAGCCAGAGCCGCGACGCCTGAGCGCAAGCGCGCCAAAAAGCAGGTCACCAAGCCCTCGTTTTTTAACAAAGTGAAGACCAAGGAGTTGATGACCTTGACCCGACAGTTGGCGACCCTGGTTAACGCCGGTCTTCCGCTCGTTCGCGGTCTTGAAGTGCTTCGCCGCCAGGAAAAAAACCCCTTGTTGAACTATGCGCTCGGGCACATGAGCGAGTCCATTAACTCGGGCTCCACCTTTGCGGAGGCGATGGTTCAGCATCCCAAAATCTTCGACAAACTCTACGTCAACATGGTGAAGGCGGGTGAGGTCGGCGGCGTGCTCGATACCGTGCTCATGGCCCTTGCTGAGTTCATGGAGAAGATGCAGAAGATCAAGAATAAGGTCATCAGCGCGATGGTCTATCCGCTGGTCGTTCTCGTGATGGCGGTCGGTATTCTGACCTTCCTCATGATTTTTATCATCCCGAAGTTTGAAACCATCTTTGATGACATTCTGGATGGCCAGGGCCTGCCTAAATTGACGCAAGTCGTCATGTGGTGCTCACGCAATATGGTGACCGGTCTTCCTTGGATCGTGCTCAGCGTGGCGGGTATTGTTGGTCTGGTCGCTTACGCAAAGCGCACGGACCGTGGCCAGGTCGTACTCGATACCATTAAGTTGAAGGCGCCCCTGTTTGGTTCCCTGATCCAGAAAACCGCTATTGCCCGTTTCTCCCGCACCTTGAGCACCCTCATGAATTCGGGTGTTCCGGTGCTGCAGGCCCTTACGATCGTGGGTGAAACCGCTGGTAATGCCGTGATCGCCAAAGGCGTTGCGTCCATTCACGATGCGGTGAAAGAAGGCGAAAGCATGGCGCCACCCATCGACGCCACCGGCCTGTTCCCACCCATGGTGGTTTCGATGGTTGAGGTGGGCGAGGAAACCGGCGACTTGCCACAGATGCTTTACCGCATCGCGGAGACCTACGATGACGAAGTAGACAACGCCGTCGCCGCGCTTACCTCGATTATCGAGCCGATCATGATCATCTTTCTCGCGGTGATCGTGGGTTCGATCGTGATCGCGTTGTTCCTGCCCCTGATTCAGATTATCAGCGGTCTGTCCTGATCCCGGACGACGCATGCGTATAAGTCGGCCGGAAATCTCCATGATGCTGGGTATCCTGATTGCGATATCCAGCATCGTCGGTTCGGCGGCCTACGCGGTGTATCTCAAGCGAATTGACGATATGCTTCGTTCAGATTTTGCCGCCTTCGAGGCCGCTTGCCTGGCGTTCAAGAAGGACTACGGGCAGTTGCCGACGTTGTACGGCGACTATTTTGACTTTCAATACGGTTTGCCCCAGGACGTCAACAACGTGGAAATCATGAATGCCCTGATGTCCAAGGACGGAGCCGGAAATGAAGGCTATTCACTGAACACCAACAAGACCGTGTACATCCAGGTTCCGGTGGCGGGTCTACTGCTTTCCGGCATGAACAAGACCGGGGAGTTCGTCGATCCCTGGGGCGGCGATTACCAGGTCGTGTTGGATACCGATGGGAACAATGTATGCGCCATGGAAGGGACGTCCTATCCTCCCGCTATTGGTAAGCAGGTCGCCATCTGGTCCAAGGGGCCGGATGGCAAGCTATATTCGTTCGACGACATCCTCGGCTGGGAATAACATGCGTAGCCTGGGTCTCCGACCCGACTGGTCTTCATCCGCCGGTCAGGTTCCGCAAAAGGTCTGCGTCACCCGCTCATGCGCCAGCGGCGCGGCTTCCAGGTCCCGATAATCGACCTGGTCCTCATAGGGCTTCGCGAGCGCATCCACCAGGCGATGGAAGGAGGTATAATCTCCGGAATAGGCCTGCTGAATGGCTTCCTCTACCCGATGATTGCGGGGAATCAGGATGGGATTGACCGCCTGCATTTCTGCGACCAAGGGTTCCGCCCCTGCGATGGCCCGCCAATCCGCCAGCCAGCTCGCGCCGTGGTCACGTCGCTTGAACAGCGATAGAAACGCATCCGGATCCGTACCCGCCGCCACGGTCGTGAGATGTCGGAAGAACAAGGTGAAGTCGACCTCTTCTTCGGCCATCGTCTCCAGGGTGGTATTGATAAACGTCGGCTCGCTTTCCGGTGCGAGCCCCAGCTTCGCCAGGAAGCCATCGACGAAGCGGGTTTCAAACTGTTCTCCGAAGGTCGACAAGGCCTGCTCTGCGAAGGGCACCGCTTCCTCGGGCGTATCCGCCATCAAAGGGAGCAGGGTTTCTGCAAAACGCGTGAGGTTCCACTTGCAGATAGATGGCTGATTCCCCCAGGCATAGCGCGCCTGCTGGTCAATTGCGCTGAATACGCAATTGGGATGAAAGGCATCCATAAATGCGCAGGGTCCAAAATCGATGGTTTCGCCTGAAACAGCGACATTGTCTGTATTCATCACGCCATGGATGAACCCGAACAGCATCCAGCTCGCCACCAGTTCGCTCTGTGCGGCGATGACTCCGTTAAGCAGATCCAGGGCCGTGTGTGCGTTGGGGTAATGGCGTTTGATGGCGGTATCCACGAGAAGCTGCAAGGCTTCGGTATCCTCGCGAGCGGCGAAATACTGGAAGGTGCCCACGCGCAGATGACTCGCAGCCACCCGGGTCAGGATCGCTCCCGGAAAGGGGGCTTCGCGTTGCACCACCTCGCCGGTCGTCACCGCCGCAAGTGCCCGCGTACTGGGGATGCCTAAGGCGGTCATCGCCTCGCTCACGATATATTCCCGCAAGACCGGGCCCAGGGCCGATTTCCCATCGCCATTGCGTGAAAACATGGTCCGACCGGAGCCTTTCAGTTGAAGGTCCCGGCGCTGCCCGTCCTGATCGAGGAGTTCCCCCAGCAAGATGGCGCGGCCGTCTCCCAATTGAGGTACAAAGCCCCCGAACTGATGCCCTGCATAGGCTTGCGCGAGCGGTTCCGCTCCTTCCGGAACCACATTGCCCGACAAAACGGCCACCCCCTCGGATGAACCCAGCCAGGCGGCATCGAGGCCCAAATGCAGGGCTAAGTCGTCATTCACTCGAATCAATTCGGGCGCCGGTACCGGGGCCGGTTCCTGCCGGGAAAAAAAGCGATCCGGCAATTGGGCGTAGGTGTTGTCGAAGGGGATTTTCATGATGTCCGTTTCTAACAGGCTTGGGCGATGATCTGCAAGTGGATGGCGCAGGTGCTTGTGCCTGGCTGGCTTTCGATCTCACCCGGTAAATACCCACTTTGCACAGGGAACACAGGGCTTTTCGCACGCTTGAATGTTCAACGCTTTTATGCGAACGATGTCCAAACATTTACGAAATCAGCAAAAAGGGCTTCCTCCATGGATGATCAACACACACCTGCCGGAAATGACGTGCAGGAATTGGATTATGTTAAAAAATCGACTGAGCGCATCCGTGCGGAAATGTCCAAGGTCATTGTGGGCCAGGATGAGGTGATCGAGCAGCTGCTCGTGGCGATCTTTTCCCGCGGCCACTGCCTGCTCGAAGGGGTGCCGGGTCTCGCGAAGACGCTGATGGTGTCCACGCTGGCGAAATGCATGCGCATGTCCTTTTCACGGATTCAGTTCACGCCGGACTTGATGCCGTCCGACATCACGGGGACGGAAGTCATCCAGGAAGACAAGCTCAGCGGGTCGCGTGAATTCAAATTCATCAAGGGCCCCGTCTTTGCCAACCTGGTTCTCGCGGATGAAATCAACCGTACGCCGCCGAAAACACAGGCCGCCATGCTGGAGGCGATGCAGGAGAAGCAAGTGACCGTAGGCGGAGAACGCCACGTGCTGCCCGATCCCTTTTTCGTGCTCGCGACCCAGAATCCGATCGAGCAGGAAGGCACCTACACGCTCCCGGAAGCCCAGCAGGATCGCTTTATGTTTAAGGTGCTCGTGGGCTATCCTTCGTACGACGAAGAATATAAGGTTGCGGACATGACCACGGCAGAACACCGCCAGGAAGTGGATGAAATGCTCTCCGGCGAAGACGTCATTCGCATTCAGCAGTTGGTTCGAAAAGTGCCGGCCGCGCCCTATGTCATTCACTACGCCCTTCGTCTGGTCCGCGCTACGCGGGTTTCCGAAGGTAAGGTGCCTGACTTTATTCCGGAGCTGCTGAGTTGGGGCGCTGGCCCGCGAGCGGTGCAGTATCTGTTGCTCGGCGCCAAGGCCCGGGCGGTTTTGGACGGTCGCTATTACGCTACGACCGGCGATGTCCGTGCCGTAGCGGCCCCCGTTCTCCGCCATCGGATTATCACGACCTTTAATGCTGAGTCGAATGGCATCACGCCCGATCATGTAATTGAAAAGTTACTTGAGGCCGTGCCAGAACGTGGCGAAGGTGATGAAATCGTTCCTGAGGTCGCTCCGGCCTTCTCCGCCTGATCGAAAGCCCCGGCATGGCCGTTTCCGGTAAACCCAACTACCTCGACCCTCACGTTCTCGAGCGCATCAAGCGTCTCGATTTGCGTGCGCGTCTGGTGGTCGAAGGCTTCATTAACGGACTGCATGAAAGTCCCTACCATGGCTTTGCGATCGAGTTTGCCAGCCACCGTGAATATTCGCCAGGCGATGACATCAAGCACATCGACTGGAAGGTCTGGTCCAAGACCGATCGCTTCTACATCAAGGAGTACGAGGAAGAGACGAACCTCAAGTGCACCATCATCCTCGACTGCAGCAAGTCGATGGATTACGGGCGCGCAAAGGGGTTCAGCAAGTTCGATTACGCGGCTACCGCGGCAGCCTCGCTGACCCATCTCCTGCAGTCCCAGCAGGATGCCGTGGGCCTGGTGACCTTCAGCAATGCGGTTGAGAAGAACTTGCGCGCCAGCTCGCATCCGAACCATCTCAAGCAAGTGGTCCATGAATTGGAAAGTACCACGCCGGCCAGCGATACGGATATTGACGATGTGTTTCCGACCCTGGCGGGCCAGATGCGTCATCGCGGCCTGGTCGTGCTGGTTTCCGATCTTTTTATGAAGCTGGAAACATTGCAGAGTGCGTTGAAACAGTTCCGCCTCCGCGGGCATGAGGTCGTGGTGTTCCACCTCATGCATGATGATGAAATCAATTTCCCATTCGAGGATAACACCCTGTTCAAGGGGCTGGAAGTGCAGCAGGAGCTGCACGCCGATCCGCGCGCCTTGCGGAAATCCTATCTTGAAGTAGTGGGCAAGTACCTCGCCCAGGTGCAGAAGATTTGTAACGGTGCCGGCGTCGATTACAACTTGGTGAATACCCGGGACCATCTCGATGCCGTCCTCAGCAGTTACCTGAGCTACCGTCAACGCACGGGTAAGAGGCGCCGACGCTAAACATGTTGGCGATTATCCAGAACGTACTGAATCTACCCTTGCTCGTAGCGGGCACGGCGTTGATTTCTGTCCCGATTATTATCCACCTGCTCAACCGCCGGAAATTCAAGGTGGTCGAATGGGCGGCGATGGACTTCCTGATTGAAGCCGATCGCCTGAACCGTCGCCGCGTACGGATTGAAGATCTCATCCTCCTGATTCTCCGATGCCTGGTGATCTTTCTTATTGGACTGACATTGGCCCGACCATTCCTTTCACGCGCCGGTGGATTTCTCTTCGGCGGAACACGCTATGACCGCCTGGTACTCCTGGACGATTCCATCAGCATGGATGCGCGCTCCGGCGGGTCGACGCCCTTGGAGCAGGGCAAAAAACAACTCAGCCAGATGGTTTCCGAACTCGCTTCGGGCCAATCCAACGACACGCTGACCCTGATGCTGTTGTCGAAGCCGGAAAAGCCGCTGTTCGTGATGCAGTCCATGGGTGGGGCCGCCGCCAGTGAAGTGCTTGAGCAGATCAAGGATCTTACCCCGATCGATCAGGCGGGCGACCTGAGTACGGCCCTGATGGAAATTCAGAAGATGGTTGCCGACGACCAGAGCGGGATGAGTCGCATGGTGTATCTGCTGACCGACCAACGTTTGAAAGATTGGCCTGCAGGAGAGGGGGAGAGCCCGGTCGTCAAATCCCTGAAGGATATTTCCGAGCTGGCCGCCGGTGTTTTTATGGTCGATCTGGCGGGAGACGAAACCGCGAATCTTTCGGTGGCTTCCGTGACCCCGCAGGACAAAACGTTGATCGCCGGTGTGCCTACGCGATTTGATGTGGCCATTCGCAACCATGGCGACCTCCCGGTCAAGCAGGTGAAGGTCCGCTTTTCCGCTGCCGATGCGCTGGCGCTGGAGGAAACACTTGATGTGGTCAAGCCGAACGAGACGAATACGGTATCCTTTTCCTATTTTTATGAGGCGGGGAATGCCGAAGACCGCGATCGATTAAGCGCGGTGCCCATCAAGGTGGAGTTGGTCGGGGGAGGCGACGTCGACCTGCTGGAAAAAGATAACCAGCGTCTGTTCCCCGGCCGAATCACCCCGGGTATCCGCACCCTGATCGTAGATGGTGATCCTTCGTCTGAATATGGAAAGTCGGAATCCTTCTTTCTCCAGAAAGCCCTCGCGCCTCAAGGGCCGGTCACCTCCGGGGTCAGTCTGGAAGTCGTCGATGATACGGGCTTCGAATCCCGCGATCTTTCCGATTTTCAAATTATCTTCCTGTGCAACCTGTATCGCGTCAGTGAGGAAAAACGGACGGAGCTGGAGACCTGGGTTCGTTCAGGCGGCGGATTGGTCTTCGTTCTGGGCGACCAGGTGGATGAACAGTTCTATAACGAAA